>NZ_CP007440.1:3274697-3582146 GCF_001579845.1 Rhodoplanes sp. Z2-YC6860
TCGAGCGATCGAAGCCGAAATTGCCCGGCTCGATATAGACGTAATGATGCGCGAACAGCCCGCCGCAGAGCGCCGCCACCGCTGCGCCAAAGCCGAAGGCGCCGATCTTGATCGCGGTCGTGTTCAGCCCGACGAGACCGGCCGCGGTTTCGTCATCGTGAATCGCGCGCATCTCGAGCCACAGCCGCGAACGCTCCAGCACCAGAACCAGGAGGAGGACGCCACCGGCCCATAGCCAAATGTAAGAGAGCGACACGTGCGGCATGCCACGATAGCCGCCGGAGCCGCCCATCGGCTCGAAGACCAGAAAGAAGCTCCGCACCATCTCGCCAAAGCCAAGCGTGGCCATGGCGAGGTAGATGCCTTTCAGCCGCAGTGCCGGAAATCCAACGATGATGCCAATCACGGCGGCCGCGCCGGCTGCCACCAGCAAGGCCGCGGTAATCGGCCAGTGCAGTTCCACCGTGAGATAGGATGCAAGGTAGGCGCCCACACCCATGAAGCCGGCATTGCCGAGCGAAAGCTGGCCGGTGGCGAGGATGATGTAGACACTCAAGGCGCCGAGCAGCAGGATGCCCACATCGGCGAACAGGCCCGCGTAATAGGTCGACATCAGACGCGCTGCCCGACGTCGGTTCGCGCGCCGCCGAGCAGGCCCTGCGGGCGGATCAGCAGAATGAGGATCATCAGTCCGTAGACCACGAGGTCGCGCGCCTGCGAGCTGCCATAGGCGATGGTCAGCACCTCGGCGATGCCGATCAGCGGACCGGCCAGCAGCGCGCCCCAGACGCGGGTGGTGCCGCCGATCACCATCACGGCGATCGCCTTCAGGCCGGTGTCGACGCCGATATAAGGCGTGATCGCCGCGTAATGCAGGCTGATCAGGACGCCCGCGGCGCCCGCCAGCGCCCCGGAGATCGCAAACGCGAGCAGCGTCACCCGCCCGGCCGACACGCCAAGCAGCCGCGCCACATCGCGATTCTCGGCAACGGCGCGCAACGCGCGGCCAGCAGAGGTCTTCTGGATCAGGAAGGCGACGGCGGCCACCAGAGCCACAGCGACGCCGATGACGACGAGCTGCATCACGCCGACGCTGATCGGACCGAGGGGGATGCGCGTATCGAACAGCTCTGTCGGCAGCTGCAGCGGGTCCGAGCCCCAAACGTTGGTCACGACATTCTGCAGGATGATGGAGAAGCCGAGCGTCGAGAGCATCGGCGTGATCAGCGGCGCGTCGCGCAGCGGCTGATAGGCGACCTTCTCGATCACAATGCCCATGACGGCTGCGCCGAGCATGCCGCCGATCAGCGCGACCGGCAGCGGTAGATGCGCGGCGATCAGCGCGAAGCCGAGATAGCCGCCGAGCATGAACAGTTCGCCGATCGCGAGATTGAGGATCGAGAGAATGCCCATCACCAGCGAGAAGGACAGCGCGATCAGCGTATAGACCGCGCCGAGCGTCAGGCCGTTCACCAGTTGCTGGAGCAGCATGGTTCAGCAGTCTTTATCACCGGGGACTCCACGTCTGGCAGCATAGGGCCGGACAGGCGGATGGACGAGTTCTCGCCGGCGCGGCGTGATGCCGCCGCGCCGGCGTTCTGCCATAGCAATGTTCAGCAGCCGCCGTCGGCGGAGCAGCCGGTCACCTTCGTGGACCACGCGCCCTTTTCGCCCTGCACGATGAAGAACTGCTTGATGGCGTCGCCATCGGCGTTGAAGTGGATCTGGCCGCCAAGACCATCATAGCCCTTCAGGTTGGCCATGTAGTCGCGCAGCTTGACGCGCTCGGCCTCGAGCGCCTCGGGCTTGCCGGTAATGCCGGTCTTCTTCACGGCATCGACATACATGCTGACGATCTCGTAGATGTTGGCGTCATACATGCTGGGCTCGATCTCCGGCGGCAGGCCGGACTCTTTCTTCAACAGCGGCCACAGCTCGGCAACGAACTTCTCGGCCTTCGCGCCTTTCATCGAGGCGTAGAAGGTTGCCGGCGCGATCACTGGGATTTCGGGCGCGGCTTTCAGGATCGCCGATGAGATCAGCGGTGTGCCGCCGATCACCGGCTTGACCAGGCCCTGACGCTTCATCTCGCGGATGACGGTGATGGCCTGGCTGTAGTCGGCGCCGATCACGACGCCGTCCGGGTTGAGCGACTTGAGCTTGGTCACCTGGGCCGAAACGTCGAGATCGCCGGTGTTGAAGGAGATCAGATCGTTCTCGTTGGAGACCGTGATGCCGTTGGCCTTGAACACCTCCGGCATGATCTTGGTGGCGATCGAGGTGGAGACCGCGTCCTTGGCGTCGTAGATCACCGCCACCGACTTCGCCGAAAAGGTCTTCTTGAAGTACGGCACGGAGGTCTTGGCGAGGATCGCCTCGTCGACAGTGTTGCGGAACGCCCACGGCCGGTTGGCCTTGGCGACGCCCGGCTTCGAGGAGGCCTGGGACGTCGCGACCACGCCGGTCTGATTGGCGACCGGGAAGGTGACTTCGCAGGCGCCCGACGTCAGCGGGCCTGCAACGGCCAGCACCTTGTCGTCGCCGGCGAGCTTGCGCAGCGAGTTGGCGGCCTGCGCGGGCTTGGCGCCGTCATCGAGGATCACGAGTTTGAGCTTTGCGCCGTTGACGCCGCCGGCGTCGTTGATCTGCTTTTCCAGCATCTTCAGTGTGACGGTGTTGGTGCGCCCCCATTCGGCGAACGGTCCGCTGGACGGCACGATGGCGCCGATCACGATCTCCTGGGCCTGAGTGCCGGTTAACCCGGTGAGCAAGGCCGCTACGGCGACGAGGCCGCCGGCCAAGGTCTTACGAATTCCGATCATTTTTCGACTCCGGAAATGGGCTGGACCGCTGTTCTGGTGCCCCGAACGCTAGCATCAATCAGCGAACCAGAAAAGCTTTGTCAGTTAGGCAATTCTGAAAGGAAATTGGCTGTGGATGCCCAATTGGTTGGCAAAATCGGGCGTCGATTGTGCGGATTCCGGTGTTTCCGCCCGGCCCCGGAATGGTGCTTGAATGGCGCGAACGCCCGCAGCGACGGAATCCGGACCGGCCCGTTCAGGCCTGCTGCGATCACCAAAAAATCAGTCGATCTGCATCCCGGTCCGCTTGGCTGTGCCGCCCCACATCTCGCCTTCTTCTTTCAGGAACTCGGTCAGCTCTTTCGGGGTGGAGGACACCAATTCGTCGGCCGGCATGCGCGCCTTGACGTCCGGCATCAGCAGCACCTTGGCGACGTCCTTCGCGATCTTGTCGACAATCGCGTCCGGCGTTCCGGCGGGCGCAAGCAGCGCCCACCATTCGCCCGAGGTCAATGGATAGCCGAGCTCAGCCAGGGTCGGCACGTCGGGCAGCATGGGATGGCGCTTTGATGCAACGATGGCGATGCCATTGACCTGACCCTTGCGCACGAATTCGTTGCCGAACGAGAACGCTCCCATTTGGAGCTGCAGATGGCCGCCCAGGACATCGTTCATGGCCTGGGCCGAGCCCCGATACGAAATATGTTGGGAGTTGATGCCGGCGAGCCGTGACAGCTCGACCATCGTGACATGATGTTTGGAGCCAACGCCGGAGGAGCCGTAGCCGAGCTGCTCCTGTTTGCCGCGCTTCACCATGTCAGCCAAGCTTTCGATGCCCGACGCCTTGCTGGCCAGCAGCAGCCCAGGCGATTTCACCATCATGGTGATAGGGGCGAAGCTTTTGATGGGATCGAACGGTGGGCGCGTCATCACAGCAGGCAGGATGACATGGCTCGCGGTCACGATGACAAGCGTATAGCCGTCGCCCGGAGCGCGCGCGGCGACGCCCGCTCCCATGATGCCGCCCGCGCCCGGCAGGTTCTCGACGATGACGGACTGCTTCCATGCGGCTTCGAGCTTCGCGCCGACCGTTCGTGCCAGCGTATCCGTCGTTGCGCCCGCCGAATAAGGCACGATCAACCGGACCGGGCGGCTCGGAAAGTTCTCGGTCGCCGCGAAGCCTGGTGCTCCTAGGATGGACGTCGCCAAGCCCAGGATCGCCAAGCCGAGCGGGCAAGCCAATCCGAGGCGCGCCAGTTTCTGCAGCCTCTCGTTCTTCTTCGGCAACATCGGCTCAACCCTTCTCGTTGCGCTGCCCGGCCAGCAGATTGCTTCGTTCGATTGTCGGTTATGCAAAGAATTCTTTCGGCGCGCTGAGGATGCGCTTGGCCTGATGGCGGATGTGTTCGCGCATCGCGCGCTCGGCCGCGGCCGGATTTCCTTTCATGAGGGCTTTGACGATGGCGTTGTGATCCAGCCGCGACTGCTTGATCTGCTCCGGCAAGAGCAGGATGCGGTTGAACTGCAGCCGGAAGATCGGAAGCCTGATCTGGTTCAGCATGCCGGGCAGTTCGGCATTGCCGCTCAGAGCCAGCACCAGGTCGTGAAATTCGTTGTTGTAGTCGTCGTACTGGCGCGGCAGCACAGACCTCGCGCTGGGCGTCTTCTCCAGCCGGGTGAGCCTCAGCCGGCCGCTGTCATCGGCGCGTTGTGCCGCGAGCGAGGCGCCGAACCCTTCAAGAACCTCGCGAAGCTCCAGCAGATCGACGACCTGCCGGCGCGACATGCGGATGATGCTCGCGCCGCGAAACCGCTCGAGATTGACAAAGCCCTCGGCCGTGAGCCGGCGCAGCGCCTCGCGCACCGAGCCGCGGCTGACACCGTATTCGCCGGCGAGGTCGGGTTCGACCAGCCGCTGCCCCGGCACATAGCGAGCGTCGCGGATGCCGAGCTTGATGGCTTCGATGACCTGATCGACGGTGGAAAGCGAGCGTTCCAGCATAAGGGGCTTTTCCGGCAAAGGTTCTGACGATATCGTCCTACGATTTCGTTGGACCAGCAAGCCGCTTTTCTCGCCAAATGGCGCCGGAACGCAGGCAAACCGGCGCGGACCGGGATGGAGGGCCTTTCATGAGCACATTGGCGGAGGCTGCGGGCCGGACTGGCGTTTCGGTCCCACCGGCCGCGTTTTCGGAGGACTTATACAAGCAGGAGCTTGAGCGGGTGTTCGGCCGAAGCTGGCTTTTCGTCGGCCACGAATCCCTGATCCCCCGGAACGGCGATTATCTTGCGAGCTACATGGGGGAAGACCCGGTGATCGTGCAGCGCGACCGCACAGGCCGCGTTCGCGTCTACCTGAACCGTTGCCGGCACCGCGGCAATCTGCTGTGCGTGCACGACCGCGGTCATGCGCCGTCGTTCGTTTGCAGCTACCACGCCTGGACCTACACCGATGGCGCGCTGACCGGCGTGCCGCGGCTGCGCGAAGAGTATCGCGGCGAGATCGACCGCTCGAAGCTTGGGCTCGTCGAGGCCCGGGCCCAGGTCTATGGTGGTCTCGTTTTCGCGAACTGGGACGCCGGCGCGCCAAGCCTGGATGACTATCTGGGCGACGCCCGATGGTGGCTCGAGCACTTTCTGCTGCGTGAGGAGCTGGGCGGGCTTGAGGTCCTGCCGGGCCAGCAGCGCTATATCGTGCCGGTGAACTGGAAGCTGCCCGCCGAGAATTTCGGCGGTGACTATTATCATTTTGCCGCGACCCACGGCTCCGTCGTCGGCGCGCTCGCCAAATCGTCCGACAAGCGGATCGCTGCGACCGGAGCGACGACGGCGAAGGCTGATCAGCCGAGATACTACTGCGTGTCCGCAAACTACGATCGCGGCGCCGCTCACGGCTTCTACGAGGTCAGCGTCGGCGACGCGCCGCGCCGGCAGGAGCTTGCGCTTGCCGAACAGATCGGGCCGGAAGCCGTCGCGTGGTTTCACGAGCGCGAACGCCTTCTCAACGAGAAGCTTCAGGCATTCCGGCAAAGACCCTACAGCTTCCACGTCGCCAACATCTTCCCGAACTTTTCGCTGATCGGGGTCGGCAGCGCGTTCTACGGCAAGGGTCTGATCGTGCACCATCCGCGCGGCGCCAATCGGACCGAGGCCTGGGTTTGGTGCGCGATCGAGAAGAATGCGCCGCCGCCGGTGAAGAAGCAGCAGCGCTTCGTGCTGATGCAGCGCCAGGCCGCGGCCGGCATGGTCGCGCCTGACGATCATGAGAATTTCGAGCGCATCTCGGAAACCATCGATTCCGGCATCGCGAGGCGGGTGCCGTTCCATTACGAGATGGCCATGGGATACGACCGGGAAGACCCGCGTCCCACGAAATGGATCGGCGAGGTCGATTGGCCGGGCCAGGTCACGCCGCAGATCAGCGAGGTCAACCAGCGCGATTTCTACCGGCACTGGAAACGCCTGATGGAGACCGCGTGATGGGCAAGCCGTCCGTGCCGCTCGACTTGTTTCGCGAGATCGAGGGTTTTCTGTTCGACGAAGCGCGCATGCTGGAGGAAAACCGCTTCGATGACTGGTTGAGCTGCTTTGCCGGTGATGTCCGCTATTGGATGCCGGTGAAGGAGCGGGTGGATTTCCCGGCCGCACGGGCCGAAGCCGCCGACGGCTTTGCGCTGTTCGATGACGACAAGAAGTCGCTCGAGCTTCGCGTGCTGCGTATCCAGACAGGCGATGCTCATGCCGAGGTGCCGCCGTCATCCACGTCGCGGCTGATCTCGAACGTGATCGTCGAGCCGGCCGGGCAGCCGGGTGTCTATAGGGTACGCTCGAACTTTGTCGTGTACCAGGAACGCCGCGGTTTGCATGGCGTGCAATTCCACGGCAAGCGGGACGATGTGTGTCGGAAAGAGGCTGGCGAGATCAGGATATCGCAGCGCCGGATCGAGCTCGCGCAGGCGATCTTGCCTGCGACGATCTCGATCTTTTTCTAAGGCGGTCGGAAACGGTTATTTCCAAGCTTCCTGGCCGCTTACTTCCAAGCCTCTTACTTCCAAGCCTCTTGGACGAAGCTCGCGTCGATGAATTTGCTCATCGGTGGCACCGGCGGCTTCATGTCCTCCAGGCTGATCAGCCCGTCGGTCATGTTCTTGTAGACCTGCTCGGAGATCAGCCCGTCCTGGCTGATGGCCTTCAGCTTGGTGATGAAGTAGTCGTAGGTGTCGGCGGTATCCTTACGGTCCTGCTTCGAGTACTTCACCAGGAAATCGATGGCCTTTTCCTTATTGGCCGGATCATACAGCCAGCGCACCGCGCGGCCATAGGCCTTCACGTAGCCAAGCATCGCCGCCCGGTTCTTGGCCGCCCATTCGGTGTTGACCGCATAGGCTATGAACGGAAAGCCTTTCAGGTGGTCATCGATTTCGCCGAGATAGGTGAAGCCCTGCGCTCCTGCGCGGAAGGTCGCGGGTGGATAGAGGATCGCCGCGTCCACAGCGCCCGAAATCAGCGCCGCGAAACGGTCCTGCGTCGCCTTCGCGTAGTGGAAGTCAACATCGCTCGCCTTGACCCCGCCGGCAGCCAGGAAGGCTGACATATAGATTAGCGTGACGTCCTTGGTCCCACCAATGCTGATGACCTTGCCCTTGAGATCGGAGATTTTCTTGATCGCGGGCTTGGAGTAGACGCCATAGGGCGGAACGCTCGTGCCGTTCATCACGATCTTGATCGGCGCCCCTTGGTTGGTGGCACGGATAAAGTCCGGGAAGCCGCTGGTGGCGATATTCAGCGAGCCGGCCGCGAGCTGCTGGGCAGAGCCGCCGCCGACGACGATCATGTCGACGTCGACGCCGTTCTCTTTGAACCAGCCGAGTTCCGTCGCGATATACTCCGGCCATTGCAGTGCGCCGTGGCTGACGATGCCTTCGACGATCTTGGTCTCGGCTCTGGCCGAGAATGCGCCCATGGACAACATCGTGAGCGCCGCAAAAACGTAAGTAAACTTAGTAAGTAAACGCAGTATCGGTCTGGTCGGAGCCATCGTTCGATCCCCATGGGTTTGGCCGGCGCCGAGACTATAGGCGCCATGCCGCGAGGCCGACAACGACCGTTGTCATCGCAGGCATGCGAATCCGGCGATCGCGATTGGATGCGGTCCCGCGGCAATGAGATAAACTCCGGCGCGGTCCGTCAACATCCGAAACTGCGGCAAGGGGTATCATGTCATTGCCTTCACGAGTGATTGTCACCGGTGCGGCGCAGGGTATCGGCCGAGCGGTGGCGCTCAAGCTTGCTGCGCCCGGCGTTCATATTGCGGTCTGGGATGTGCTGACCGAGGGCGTCAAAGACACCGCAGCGCAATGCGCCACCCAGGGTGCGACAGCGCGCCACTGGACCGTCGACGTCGGCGATGCCGGTCAGATCGCGGCGGCCGTCGCTGATTTTTTCCGCGAGTGGGGTGCGCCAGACGGCCTCGTCAACAATGCCGGCATTTTTCCGCGGGCCCGCGCGCTCGAAATGCAGCTTGCGGAATGGGAGCGCGTGCTGCGCGTCAATCTCACGGGAACGTTCCTCTGCGCGCAGGCCGTGGCAGCGCATATGAAAGACGCCGGGCGCGGCGTCATCGTCAACACCGCTTCGGGCCGAGCACTCGGGGGCGCTGCCAACGGCGCACACTACGCGTCGACCAAGGGCGGCATCATCGCGCTCACCAAGTCGCTCGCGCTCGACTGGGCCGAGTACGGCATTCGCGTCAATTGCGTCATTCCCGGGATCACCGACACGGCGCAGCCGCGCGTCGAGATGGGCGACAACCAGCTCTATGCGGCCGGAGAGCGAATTCCGCTCAAGCGCATCGGACAGCCGCAGGATATCGCGGCGGTCGTCGCCTTCCTGCTGAGCGATGACGCGGCGTATATGACGGGGCAGTCTGTCGCCGTGAACGGCGGCGCGATCATGATACCCTGATCGGTGACGAGAGGAGTCGGCAATGAACGACATTGCGTTGGACAAAGTCGCCCGAGCCGGAGCGTTCACGCTCGAAGAAGCGACGATCGACGACCTTCACCGCGCCATCTGCGCCGGCGCGATCACCTGCGTCGCCGTGGTCGAGCACTACATCAAGCGCGCGCGGGCCTTCAACGGTCCGTCGAGCATGCTGGTGACGCCGGATGGCAAGCCCGTTCCGAAAGCGACCGGGACGGTGCGTGCAGGCGCGCCGCTCAATTTTCCGACGCAGACATTGAAGGTGTCGGAGCTCCTGCCCGACCTCGACAAGTACAAAGGTCCGCCGCTCGAATACGGCCGCATGGAGGCCACCGCCTCCGACCCGAGCGTGCAGCAACAGTTCGGCATGATTGTCGGTGTACCCAATGCTGGGCAGGTCAATGCGCTGGCGACACTCAACATTCGTGGCGAACGCTCGGTCACCTGCAAGGGCGAGTTCGACAAGCATCCCTCGCTCGGGCCGCTGCCGAAGGGCGCGCCGCCGCAATGCGAATACTTCCGCCATCTCCCCGACGCGCTGGAGACCGCCGCGGCACTCGACGCAAAATACGGCCGCAAGCCAGACCTCGATGCGCTGCCGATGTACGGCGTCGTGTTCTCGTTCAAGGACCCGTTCGACACCATCGACATGCGCTCGACCGGCGGCGGCGACGCCGCCTATGACATGGATTTCCCCGCGCGCGACCATGTGCTGGTCGATCAGCTTCGCAAGAAGGGCGCGATCATCTTCGCCAAAGCGGTCAATACCGAATACAACGGCCGCGCCGGCGATCCCGGTGGGCGCAACAAGCCCGACAAGGTGCTGGCCTCGACGCTCGGCTATCAGCGTGCGACCTGGGGCGGCAATCCCTCGAACCCCTACGACACGACCCGTGCGGCGTCGCTCGGCTCGTCATCGGGCTCGGCGCTTTCGGTGTCGACCAACATGGTGATGGCGAGCCTCGGCGAGGAAACGCGCGCCTCCTGCCGCGGCCCGTCGAACCACAATGCCGTGGCGCTGATCCTGCCGCACAAGGCCATGATCGGTTTCGACGGCGGCGCGATCGGCGCCGACATCTACTGCGACCGCTCCGGCATCCACGCGCGCTCGCTCGTCGACTGCGCCAAGATCCTCGACGCGCTGAAGGACCCGGAGCAGGGCTACTACGACCCTCGCGACGTCTACACCACCGTGCCGCGTTCCTCGGTGCTGTCGACACCTTATGTGAGCCACCTCAGAGAGCCGGGTGCGACGCTGAAAGGTTTGCGGCTCGGCGTCATTCGCGAGTCGATGGCGATCCCGCCGGGCTCCAAGACCGAAGAGCCGATCGTCACAGCGGCGGCGCGGGAGATCAAAGAGGTGCTGGGCGGCAAGCTCGGTGCGACCTTGGTGCAGTCCTCGCATCGCTTCGCGCTGAACGATCCTGCGATGGAGACCATGAAGGTCGATTTCCGCGTGGCGCTGGCGCGGCTCATTCCGGTGTTCATGCCGGACATCCTGTTCCGGCTCGGCAACGACGGCCAGCCGCTGTTCAAGGAATTCGCCGCGGCGATCGCGCCGACCGAGTTCTTCCCCGGCAAGACCTTCGGCTCCGGCACCATGGCGCCGATGGACTATCTGGTCGGTCTCGCCGAGGGCCGCATCGAGCCGCCGGTCAACCTCGATCTCGGCACGGTGCAGCATCAGCAGCTCGCCAACACCTTCCGCTTCCACATCTCGCAATATCTCGAGCGCCGCGCCGGTGATTGGAAGGCCAAGGGCTTCACCGAGACGCTCGCCAACTGGGCCGAGCTCAACAAGCGTTCGAAGTTCTGGGGCGACGATCAGCGCGCCGCTTTCAAGAACTGGGAGGAGACCGGCGACCCGCGCAATCCGCTCGACGGCCGCCAAGGCGTCAACGAGCGCATCATGCTGCGCGAACTTCTGCGCCGCGTCGACATGATGGTGATCCTGGAGAACAAGCTCGACGCGCTGGTGCGGCTGCACACGCCGTGGCCGCCGGGCCTGATCGGTCATCCGCATCAGTACGACATCCCGAGCAATCTCGCGCCGGAATCGCTCAGCGGCCCTAATGCGGGTCTCACCGAGATGCTGGTGCCGGCGGGTTATGTGACCACGGTGTACGATCCGGTCTTTGCCCTGAGCGCCGACGGCAAGAAGTATGTGTCGAAGGCGACACACACACCGAAGCAGATTCCTGCGCCCGGCCTGCCGTTCTCGCTGGTGTTCCGCTGCGAGCCCGGCAAGGAGGATATCCAGCTCCGCGTCGCGTCCGCCTATGAGGCGGCCTCGCGCCGCCGCATCCCGCCGCCGGCCTTTGGGCCACTGCCGATGGGCTAGCGCCGTCGGGACAAAGTCCGGCTTGATTTGCATTGGCCGAAGGGCCGATGATCCGGGAAGATGCTGCGCGACAAGACGCGGCCTTGGCCTCTCACCGGGCCTCCGGAGGAAGCGAATGGCTTCAGTCACCATCCGTGGTGTGCGCAAAGCCTTCGGCGCGTTTGCGGTGATTCACGGCCTCGATATCGCCATCGAGGATGGCGAATTCGTCGTGCTTGTCGGTCCGTCCGGTTGCGGCAAGTCGACGCTCCTTCGCATGATTGCGGGGCTGGAGAACATTACGTCGGGCGAAATCCGCATCGACGATCGCGTCGTCAACCGGCTGCCGCCGAAAGAGCGCGACGTCGCGATGGTGTTCCAGAACTATGCGCTCTATCCGCACATGACGGTGGCGGACAACATGGCCTTCTCGATGCGGCTGCGGGGCGCGGCGAGATCGGAGATCGACGAGCGCGTCCATCGCGCCGCGACAATCCTGGACCTGACGCGGTTGCTCGACCGGTATCCGCGCCAGCTCTCCGGCGGGCAGCGCCAGCGCGTCGCCATGGGGCGGGCCATCGTGCGCGACCCGCAGGTGTTCCTGTTCGACGAACCGTTGTCCAATCTCGACGCCAAGCTCCGCGTGCAGATGCGCATCGAGATCAAGGAGCTGCATCAGCGGCTCAAAACCACGATCGTCTACGTCACCCACGACCAGATCGAGGCCATGACCATGGCCGACAAGATCGTGGTGATGCATGACGGCCGCGTCGAGCAGATCGGTGCGCCGCTCGCGCTCTACGACCGTCCGGACAATCTGTTCGTCGCGGGCTTTCTCGGTTCGCCGGCGATGAACATGCTCAAAGGCCGTATCCGCGTGAACGGAAGCGTGAGCTTCGAGGGCGCAGCCGGCGGGAGCTTCGCGTTGCAGTCGGCGCCTTCCGGCAGCGATGGCCGTGCCGCGGTCGCAGGCGTGCGGCCGGAGCATTTCGCGCTCGCCGACGATGGCGTCGAGGCCGTGGTTCAGGTCGTCGAGCCGACCGGATCGGAAACGCAGGTCGTCGCGAAGCTCGGCGGCGACGACGTGACTGCCGTGTTCCGCGAGCGCCATCCATTCAAGCCGGGCGACAAGATCAGGCTCAGGCCCGATCCGAAGCTCGTGCATCTGTTCGATGAATCAACGGGGAAGCGACTGACGAACTGAACCACATAAAACCGCAACGGGAGGAACGACCATGACGATCTTGACCCGCCGCACCTTGCTCAATGGCGGTGCGGCCGTTGGCGCCGCGACCTTGAGTGCTCCTTTCCTGGAATGGTCGAAGGCGTGGGCGCAGGCGGCGCCGTGGAAGCCGGAGAAGAGCGCCGAACTTTCGATCCTGCGCTGGAAGTATTTCGTGCAGTCGGAAGATGATGCCTTCGTCGCGCTTATGGACTCGTTCACCAAGGCCACTGGCGTCAAGGTCACGATTGCGCGCGAGTCCTACGAGGACGTGCAGCCGAAAGCCTCCGTCGCCGCCAACACCGGCGCAGGCCCCGACCTGTTCTGGGGCCTCTATTCGCTGCCGCATCTGTTCCCGCAGAAGTGCGTCGACGTCAGCGACGTCGCCGACTATCTCGGCAAGAAATACGGCGGCTGGGTGTCGAGCGCGGTCACTTATGGCAAGGGCAGTGGCAACAAGTGGATCGACATCCCGGTCTGCTATGCCGGCAATCTCTTGAACTATCGCGTCGAGGCTTCGAAGAAGGCGGGCTTCTCCAAGTTCCCCACCACCACCGACGAATTCCTGGCCTATTCGAAAGCCATGAAAGCGCAGGGCACACCGGGCGGCATGGCGCTCGGCCACGCCTCTGGCGATGGCAACGCCTGGGTCTATTGGTGCCTGTGGGCGCACGGCGGCAACGTCGTCGACAAGGACGACAAGGTAATCATCGCGTCGCCGGAAACCGAGAAGGCGCTCAACTACGCCAAGCAGCTCTACGAAAGCTACGTGCCCGGCACCGCAGCGTGGAACGACGCCTTTAACAACAAGGCCTTCCTCGGTGGCGAGGTGCACTGGACCAACAACGGTATCTCGATCTACGTCGCCGCGCAAAACGATCCGAGCAAGAAGCAGATCGCCGAGGACATGGACCACGCGCTGTGGCCGGTCGGGCCGGTGGGCAAACCGACCGAGTTCCACCTGATGTTCCCGCTGATGGCGATGACCTACACCAAGTATCCGCAGGCCTGTAAGGCGCTGATGGCCTACATGCTGGAGGCCGATCAGTTCAACAAATGGCTGACCGCCTCGAAGGGCTATCTCACGCATTGCCTGAATGCCTTCGACGCCAATCCGGTCTGGACGGCGGACCCGAAGACCACGCCATTCCGTGACGTCGCCAAGCGCACGCTCACCGCGGGCGGGCTCGGCTCGGTCGGTGAGAAGGCGGCGAGTGCGATCGCCGACTTCGTGGTGCTCGACATGTTCGCGGCGTTCTGTACCGGCCGCGAGGACGCCAAGGGCGCGATCAAGATCGCCGAGCGGCAGCTCAAGCGGATCTATCGCTGAGCATTCTACCAGGGAAGGGTGGCTGCGCTCGAAGCTATCCTTCCCGGCGCAGACAGTGAGAGCCGCACATGGCCGACATCGCGTTGAAAGCGCCAGCCAAGTCTGCCCCACGCGACGTCAGCGCTTGGGCGCGACTGAAGGTGAACCGCAATTGGCTCGGGCTGTGGTTCATGCTGCCGGCCGCGGGCTTTCTGATCCTGTTCCTGGCCTATCCGCTGGGGCTCGGCGTTTGGCTGTCGCTTACCGACGCCAAGATCGGTCGCAGCGGCGTCTTCGTCGGCACCGAGAATTACGAGTGGCTGTGGGACGACTCGATCTTCTGGCTCTCGGTGTTCAACACGCTCTTGTACACGATCGTCGCGAGCATCATCAAATTCGCGGTCGGGCTTTATCTCGCGCTCCTCCTCAATGAGAACCTGCCGTTCAAGGCGATCCTGCGCGCCATCGTGCTGATCCCGTTCATCGTGCCGACTGTGCTTTCGGCCATCGCATTCTGGTGGATCTACGACAGCCAGTTCTCCATCGTGTCCTGGACGTTGCGCCATCTTGGCCTGATCTCCGGCAACATCGATTTTCTGGGCGACGCCTGGCACGCGCGCTGGGCCGTGATCTTCGCCAACATCTGGCGCGGCGTGCCGTTCGTTGCGATCACGCTGCTCGCGGGCCTGCAAACCGTGTCGCCCTCGCTCTATGAGGCCGCGACCATCGACGGCGCCAGCGCCTGGCAGCGCTTCCGCTTCATCACCTATCCGCTGCTCACCCCGATTATCGCCGTGGTGATGACCTTCTCGGTGTTGTTCACATTCACGGATTTCCAGCTGATCTGGGTTCTGACCCGCGGCGGGCCGGTCAATGCTACACAACTGATGGCGACCTTGTCGTATCAGCGCGCGATCATCGCGGGCCAGCTCGGCGAGGGCGCGGCGATCGCGACCGCGATGATCCCGTTCCTGCTCGCCGCAATCCTGATCTCTTGGTTCGGCCTGCAGCGGCGCAAATGGCAGCAGGGCGAAAGCAATGACTGACATCCTACGCAACGCGCTTGCGCGCAAACGAACCGCGCCCCTGGTGGAAGACCGCAGCGAGGGCATGGCCTATCTGCAGACGCTGCCGCGGCGGCTCGTCACGCTCTATCTGCCGCTCACGATCATTTTGCTCGTGCTGTTGTTCCCGTTCTATTGGATGGCGCTCACGTCCATCAAACCGGACGACCAGCTTCTCGACATGGAGAGGGTCAGTCCGTTCTGGACCACGGCGCCGACGCTGAAACACTTCTATACGCTCCTCTTCAAGACCAACTACCCGCTATGGCTCTGGAACACCATGATCGTCGCGATTGGCGCGACGATCATGTCGATCGTGGCGAGCGTGCTCGCCGCCTACGCGATCGTGCGGCTGCGCTACAGCGGCGCGAATTTCGTCGGGGGCGCAATTTTCCTCGCTTACCTCGTGCCGCCCTCGATCCTGTTCATTCCGTTGTCGACAGTCGTCTTCCGGTATGGCTTGTTCGATAGCCCCTTTGCCCTGATCCTGACCTATCCGACCATCCTCATCCCGTTCTCGACGTGGCTGCTGATGGGCTATTTCAAGACCATCCCGTTCGAGCTCGAAGAATGTGCGCTGATCGACGGCGCGAGCCGCTGGCAGATCCTGATCAAGATCGTCCTGCCGCTCGCGGTGCCCGGCCTGATCTCGGCGTTCATCTTCTGTTTCACGCTTTGCTGGAACGAATTCATTTACGCGCTGACGTTCCTCTCGACCACAGCGCACAAGACCGTGCCGGTCGCGATCGTCAACGAGTTCGTCGACGGCGATATCTATCGTTGGGGCTCGCTGATGGCCGGTGCACTCGCTGGCTCCTTGCCGTTGGTCGTGCTCTATGCATTCTTCGTTGAACACTACGTGTCGGCGATGACCGGCGCGGTGAAAGAGTAGGGAGGCAGCCATGAAGCTCAGGCTCGGCGTCGCGGCATTTTTCTTTTCTCTCGCTGCATCTTGCGCGGTGGCCGATCCCGTGTCGGATGGGATCGCGGCGCGAACCGAGCTCATCTCCATCAACACACTGACGCTGTCCGACGCGCAGTTTCTGACCGGCGATGCCAACGCCAAGGCCGTCACCACCACCGGACAATTGCGGATCGCGAACGGTTCTGGACGATTGCCGGTTGTCGTGCTGCAACACGGATCCGGCGGCATGGGTGCCAACATCGAGATGTGGGCGCGGGAGTTCAACGCCATGGGCGTTTCGACTTTCGCGCTCGACGGTTTCACCGGCCGCGGGCTGACGCAGGTCAGCACGGATCAGGCGCTGCTTGGCCGGCTGAACTTCATCCTCGACGCCTATCGTGGGCTCGACGTGCTCGCCAAGCATCCTCGCGTCGATCCGCAGCGCATCGTGATGATGGGTTTCTCGCGAGGCGGGCAGGCGGCGCTCTATGCGAGCCTCAAACGTTTCCATCAGATGTGGAACAAGTCGGGCGTCGAATTTGCGGCTTACGTTCCGTTCTATCCCGATTGCGCGACGACATTCATCTCCGACACCGACGTTGCCGATCGTCCGATCCGCATCTTCGGGGGCACGGTGGACGACTACAATCCGATTGCGCTTTGCAAACCCTATGTGGCGCGTCTTAAAGAAGCCGGCCGCGACGTGCAGTTGACCGAATACCCGAACGCACCGCACAGCTTCGACAATCCGCTCGGTGCGGAGCCTGCGGCCGTGTCACCCGCTTCGCAAAGCGTGCGCAATTGCCGGGTTCGGGAGGAGCCTGCAGGCGCACTCATCAATATCGCCACCAAGGAGCCGTTCACCTATCGCGATGCTTGCGTGGAGCGCGGGCCGCATATCGGTCGCGATCTGGAAGCAACACGCCAGGCGAAGGCAACCGTGAGCGCATTCGTGCGGGGCGTTTTCAAGTTGAAATCGGAATGAAGTGCATCATGCCACGAATGGTGTCCCTGCCGAGCCGCCTATTCCTGCTCACAAGCCTGCTCATTGGTGCGCTCGGAGGCCCGGCCGCGCTGGGGCAGACCTATCCTGATCGCACCGTCACGATCGTGGTGGCCTCGGCCGCCGGCGCATTGACCGACGTGCTGACCCGCGCTGTCGCGCAGGGCCTGTCGGATGCGTGGAAGCAAAGCGTGATCGTGGAGAACCGGGGCGGCGCCGGATATTCGATCGCGGCGCAATCCGTGATGCGGGCCGAGCACGACGGCTTGACGTTGCTCGCGGCCGAGACCGCGTTCTATTCGATCCAGCCGCATCTCTATGCCGCGGACAAGCTGACCTACAGCGCCGAGAAGGACTTCGTTCCGGTCTCCGGCTACGGCAACATTCCAATGGCGCTGATCGTCAATCCAACGTTGCCGGTGAATTCGGTGGGCGATCTGATTGCGCTCGCCAAGGCGAAGCCCGGGTCGATCACATTCGGAACAGCTGGCGTCGGCACTGCGCTTCACGTTGCTGCGTTGGAGTTCGACAAGCTCGCCGGCGTCAAGACGACGACGGTGCACTATCGCGGCGCGGCGCCCGCGCTGACCGACGTGACCGCCGGGCACATCAACGCCGTGATCATGGGCCCGTCCGTGGCGCTGAGCTCGGTGCGGGACGGCAAGCTCAAGATGCTGGCGGTCGGCAGTGCGCACGGGGTGCCGCAGTTTCCCGGCGTGCCGGCCATCGCCGAGACCGTTCCGGGATACGAGGCGGGCGTCTCGTTCGGGCTGTTTGCCGCGACGGGCACGCCTCCCGACATCGTCAAGAAGATCAACGCCGACGTGCAGAAGATCGTCGGCGATCCCGCGTTTCAGAAAAAATATCTGGACCCGTTGGCGGTGCAGCCGATCTCCGGTTCGTCTGACGCCTTTACGGACTATCTGCACAAGGAATCGGTCAGATGGGGCGAGGTCATCCGCTCGGCGAACGTGAAGCTCGAATGAGCGGTTGCCAGGCCAATCAGGCATCAGGCTCGAAATCTCACAGAACACGGTTCTTTGCAGCGTTCTCCCCGTGAAACGTTCTGCTGCCTGCCGATACCCTCAAAACACGGCGCTTCTTATTTTTTCCGCTGCGTTGACTTGATCTCAGGCCGATGTCCTGATGGCTCGTCTCGTTCGCGAGACCGCGGCATTTGATGGAGCAGCTTGCACCGCGTCACCCATGCTAAAGCGCCACGAAGCGACTTCGTGGGCTCCTGACAATGGAGAGTGACCCATGACTTCTCATACGTCGTTTCATCCTCGATCCATTTGCGATCGATCCTTCTGCAGACACTCTTGCACGGCGACCGGCATCTGTTGAGCGCACCTCGCGCCACCGTCGCTCAATCGAGTCGTATTCACAGGATGCTGGCTTGCGCCGGCAGGAGGATGATCGTGTCCGACAGTTACATCATTGAGGTCCACGACGAAGCGGCCGGCATCGTGGTCCGCGATCGCGGCGGCTTCCGCTTCTTCTCGTCCGATTCCGACTTTGCCGCGCTTGACGGTTCTCTGTTCCGCGATCCGCGCGCGGCGGAGCTGGCCGCCCGGCACCACCTCGAAGGAGACCACCGCCGCTCATCGCGGTCATGAACTTGAAAATGCGCAATACGAGCTGCTCCAGCCGATTGAGAAAAAACTGATCGGCTGGAGCCTCGGGATCGGGCTTGTGTCGCTTATCGTGCTGGCGCTGGCGGCGCTGCTCTGGCCCTAAGCCCTCAGTTCGGCGCTGGCGCGTTCCCCTGGCCGTTCGCGCCGACCGGCGCAAGGAAGCTCGCGAACACGAAGCCATCGAGCAGGCCGTCACCTTCGAGATCGACATGGGCCCAGGCCGGATCGATGCCGGGGCTTGCGATCACGTTGAGCTCAGCCCCCGCCGACAGCGTACGCTCGGCGTCGAAATTGGTTCCGGGTCCGCCGCGAAGCTTCAGGCCGCCGCGCGCCATCACCACGTAGCGACCGGCCATGAGCGGTGCCGCGCTCGCGGCGGCGGCGCCGACGCTTCGCGACAGCGTCACGAAATCGAAGATCCGCTCGCCGTAGAACTTCTCGCCATCGAAGAAGCCCTGCTTCAGGCCTTTGTCAGCGTTGTAGCTTCCGCGGTTGTAGGCGATCGCCACAGTCGCAAATTCGAAGTCGGTGAGGCTGGTGCGATTTTGAAAGCCGCGTTTCGCCAAGCCACGCTTCAGCTCTCCCAAGCATTGAGCGAGGGTGTCCGGAAAGTTTTCGTAGCGGCGCTGCAGGAAGTAATCCGGATCGTCCTTGAAGAATTGGATGTCGCGCTGGAACACGCCGTAGCCGTGGCAGAATTTGTTGGGATTGCTGGCCGCGCCTTGATAGCTCTTGATGAAGACCGACATGTCGTCGAGCGCCTTGCGCGCAACGTCGAACATCTCGTCGCCGTTCGGCACGGCGAGCAGCGCGTCCTTGGTGCGCGGGAAGGCCTGCCGGCCCTTTCCCGGTCCCTGGAAGTCGATGGTGTCGCCAACGCAGAGCGCCACCACGCGGTCGACCGGCAACTTCTTGCGCAGGATGGGCCAGACCTCGCCCGTCTCTTGGCAGGCGATGGCCGTAAGCATGTCCACGTCGAAGGGCGTGCCGGTGAGCCCGGCATTGATCTGCGTGCTGAATTGCTGCTTGAACCAGGCAATGTCGTCGGCGTTCGGCATGATGAACTCCATAATGAAAATAGTGCGAATGAAAATGGTGCAGCTCACGGCAGGGTTGCATGTCTCGGCCGGAGCCTGTGTGTGAATGCTCACACTGCAGGCATCGAAATCTTGAAGCTTGATCGGCCGAAATTACCGCACCGGCTCAATGCCCAGCGCCTTGGCGGTCGCAGCGAT
Organism: Rhodoplanes sp. Z2-YC6860; assembly: GCF_001579845.1. GTDB lineage: Bacteria > Pseudomonadota > Alphaproteobacteria > Rhizobiales > Xanthobacteraceae > Z2-YC6860. The sequence goes on from NZ_CP007440.1 coordinate 3,294,175, forward strand.
ACTTTGGCGCTGCGCCTCGACGGCGGCCGTGAACTCAGCGGTGCCGCCGGGATCGATCTGCTGACCGGCGGCAGCGAGCCGCGGGCCGATGCTGGGGTCGGTCGCGACCGCTTGCACGTCGGCTGCGATTCGCTCTGCCACGCTGCGGGGCAACGTCTTGGGCCCGAACAGTCCGATCAGGCCGTCGAGCGCCAGCGACGGATAGCCAGCTTCGATCGCGGTCGGCAGATCGGGCATCCATGTGGCGCGCTTGAGATTGGTGACGGCGAGAAACTTCACCTTGCCGGCTTCGACCTGCGACTTCGCGATCGCCACGCCCGCGACCAAAACCTGGACGCGATTTTCGCTCAGATCCGTCAGTGCCTTGGTGATGTCGCCGTACGGGATCTTCGTCATCGTGATGCCGGCGGTCTTGAGAAAATTGTCGAAGGTGATTTCCGTCGTGCCGGGCGTCGGTGCGAGGTTGAGCTTGCCGGGCTCCTTGCGCGCGAGCGCCACAAGCTCGTCGAGCGTGTTGACGTTGAGCGCAACCGGCACCGCCACCGCAATGACCGTGCTCGACACCCGTGCCACCGGCACGAGCTCGGCCGGGTCGTAGGGCAGCTTCGCGTATTGTGTCGGGTGCGCGGTGAATGTGCCGGATGCCGCGAACAGCAAGGTGTGCACATCGTGCGCGCTGATGAACGCGTTGATGGCGTTGATGCCGTCGGCGCCAGGCTTGTTCTCGATCACCACCGGCTGGCCCCAACGTTTGGCGAGCTGATCGCCGAACAGCCGTGCCGCGAGATCCTGCGCGCTGCCGGGCCCGAGACCGACAATGAAGCGCACAGCCCGCTGTGGCCAAGCTTCTTGCGCGTGTGAGGGGGCCGATAATGTCAGGGCAGGAAGCGCGGCCAGCGCTGCAACGATCGAATGCCATTTCGACATGATTGCGCTCGTGAGTGAGGGCCGGCAATTCCGAGTATAGGAACGCCATCTGGACCGTCAACGGCAAGCGGTGTCGAGTGATGCGTTATTGCATGTTGTTTCGGTCAAAGACGCATGATCCAATAATTCCGACCAGGAGAGAGAACGATGCCATTGGTTGGAGCGGTTGCTGCGCCGCACTCGCATCTTCAACTGTTCACGCGGCCGGCGGAAAACGAGCAATACAAAGCCGACGTGCAGAAGGGCCGCAACGCGATGATCGCGCTGCGCGACGTGGTGGAGCGCGCCAACGCCGATACCATCCTGGTCATTCACGACGACCATTTCGTCAATTTCGATTTCCGCTGCTATCCGCCATTCGCACTGTTCGTCGGCCAGGAGGCCAAGGGCAGCGGCGTCACCGATCCCGACACGATCGAGAAGATCACCGGTGCCACCTATCGCAAATACGAAGGCAAGGCTGACTATCAGTCGGCGCCCAGCGGCATCCCGCAGCACATGGCGAACTGGGAGAAGGACAAGCCTTATGTCTACAAGGTCAACACCGATTTGAGCGTGCGGCTGCTCAAGGGCCTGTTGGAGCGCGACTTCGATGTGCCGTTCACGTCGGACGGCACGATGGACGGCGAGGAGGTGCTGACCACGAACTTCCTCAACCCGAAGGCCGATAAGAAAGTCATGCTGATGTTCACCAACGGCTACGTGCCGCCGCTGCCGTGGCCGAGGCGCTCGTACAAACTTGGCAAGGCGATCCGGGAAATCCTCGACGAGGTCGACGACCGGGTGCTGGTGCTGGCGACCGGCGGCATGTCGCATTATCCCGGTACGCCGCTTTACGGCCACGTCGACGAAGTCTTCGACAAGAAGGTGCTCGACATTCTCGCGAGCGGCAAAGGCAGCAAGCTTGCCGAGTTCTCGCCTGACGATCTGATGCAGTCTGGCAATGGCGAGCTGATCAACTGGGTCATCACCGCGGGCATCTGCGGCGACGTGAAGTGCAAGGTGCTGGATTACATCCGGCTGTGGCACATCGGCCTTGGTTATCTCTACTGGGAGCTCTAGCGATGCCGGACACCGAGAAGATCCTGCATCCGTTTGCAACCGAGATGCGCCATTTGACCAGCGCGCTCAATGTCGTCGCCAGCGACATGATCCGCGACAAGTCGCTCGCCAAGAAGCTCGACGACGATCCGGATTACTTCCGGAAGAATTACTCGGTGACGGAGGAAGAGCTCAAGGCGATGCGGGACCGCAACATGGTCAGGCTCTATGAACTCGGCCTGCATCCGTTTCTACTGGTGCGCTTCGCCGGCATGATGGGAATTCTGGAATACTGGCAGGCGCTCGGCGCGCCGGGCCGCGGCGGCGGCTGGCCGCGCAATACGTGAGAACCTGCAACGGGTGACTAGGCAATGACGATCAAGGCCACCACATGGAAGGTCGGCGCGGCCACGATCACTCGCATCGAGGAGCAACTCGGTGTGACCGATCGGCCCTTGGACAAATACTTTCCGAACTTCGAGCGCGACGTGCTCAATCGCCATCTTGATTGGATCGCGCCGCATCACTACGACCCGCAGCGCGACCGCTTCGTGACCAGCATTCACTCCTGGCTGGTCCGGTTGAACGGCTTGACGATCCTGATCGACGCCTGCGGTGGCAACCACAAGGAACGGCCGTGGTCGCGGCGCTTTCATCAGCTCAACACGCCTTATCTTTCCCGGCTGCGCGCCGCAGGCTGCGAGCCTGAGGACGTCGACATGGTGCTCTGCACGCACATGCATGCGGACCATGTCGGCTGGAACACGCAACTCCTCGACGGGCGCTGGGTGCCGACATTTCCGAAGGCCAAGTATCTGTTCTCGCGGACCGACGACGCCTTCTGGGACAAGCGCAAGAATCCGGCGATGGCCACGGACGAGCGCCACATGGCCTATGAGGACAGCGTGCTGCCGGTCGTGCAATCGGGACAGGCCGTGCTCGTGGATGACGGTTACGACGTGACCCCCAGGCTTTCGGTCGAGGCAGCGCCTGGCCATTCGCCCGGCCATGTCATCTTCAAGCTCGCCGAAGAAGGACAGCGCGCGGTGTTTTGCGGCGACGTCATCCATCATGTGCTTCAGGTCTACGCACCGCATTGGACCCACATGGCGGATGAGTGGCCGGCCGATGCCGTGAAGTCGCGACGGCGCCTTCTGGAAAGCTGCGCCACGAACAATGCGTTGTTGTTTCCGATCCATTTCGGTGCACCGCATGTGGTCAACATCGAGCACGGGCCGCAAGGTTTTTCGGCACGCTTCGTGCAGGGAGTGATTTGACCGGCTGCGAAGGAGAAGACGATGGCCCGACGACTATCTTCGGTTTCACTCGTCTTGAGTTTTGTATTGGTCGCGCTGCAAGGAGCCGCGGCGCAAAGCTATCCGACGCATCCGATCAGGATCATCGTGTTGTCCGCAGCGGGTGGACCGCTCGACGTGATCTGCCGCGCGGTGGCCGAAAAGATATCGGTTGAACTCAAGCAGCCGGTGGTCGTCGAGTCGCGGACCGGCGCCGGCGGAAACCTTGCGGCCGACTTCGTCAGCAAATCGGCGCCGGACGGCTATACGCTGCTGTTCACGCTCAGCACCACGCTGACCGTCAATCCGTATCTCTACAAGGACTTGAGCTTCAATCTGAAGCCGATCACCGTCGTCAACTACAGCACCCAGACTCTGTTCGTGCATCCATCGCTGCCGGTGAACAATGTCTCCGAGTTCGTCGCCTGGGCCAAGAAGACCGGTCCGGTGCTGTATGCGCATGGCGGCAACGGCACCTCGTCGCATCTGGTGATGGAGTATTTCCGGTTGCTTGCGGGTTTCGAGACGTCGCCGGTGCCCTACCGCGGCGCCGCCTCGATGGTCGCGGATTTTATCGCGGGCCAGTTCAAGGTGTCGTTCGGCTCGACCTCGGGCCTGCTGCCGCTCGCCACCGCCGGCAAGATCCGGGCGCTGGCGGTCTCGACCGCGCAGCGCTCGCCGCTCGCCCCTGACGTGCCGACCATCGCCGAGTCGGGTTATCCGGGTTTTGAGCTCACGACCGACTTCGTGCTGCTCGCGCCGGGCGGCACCCCGGACGAGATCGTATCGCTGCTCGAGCGCGAGGTCCGGCAGGCGGTCAGCCCAGCAGAGTTCAGGGATCGCTTCGCCAAGCAGGACATCTGGATCGTCGCCTCGACGGCCGCTGAGGCGGCCTCGCGTATCAAGGCCGGCTCGGCGCTATGGGCCGATGTGGTCGTGCGCACCGGCATGAAAGGCGAATAGCCGAAGCACGAGAGAGTAGCGACTGCATTAACGGTTTGGGCACGCGATGCCGCAAAGATGGCGGTCGCATCAACCACTTGTTAACGCATGCGGCGCGCATTCGCGTCGTTCCAGCAATTGCGCGCGCATCACAAATGTCTGTATTTGCTCCACGATTAGGCCAATGGCCGAGTTGCGTTACACTAGGCAAAAAGATTGAAGCGGCGGTGATCTGATTCCAGTCGGATCAATTTCGCGCCTTTTAGACGCAATCGTTAGATTGAATTAACCTCTGAATGTGAACCTCCCCGACGTCAGGCGTCAGTCTGACTCGCGCTAAACGGGACCGCGTGACAGCAGGTCACAGGCTCGGTGGACAGTACGTCGACTCGGGGTGCGTTTTTCATGTCTATCATTTCGTCGCTGACACCCGCGCAGGTTGCGCAGCTTTCGACCACTGCCATCCAGAGTCTGCAAACCACCGACATCGCTGCGCTGTCCACGTCGCAGGCCGCGGCATTGACCTCGACGCAGGTCAACGCGATGGGGACGACCGATCTCCAGTTTCTTGCGGGCACCCAGGTCGCTGCGTTGTCGACCACGGTGGTTCACGCGCTGCTCACACTGCAGTTCGATAACTTCACCACCACCCAGCTCAGCCAGCTCACCTCAACTCAGGTCTCGGTCCTCACCGCTGGCGAGTTCAACACGTTCAGCACCACCGAACTGCAGGCTTTCAGCACGACGCAGGCCGGCGCGATTACGGCCGCCCAGCTCGGCAGCCTTTCGACCTCCGCGCTCAACAACTTCTCGACCACCCAGATCGGCAATTTCACGACCACACAGGTCCGGGGCCTGACCACCGCGCAGCTCAACGGTCTCAACAGCGGAAACGTCGCCGCTGTCGCCCTCGACAAGCTGACCACGGGCCAGGTCGCTGGCCTCAACACGACTGCGATCGGCAATCTTTCGACCACGCAGGTCTCGACGCTGGTCTCGACGCAGGTCGCGGTGCTGACGACGGCACAGATCGGCACCCTGACCACGACCGAGGTGCGCGCGTTCAGCACCACGCAGGCTGGCGCTCTCACGGCGGCCCAGCTCGGCGGGCTGACCACCACCGCGACCAACAACTTCTCGACCACGCAGATTGGCGCGCTGACCACGGCGCAGGCCCAGGGCCTGAAGACCACTCAGCTCAATGCGCTGTCGCCCGCAAACCTCGATGCGGTGGTGCTGACCAAGCTGACCACGGCACAGGTCTCCGGTCTGAACACGACCGCGGTCGGCAACCTGACTACCACACAGGTCTCGACGTTGACCACGAGCCAGATCGCGGCGCTGAGCGCCTCGCAGATCGGCACGTTGAGCACCACCGAGGTGCAGGCCTTCAGCACCACGCAGGCTGGAGCCATCAAAGCGTCCCAGATCGGCGGCCTGACCACGACCGCGATCGGCAACTTCTCGACCACGCAGATTGCGGCCTTCACCACGACCCAAACCCAGGGTCTGACCACCACGCAGCTCAACGGCATTTCGAGCGCCAACCTCGACGCGCTCGATCTCAACGAGCTTTCGACGGCGCAGACCGCCGGCCTGAACACCACCGCGATCGGCAACCTGACCACCACGCAGGTCTCGACGCTGACCTCGACGCAGGTCGCGGCGCTCAGCACCGCCCAGATCGGCACGCTGAGCACCACCGAAGTCCAGGCCTTCAGCACCACGCAGGCCAACGCTCTCACGGCGGCCCAGCTCGGCGGCCTGAGCACCACGGCACTGAACCACTTCTCGACCACGCAGGTCGCGGCGCTGACCACCACGCAGGTGCAGGGCCTGAAGACCACGCAGCTCAATGGGCTCTCGACCGCCAATCTCGACGCGGTGGTGCTGACCAAGCTGACGACGGCTCAGGTCTCGGGTTTGAGCACGACGGCGGTCGGCAATCTGACCACGACGCAGGTCGCGAGCCTGACCTCGACCCAGGTCGGCGCGCTGAGCACCGCCCAGATCGGCACGCTGTCGACGACCGAAGTGCAGGCCTTCAGCACCACGCAGGCCAATTCGCTCACCGCGGCGCAACTTGGCGGCCTGACCACCACCGGCCTCAACAACTTCTCGACCACGCAGATCACGGCCTTCACCACGACGCAGGTCCAGGGTCTGAAGACCACGCAGCTCAACGGCCTCACGACGGCGAACCTTGACGCCGTCTCGGTGGCGAAGCTCACCACCGCGCAGGTTTCGGGTCTCAACACCACGGCGATTGGCAACCTGACCACGACGCAGGTCTCGACGCTGACCACGACCCAGGTCGCGTCGCTGAGCGCCGCGCAGCTCGGCGCCCTGTCCACGACCGAGGTGCAAGCCTTCAGCACCACCCAGGCCGGCGCCATTACGGCGGCGCAGATTGGGGCCCTGGGCACCGCGTCGGCCAACTTCTCGACCACGCAGCTCGCGGCGCTGACCACGACCCAGGCCCGCGGCCTGACCACGACCCAGCTCAACCTTATGGCCCAGTTCGCCCTGGCTGACTTCAACGTGCTCGATGCCAGCAAGCTCTCGACCACGCAGGTGGCGGGCCTCAACACCACCGCGGTCGGCAACCTGACCACGACGCAGGTCTCGACGCTGACCACGAGCCAGATCGCGGCGCTGAGCGCGGCCCAGATCGGCACGCTCTCCACCACCGAGGTGCGCGCGTTCTCGACCACCCAGGCCGGCGCCATCACTGCGGCCCAGCTTGGCGCTCTCAGCACCACGGCGATCGGCAACTTCTCGACCACGCAGCTCACCGCTCTGACCACGACCCAGACTCGCGGTCTGACCACCACACAGCTCAACGGTCTCACCGCCGCCAACCTCGATGCACTCGACGCCAACGAGTTCTCCACCCAGCAGACCGCTGGCCTGAACACCACGGCGATCGGCAATCTGACCACCACGCAGGTCTCGACGCTGACCTCGACCCAGGTCGGCGCACTCAGCACCGCTCAGATCGGTACGCTCAGCACAACCGAGCTCCAGTCCTTCAGCACCACGCAGGCCGGCGCGTTCACCGCCGCTCAGCTTGGCGGGCTGACCACCACCGGCCTCAACAATTTCTCGACCACACAAGTCGCAGCCTTCACCACCGCGCAGGTCCAGGGCCTCAAGACCACGCAGCTCAACGGCCTCACGACAGCGAACCTTGACGCCATCTCGGTGGCGAAGCTGACGACCGCGCAAGTCTCGGGTCTGAGCACCACCGCGATCAACAATCTCACGACCACCCAGGTCGCAGCGCTGGGCACCACCCAGGTCGCGGCTCTGACCACGGCGCAATTCGGCACGCTGACCACGACCGAGGTGCGGGCTTTCAGCACCACCCAGGCCGGCGCGATCACGGCGTCGCAGCTTGGCGGTCTGACGACGACGGGGGTCGGCAATTTCTCGACCACCCAACTCGCGGCTCTGACCACGACCCAGACCCGCGGCCTGACCACCACGCAGCTCAACGGGCTTACGATCGCGAACCTCAATGCGCTCGACGCCAATGAGCTCTCGACCCAGCAGATCGCTGGCCTCAACACCACGGCGATCGGCAACCTGACCACCACGCAGGTCTCGGCGCTGACTTCGACCCAGATCGCGGCCTTCACGACGAGCCAGCTCGGGTCGCTGTCCACCACCGAGATCCAAGGCTTCTCGACGACGGTTGCCGCGTCGCTGACCGCGTCGCAACTTGGCGGCCTGACCACGACGGGTCTCAACAACTTCTCGACCACGCAGATCGCGGCCTTCACCACGACGCAGGTCCAAGGTTTGAAGACCACGCAGCTCAACGGTCTGTCCGCGACGAACCTTGATGCGGTCTCGGTGGCGAAGCTGACCACCGCGCAGGTCTCGGGTCTCAACACCACGGCGATCGGCAATCTGACCACCACACAGGTCGCGGCTTTCGCCACCACCCAGGTTGCTGGCCTCAGCGCCGCCCAGATCGGCACGTTGAGCACGACCGAGGTGCGCGCCTTCAGCACCACGCAGGCCGGCGCCATCACGGCGGCTCAGCTCGGTGCGCTCAGCACCACGGCGATCGGCAATTTCTCGACGACGCAGCTTGCGGCGCTGACCACGACCCAGACTCGTGGTCTGACCACCGCGCAGCTCAATGGCCTCACCGCGGCGAACCTCGACGCGCTCGATCTCAACGAGTTCTCGACCCAGCAGACCGCTGGCCTGAACACCACGGCGATCGGCAACCTGACCACCACGCAAGTCTCGACGCTGACCACGACGCAGGTCGCGTCGCTGACCGCCGCTCAGATCGGCACGCTGAGCACGACCGAGGTCCGGGCCTTCAGCACCACGCAGGCGGGCGCTCTCACGGCGTCACAGCTTGGCGGGTTGAGCACGACGGGGGTCGGCAACTTCTCGACCACGCAGATCGCGGCCTTCACCACGACTCAGACCCGCGGTCTGACCACCACGCAGCTCAACGGGCTCACGATCGCGAACCTCAACGCGCTCGACGCCAACGAGTTCTCGACCCAGCAGATCGCAGGCCTGAACACCACGGCGATCGGCAATCTGACGACCACGCAGGTCTCGGCGCTGACCTCGACCCAGATCGCGGCTTTCACCACGAGCCAGCTCGGGTCGCTGTCCACCACCGAGATCCAGGGCTTCTCGACGACGGTCGCGGCCTCGTTGACCGCCTCGCAGCTTGGCGGCCTGACCACGACGGGTCTCAATAACTTCTCGACCACGCAGATCGCGGCCTTCACCACGACTCAGGTCCAGGGTCTGAAGACCACGCAGCTCAACGGTCTCACGACGGCGAATATCGACGCTGTCTCGGTGACCAAGCTGACGACGGCACAGGTTACGGGCCTGACCAGCACGGCGATCGGCAATCTGACCACCACGCAGGTCTCGACGCTGACGTCGACGCAGGTGGGGGCGCTCAACGCGACCCAGATCGGCACGTTGACCACGACCGAAGTGCGCGCGTTCAGCACCACCCAGGCCGGTGCCATCACGGCGGCCCAGCTCGGCAGCCTGACGACGACTGCGATCGGCAACTTCTCGACGACGCAACTCGCGGCGCTGACCACGACCCAGACCCAGGGTCTGACGACGACGCAGCTCAACGGGCTCACCGCCGCCAACCTCGATGCACTCGACGCCAACGAGTTCTCGACGCAGCAGACCGCTGGCCTGAGCACCACGGCGATCGGCAACCTGACCACCACGCAGGTCTCGACGCTGACCTCGACCCAGGTTGCGGCTCTGAGCACCGCCCAGATCGGCACGCTGAGCACGACTGAAGTGCAGACCTTCTCGACCACCCAGGCCGGCGCACTCACGGCGGCCCAGCTTGGCGGCCTGAGCACCACGGCGCTGAACAACTTCTCGACCACGCAGGTCGCGGCGTTGACCACGGCGCAGGTGCAAGGTCTCAAGACCACGCAGCTCAACGGGCTCTCGACCGCCAATCTCGACGCTGTCTCAGTGGCGAAGCTGACGACCGCCCAGGTCTCGGGTCTGAGCACCACGGCGGTCAACAATCTGACCACCACGCAGGTCTCGACGCTGACCTCGACCCAGGTCGCATCGCTCAATGCAGCGCAAATCGGGACGCTGACCACCACCGAGGTGCGCGCCTTCAGCACCACGCAGGCTGGCGCCATCACGGCGGCCCAGATCGGCGGTCTCACCACGACGGCGATCGGCAACTTCTCGACCACGCAGCTCGCCGCGCTGACCACGACCCAGACCCAGGGTCTGACGACGACGCAGCTCAACGCGCTGTCGGCGGGCAATCTCGATGCACTTGACGCCAACGAGTTCTCGACCCAGCAGACCGCTGGCCTGAACACCACGGCGATCGGCAACCTGACCACCACGCAGGTCTCGACGCTCACCACGGCCCAGGTCGCGGCACTCAGCACCGCCCAGATCGGCACGCTGAGCACGACCGAGATCCAGGCCTTCAGCACCACCCAGGCTGGCGCGCTCACCGCCGCTCAGCTTGGCGGTCTGAGCACCACGGCGTTGAACAACTTCTCGACCACGCAGGTCGCGGCCTTCACCACGACGCAGGTCCAGGGTCTCACCACGACCCAGCTCAATGGCCTCACGGCTACCAACCTCGATGCGGTGGCTGTCGCGAAGCTGAAGACCAGCCAGGTCTCGGGTCTCAGCACCACGGCGGTCGGCAACCTGACCACCACACAGGTCGCGGCCTTAGCCACGACCCAGGTTGCATCGCTGAGCGCCGCTCAGATCGGCACGCTGAGCACCACCGAGGTGAGGGCCTTCAGCACCACCCAGGCCGGCGCCATCACGGCGGCCCAGCTCGGTGCGCTCAGCACCACGGCGATCGGCAACTTCTCGACCACGCAGCTCGCCGCGCTGACCACGACGCAAACCCAGGGCTTCACGACGACGCAGCTCAACGGTCTGACCGCGGCCAACCTCGATGCGCTCGACGTCAACGAGTTCGCGACCGGCCAAGTCTCGGGCCTCAGCACCACCGCTGTCGGCAATCTGACGACCACGCAGGTTTCGACACTGACTGCCGCCCAGGTCGGCGTACTCAGCACCGCTCAGATCGGCACGCTGAACACCACCGAACTGCAGGCCTTCTCGACCACGCAGGCCAACGCCATCACGGCGACCCAGTTGGGCGGCCTGACCACCACGGCCGTGAACAACTTCTCGAGCACGCAGGTCGCGGCGTTCAGCACGGCACAGGTCCAGGGTCTGACGACCACTCAGCTCAACAACCTGAGCACGGCGAATCTCGACGCGGTCGCGGTCACCAAGCTGACGACGGCGCAGGTCTCGGGCCTCAGCACCACGGCAATCGGCAGCCTGACCACGACCCAGGTCTCGACGCTGACCTCGACGCAGGTCGGAACGCTGACCGCGGCCCAGATCGGCACGCTGAGCACCACCGAGGTGAGGGCTTTCAGCACCACGCAGGCCGGCGCCATCACGGCGGCCCAGCTTGGCGCGCTCAGCACCACAGCGATCGGCAACTTCTCGACCACGCAGCTCGCCGCTCTCACCACGACGCAGACCCAGGGCTTCACGACCACGCAGCTCAACGGTCTGACCGCGGCCAACCTCGATGCGCTCGACCTCAACGAGTTCTCGACGGGCCAGGTCGGCGGTTTGAGCACGACCGCGGTCGGGAACCTGACCACGACGCAGGTCTCGACGCTGACCACGGCCCAGGTCGCGGCACTCAGCACCGCCCAGATCGGCACGCTGAGCACGACCGAGATCCAGGCCTTCAGCACCACCCAGGCCGGCGCGCTCACCGCCGTGCAGCTTGGCGGCCTGACGAACGCGGCGCTCGGCAGCTTCTCGACGACGCAACTCACGGCCTTCACGACGGCGCAGTCGCAAGGACTGACCACGGGCCAGCTCAACGCGCTGTCCGCCACCAACCTGAACGCGCTCGATGCCAACGAGCTGTCGACCGCGCAGGTCTCGGGCCTGACCACCACGGCGGTCTCCAACCTGACCACCACGCAGGTCAGCAGCTTGACCAGCGCTCAGATCGGCGCGCTGGGCACCTCGCAGGCCGCCACGCTGACGACGACAGAGTTCGCGGCCTTCACCACGACCCAGGCTGGCGCGTTGACCGCCAACCAGATCGGAGCGCTCTCCACCGGCAAGTTTGCCGCGCTGACGAGCACCACCGGCATCCCGGCTCTGAGCACGGCTGCGATCGCAGGCATCACGACCCAGGATATCTACGCACTGTCCACCCAGCAGGGTCATGCCTTCACGTCGACACAGATCGCTGTGATGAGCTCCGACCAGCTCAGCGCCCTGGTGGATCTGTTGACCTAGTCGCCGGCTTCCCCCGGCCGCCCACCGGCGGCCGGGTCCGGCCTGTACCGTAAGCGTGCTAAAGCGTATCCAGAATCGGCCTGACCGATTCTGGAGAGTTGTTGCGTTCACAACATCAACGCTGAAGAGACGCTTTCCATGGCCGACGAGCCCGTCGAGATCAACGCTGCTACAGAGCTCTATTCCCGGGTGCTGCAACAGGCCGTTGCACGCCAGCTCACTATCTTCGACCTGTTCAACGCCGCGGTTCAGCTGCAGGCGATGCAACAGCGCCCGCTGGTGGCCGAGCTCTACAAGACCTGGATCGCCTTCAACGGCGACAACGAGCTTCTGCACGCGGTCTACTTCAACTACGGCGTGACGCTCAACGATCTGGGCGACCGGGTCGGCGCTATCAACGCCTTCCGCACCTCGATCCGCATCAAGCCGGAATTCGAGCCGCCCTACATCAATCTCGGGCGTGCCCTGGAGGACACGGGCCAGACCGGCGCGGGCGTCGCCGAATGGATGAAACTGATCAACAAGCTCGGCGGCGTCACGGGCGACACGGTGAACCACAAGCTCACCGCCATGCATCAGTCGGCACGCGTGCTGGAAGGTATGGGCAGCGACGCCACCGCCGAGGAGGTGCTGCGTCAGAGCCTCGAGATCGACCGCCGCCAGCCGGAGGCGCTCCAGCACTTCGTGTCGCTGCGGCAGCGGCAGTGCAAATGGCCGGTGATCCAGGAGTCGGACCGGGTCAAGCGCAGGGACCTTCTATCCGGCATCTCGACGCTGTCGCTCGCCAATCTCTGCGACGACCCGATGTTCCAGTTGGCCAAAGCCTATGACTATGCCCGGCATCAGATCGGCCGGCCAAAGCCCGCTCGGCCGCATGCGCAGCCTGGGGCAGGGCGGCGACTCCGCATCGGCTATGTGTCGTCGGACCTGCGCGACCACGCGGTCGGCTTTGCCATGACCGACGTCATCGAGCTGCATGACCGTCAGAATTTCGAGATCTTTGCGTATTACTGCGGCATCAACCGGCCCGACGGCACGCAGGCGCGCATCAAGGCGAATGTCGAGCATTGGACCGACATCAATTCGATGAACGACGACCAGGCGGCGGCGCAGATCGTGGCCGATGGTATCGACATCCTGATCGATCTCAACGGCTATACCAAGGACGCTCGCACCAAGGTCTTTGCGCGCCAGCCCGCGCCTGTTCAGGTGAATTGGTTCGGCTATCCCAACACCATGGGCACCCCCTATCACCACTACATCATCGCCGACGAAGTCGTCCTTCCGCCCGAAAACGAAATCTATTTCTCCGAGAAGGTCGTGCGGCTGCCGTGCTATCAGCCGAACGACAGGAGGCGTCTGGTCGCGGAGCAGCGGCCGACGCGGCAGCAGGTCGGCCTGCCGGAGAATGCCTTCGTGTTCTGCAGCCTCAACGGCATGCAGAAAACCACGGCGCGGGCTTATGAACGCTGGCTGACGATCATCGATCGCGTGCCAGGGAGCGTGCTGTGGCTGCTCACCAGCACCGCCGAAACCGACGAACGGTTGCGCAAATACGCGGCCGACCGCGGCGTCGATCCCTCGCGCATCATCTTCGCCGACAAGATGCCGAATGCCGCCCATCTGGCGCGCTATCCACTCGCCGATCTGTTCCTCGACAACTTCCCCTATGGCGCCCACACCACCGCATCGGACTCGATGTGGATGGGGGTGCCGATCCTGACACTGTCGGGACGCAGCTTCGCGGCGCGGGTCAGTTCTAGCCTCGTCCACGCCGCCGGCATAGGCGAGATGCATTGCAAGACCGAGCAGGAATTCATCGAACGCGCGGTGGAGTTCGGCAACGATCCGTCAAAGCTTGCGCCGATCAAAGCGAAGCTGATCGCGGGCCGCGACACGTGTCTCCTGTTCGACACGCCCAATCTGGTGCGGCATCTCGAGGATCTCTACCGGCAGATGTGGGCCGACCTGATCCGTGGCGCGATTCCCATGCCGGACATGCGCAACCTCGACGTCTATCACGAGATCGGACTCGGTCTCGACATCGAGAATATCGAGGTACTCGATGATGACGCCTACATCGCTCTCTATCGGGAAAAGCTTGCCGAATGGAATGAGGTCTATCCGGTCATGCCGGACAGCCGTTTGTGGCGCGATGGTGCGCCCCGCATCGAGGCGCTGGGCGACAAGCGGGCTGTTGCCTGACGAACGGTGCTCTGGAAAGTCACCGTTTGGCCGTGCACAATCGGACTGTGGTTGGACGATCGATGAATTTGTCATCCGGAATCCGTGCGTGTCTGCTCGGCGTCGCGCTGGCGATCGGGCTTGCCGGCTGCAATGCCGAGTGGCAGCGAAACCGCGATCTGGCCACACGCCAGAACACGACGCCGCCGATCAGCTATCGCAGCGATATCATCGCGTTCATGCACACCTACTTGAACGATCCATCGCAGATCCGCGACGCCGCGGTGTCGGAGCCGGCGCTCAAGGATTTCGATAATGCCAGCCGTTATGCTGTCTGCGTGCGCTACAACGCCCGCAAGAGCAACGGGCAGTATGCCGGTACCAAGGACAGCCTGGTGCTGTTCCGCGATGGCCGCCTCGACCGCATGGTCGACAATGGCCGCGAGGCCTGCAAGGACGCGGCTTACCAGCCGTTCCCCGAGTTGGAGAAGCTGACGCGCTGACCTGGGTTGGCTAGGATCTGTTCAACTCCGTTGAATCAGATCCGCGTTGTTGGGCATGATCTTTTCCGAAAACCGCTTCACACTTTTCGGGATCATGCCCTAGCTGAACAGCTGCTTGATCATCGCCATGAGCGCGACGTAGCCGTCGCCGATCACAGACCAGAACCGGCCCATCCAGGTGTCGTCGCGGAACGCGGTGCTATTGGTGGTGTCAGGAGCCGGTGCCGGCGCGCTGCTCGGCTTGTATTGCTCGGTGCGAAACTCGTTGGCGTCAGCCCATTTGGCGCGGTCGGGATTATCGTTTTCGGCTCCGGGCGCCGTTCCGTTCGTTTCGGCCGGTGGCTTATCGGATTTGCTCATCGCGAGATCGATCGCGTTGACTTCGTCTCCGGACACCACCTGCACGTCGCCTTCGGAATGCTCCGTGTCGGCGCTGGCGGCGGTCGGCAACGCAGGCTGCTGCTCGGGTGACGGCGCCACGGCATCTTCCGAAGCGCGAGTCGCCGTCTTCACCGGATGCCGGTGCTTGGTCGCGGTTTTCTTGGCGGACGCTGTCGCGGCGGGTGCGGCAGCCTTGGCGGTCCCGGCCTTGCCGGAGCCGTTCACGAAATTCATCAGATTGAGCGGCTGAGTTGAGCTGCACGATGCGCCGTTGCAGGCGCCTGCGGATTGCGCGGTGACGTCGAGCGCAGCCAGCAGTCCGAGGACCAGGGCGACACAGGAGACGATGGCGCGAAACATCATGATACGCATTCCCACGTTATGGGATGGCATATCGCCCCCGCGGGATGACCCGAGCTGGGCGCAATTGCGGAAATCCCCGCCCAAACCGTGACCGGATTGGGGGATGTGGGAAGGTGGTTTATCCCCTGTGGAACAAGTCGCAGGCAAAGCCGGGAATATGGCCGTTTGTGATTGAAGTTGCTGGCTGATTCATGCTTGTTGGAGGTTCCGGGAACACTGGGTTCCCGGCTGTCCCGTCTGCCGATGACCCTGGCTGCGCTGCAAATTCCGGCCCTATTACCGGCTTTCACCGGACTATGGTGTGTTGCCGCGCTGCTGGTGACCGCAGCCCTGGGGGTCCTGATTGGCGGGCGGTCTTGGAGCTTCGCGCCGATTTATGGCGCTTGCCTCCTGATCAGCCTGGTCGGCTTCGCCGCAGCCTTCTCCCATCTGTGGCTCGGAGCAGCGCCCGAAACAGTAAGTCTGCCGATCGGGCTGCCCGGCGTCGGCAGCCGATTCCGCCTGGATTCGCTTGCCGCCTTTTTTCTGCTGGTCGTCAATCTCGGCGGGGGCCTCGCAAGTCTCTATGCGCTCGGCTACGGCCGGCATGAGACGTCGCCGCTGCGGGTGCTGCCATTCTATCCGGCCTATCTCGCCGGCATGAATATGGTCGCGCTCGCTGACGATGCGGTTTCGTTCCTGATCGCCTGGGAGTTCATGTCGCTGTCGTCCTGGGCGCTTGTGGTGTCGAACCATCGTGCGCCGGAGAACGTTCGCGCCGGCTTTGTGTATCTGCTGATGGCGAGCATCGGCACGTTGACGCTGGTGCTGGCCTTCGGCGTGCTGGCCGGCGTCACGGGTGACTACAGTTTTGCTGCCATGCGCGCGCATCATCTTGACGCCTTCGCGGCAGGTCTCGTGTTCTTGCTGGCGTTGCTCGGGGCCGGCTCAAAGGCCGGTCTCGTGCCGCTGCATATCTGGCTGCCGCTCGCGCATCCGGCCGCACCGAGCCACGTCTCCGCGCTGATGAGCGGTGTGATGACCAAGATCGCGATCTATGGCTTCATCCGCATCGCGTTTGATCTCGCGGGCACACCCGCCTGGTGGTGGGGGCTAATCGTGCTCGCCATTGGCGGCGCCACCGCTGTGCTTGGCGTGCTTTATGCGGTGATGCAGCAGGACGTGAAGCGGCTGCTGGCATATTCGACCGTCGAGAATGTCGGCATTGTGTTCATCGGGCTCGGGCTCGGCCTGGCATTTCGGGCCAGCGATATGCCGGTGCTGTCGGCGCTTGGCGTCACGGCCGCGCTGCTGCACGTGTTCAACCATTCGCTGTTCAAGAGTCTGTTGTTCTTCGGCGCGGGCGCCCTCGTCGAGGCGACCGGCGAGCGCAACATGGAAAAGCTCGGAGGTCTGATTCACCGCCTGCCGCGCACCGCGGTTGTGTTCCTGGTCGGCTGCGTCGCGACTGCGGGCCTGCCGCCTCTCAACGGCTTCGTTTCGGAATGGCTGACCTTCCAGGCCATTCTGGTCGGGCCCGAACTGCCACAATGGGGTCTGCGTTTCATCGTTCCCGCGGTCGGCGCCATGCTCGCGCTCGCGGCAGCGGTCGCCGCCGCCTGTTTCGTCAAGGCCTATGGCATCGTTTTCCTTGGCCGGCCACGCAGCCCTGCGGCCGGCGCGGCGCACGAAACCGATGCGTTCTCGCTCGCCGCGATGTTTATCCTCGCCGGACTTTGCTTCCTGGCGGGCGTGCTGCCGGGGCCGGTCATCGATTTCATCGCGCCGGTGGTGCAGGGGCTCGCGGGCGAGAGTCTGCCTGTGCAACTCGGACAGGCCTGGATGCAGAATTGGGCCTCACTGGTCCCGATTGCTTCCGGCCGCAGCTCCTACAACGGGCTCCTGATTTTCGGCTTCCTCGCGGCATCTGGCGTGCTCACTGCGCTCGCAGTGCATCGCTTTGCGACTCGGGTCACCCGCCGGAGCGACATCTGGGACTGCGGCTATCCGGACCCGACGCCGGCTGCGCAATACAGCAGCTCGAGTTTTGCCATGCCGATCCGCCGGGTGTTCGGCGTGACCGTGTTCCAGGTGCGAGAGACGGTCGACATGCCGCGGCCGGGCGAGACACGGCCCGGGCATTTCCGGGTGAGGGTGATCGATCCGGCCTGGCACTGGCTCTACGGGCCCGTGGTGCGCACGGTCGGGCGTGTCTCGGCCGCGCTGAACGGGCTGCAGTTCCTTTCGATCCGCCGTTATCTCAGCCTGGTGTTCGTGACGCTTGTGCTGCTTCTGATGGTGGTCGCGGCATGGCGATAGTGCTCGAACTCGCAGCGCAGGCGCTGCAGATGCTGTTGGTGCTGGCCTTGGCTCCGCTGATGCTCGGCATCACCCGCAAGATCAAGGCACGGCTTCTGCGCCGGGTGGGGCCGCCGACCTGGCAGCCTTATCTCGACATCTGGAAGCTTCTGCACAAGGAGGCTGTGCTGGCGCACAACGCTTCCTGGCTTTATCGCACGGCGCCTTATTTCTTGTTCGCCACCACCTGGGTCGCGGCGGCGCTGGTGCCGACCTATGCGACCAACCTGATGTTCTCCTGGAGCGCCGATCTGATTGCGATCGTGGCGCTGCTCGCCACCGGCCGCTTTGCGCTGGCGCTCGCCGGGATGGATGTCGGCACGGCTTTCGGTGGGATCGGCTCCTCCCGCGAGATGATGATCGCTTCGCTCGCCGAGCCCGCGATGCTGCTCGTGGTGTTCAGCGTCGCGTTGATCGCCGGCACCACGCAACTTTCCAGCATGGCGGCGCTTTTCATCCATGGCAGCGTGGGCCTTCGCGTGTCGCTCGGGCTCGCAATGTTCGCCTTCATCTTTGTGGCGATCGCGGAGAATGCCCGCATTCCGGTCGACAATCCGGCGACCCATCTCGAACTCACCATGGTGCATGAGGCCATGGTGTTGGAGTATTCCGGCCGCCATCTGGCGATGATCGAGGCCGCGGCGGGGCTGAAGCTGCTTTTCTATTTTTCGCTGCTGGCCTGCCTGTTCGTGCCGTTCGGCATGGTCACCGGCGACAAGAACACCGACGCGGTGCTGATCGGGCTGATGACCTATCTCGGCAAGATCGTGCTGCTGGCCGTGCTGCTGCCGATCGGCGAGACCTCGGTCGCGAAAATGCGGGTGTTCCGCTACCCGATCTTCCTCGGCAGCGCCTTCGCGGCGAGTGCGCTCGCCGTGTTCCTGCTGTTCGTGTCGCGGAGCTTCTGATGCACAACATCGGCTTCGACGTTGCGCATCTCCTGGCTGGCTCCATGCTCTGCCTGAGCTTTGTGCTGCTTTACCAGGACCGCATGACTGCGGTGCTCAATGTGTTCGCGCTGCAGGCCATCGCGCTTTCACTGTCGGTCGCCTGGCAGGCCTATATCCAGGAGGC
Organism: Rhodoplanes sp. Z2-YC6860; assembly: GCF_001579845.1. Taxonomy (GTDB): domain Bacteria; phylum Pseudomonadota; class Alphaproteobacteria; order Rhizobiales; family Xanthobacteraceae; genus Z2-YC6860. Next base: position 3,313,070 of record NZ_CP007440.1, read on the forward strand.
CCCGCATCTCCTGATCACCGCCGTCATCGCGGTTGTCATGAAGGGCTTTGTCATTCCGGCGGCGCTGCACCGGATCGTGCGCCGGCTCGGCATTCATCGCGAGATCGAGAAGGTGATCGCTGCAGGTCCCGTGATGCTCATCGGCCTGGGCCTTGTCGCGTTGTCGATCCTGCTGGTGCTGCCGGTCGGGCAGAGCGTGAGCCTTCTCGCGCGCGAGGATCTGGCGTTTGCGCTGGCCGTCATTCTCCTGGGCCTCCTGATGATGATCACCCGCTACAATGCGGTGACGCAGATCGTTGGCTTCATGTCACTGGAGAATGGACTGGTGCTGGCCGCGACCGGCGCCAAGGGCATGCCCCTTGTGGTTGAAATCTCGGTGGCGTTCTCGGTGTTGATCGCTTTCATCGTGTTCGGGATCTTCGTGTTCCGCATTCGCGAGCGTTTCGACACCGTGGACGTCGGTGCGCTTGATCAGTTCCGCGGCGAGCGGAGGGATCAGACATGATCCCGTCCATCCCGCTGGCGTCCGCTGCCGCAGCCATAGCTGAGTTCTGGGCCGGACTGCCGGTCACGCCGCTGCAGGCGGTGCTGATCATTCCGGCGATGGCCGTCGTCCTGCTGGCGCTCATTCCTGCTTATCGTCTGGGCGCCTTGCTCAACGTACTGGCGTCGGGATTGACGTTCTTCGCCGGCGCTTCGCTCCTGCTCGATCCGCGCTACCGCACCGACATTCTCATCGTCGACGATTTCAACATCTATCTCGTCATCCTCACCACGTTCGTCGCCTTCACCACCTCGATCTTCAGCGCGAGCTATATCGGTCACGAGCTCGAGACCGGCCGGCTGACACCGCGTTTCCTGCGCTATTACCACGCACTTTATCAAGCCATGACCGGCGCCATGAACGTGGCGCTGGTTGCCAACAATGTCGGGCTGCTCTGGGTCGGCGTCGAGGTCGCGACCCTCACCACCGTGATGATGGTCGGCATCTACCGCACGCCGGAGGCTGTCGAGGCGGCATGGAAATACTTCATCCTCGGTTCTGTCGGCATCGCGCTTGCGTTCTTCGGCACCATCCTGGTCTATCTCGTGGCCCAGGAGGTGGTGGGCGAGGGACTTCAGGCCATGGCTTGGGACACGATGCGGGCCTCGGCCTCGCGCTTCGATCCCAAACTCCTGTCGCTCGCCTTCGTTTTCCTTCTGGTTGGCTACGGCACCAAGGTCGGGCTGGCGCCGTTTCACGCCTGGCTGCCTGACGCCCATGCCGAAGGCCCGACGCCGATCTCAGCGGTGCTGTCGGGGCTCCTTCTGAATGTGGCGCTTTATGCACTCTTGCGCTTCAAAATGATCCTTGCGGCCAACGCAGCGACCATCAATGTCGGTCTGATCCTGATCGCGCTCGGCCTCATCAGCCTGATCTTTGCCGGCTTCATGCTCTACCGTCGCCGCGATATCAAACGGCTGTTTGCGTACTCCTCGATCGAGCACATGGGCGTGATCACCTTCGCCTTTGGCATGGGTGGACCGCTTGCGAATTTCGCAGGCCTTCTGCACATGACCATGCACTCGCTGACAAAATCAGCGATCTTTTTCGCCGTGGGCCATATCGCCCAGGTCAAGGGCACGCAGCGCATCGCCGACATCAAGGGCTTGTCGGCAAGCCATCCGGTGCTGGCGGTTGGCCTGGCGCTCGGCGTGATCGCAATCGCAGGCCTTCCGCCGTTCGGCGTGTTCACATCCGAATTCATGCTGCTGTCCTCGACCTTCGCGCGGCAGCCGTGGCTTGCCGTCGCCCTGGTGTTCGGCCTGGTGGTCGCCTTCGGCGCTCTCATCTTGCGTCTGTCGGATGTGATGTTCGGCGAAGCGAGCGGCCCGCCCGGCAAGATCAAGGCGACCTACGCGCCGCTGTTCCTGCATCTGGCGCTGGTGCTGGCCGCCGGTCTTTGGTTGCCCGAGCCGGTGGTGCGCTGGTTTCGCGCCGTCGCGACGCAGTTGGGATGATAGCGATGACGGGCAGCGACCGCCTCGCAAACCTGCTTGCCAACCGGGCGCCGGTGGCCGGGCACAAGCCGTGGCCGCGCTACGAACTCGATCCGGATGCCTGGAGCGCGGTGGCGCAGGCGCTCGGTGACGGTGGCGGCGATTTCCTGGGTCTCTGGGGCGAAAAGGACAACGTGCATCTCGCGCTCCGCATTGCCGGAGAGCCGCGGCCCTGCGTCATTACGGTGCGCACCCGAACCTCGGACTTTCCGTCCGTCGGGCGCTTCCATCCGGCGGCGCTGCGGCCCGAGCGCGCGCTGCGCGACCTCTATGGTTTCGCGCCGCTCGGCATTCCGGATCGCAGGCCGTGGCTCGATCACGGCGCCTGGGGGATGCGTGCACCGCTCGGCTCGCGGCCGCCTGCGGCGCGCCGCGATCCCGCGGCTTACGATTTCCTGCCGGTGCAAGGGCAGGGGTTGCATCAGGTTCCGGTCGGTCCCGTGCACGCCGGCACGATCGAGCCCGGTCATTTCCGCTTCACCGTTAACGGCGAGACCGTGGCGCGGCTGGAACAGCGGTTCGGCTATGTCCACCGTGGCGTCGACGGGCTCCTCACCGACACCGACATCGAGCCTGCGGGGCGCGTGGTCGCGCGCATCTCGGGCGATTCCACGGTGGCTTACAGCTTTGCCTATGCCCGCGCCGTGGAGGCGGCCCTCGACATCGATCCGCCGCCTCGCGCGAAAATCCTGCGCGGCGTCATGGCCGAGCTGGAGCGCCTCGCAAATCATCTCGGCGACATCGGCGCCATTTGTAACGACGCGGCGTTCTCGCTGATCCACGCCCATTGCGGCATCTTCCGCGAGCGTGTGCTCGCAGCGACCGACCGGGCCTTCAATCACCGCCTGATGATGGACCGCATCGTGCCGGGCGGCACCGAGGATGCGGCACCGGCGGCGCCGCGCGCGTTGCTGCAGATGATTGAAGAGCTCGAAAGGCCGTTCGCCGAGATCGTCCGGCTCTATGACGACACGCCGTCCCTGCAGGACCGCACCTGCAACACCGGCTTCGTCAGCAAGGAACTGGTCGAGCGCTGGGGCGCGGGCGGCTTTGTGGGCCGCGCTTCGGGCCGAGACTTCGACACCCGCCGTGATGTGCCTTACGCGCCCTACGACGAAGCGAAATTCGAGGTGCCGGTGCTGACCTCGGGCGACGTCGATGGTCGGGTCTGGGTGCGCATCCGCGAGGTCGAGCAGAGCATCGCGCTGCTCAAACACTGGCTTGCCGATATCCCCCCCGGCGACACGCGGGTCAATCTGCCGAAGTTCGAAGGCACCCGCGAGGGCATCGCCATGGTCGAGGCGTTTCGCGGCGACGTGCTGGTCTGGGTGCGCGTGCTCGATGGCCGCATTGCGCGCTGTTACGCTCGCGACGCCTCGTGGTTCCAGTGGCCGCTGCTCGAAACCGCGATCGAGGGCAACATCGTTGCGGACTTCCCGATCTGCAACAAGTCGTTCAACTGCTCCTACGCGGGAGCCGACCTCTGATGCGCACGCTCCTGCTCAAATCGCTGTTTTCCAGACCGGTGACGACGCCGGCGCCGCGGCCCGATGCCTTGCCGGCGTCGACCGACGATCCGCTGCTCGCCGAACTCGGCAAGGCGCTGGAGATGCGCACGCGCAAGCTGTTCGGCCGCTCCATCACGATCCGCGAGGTCGATGCCGGCTCCTGCAACGGCTGCGAGCTCGAGATCAACGCGCTCAGCAATTCGATCTACGACATCGAGCGTTTCGGCATGAAGTTCGCGGCTTCGCCGCGCCATTGCGACGTGCTGCTGGTGACAGGGCCGGTGACGCACAACATGCGTACGGCGCTGGAGCGCACTTACGCGGCGATGCCCGAGCCGAAATGGGTGATCGCGGCGGGTGATTGCGCGGCAGGCTGCGGCGTGTTCGCGCAGAGCTACGCCACGGTTGGCGCAGTGGACTCCGTCGTGCCGGTCGACCTGGTCATTCGCGGCTGCCCGCCGCAGCCGATCGATTTGCTGAAGGGGTTGCTGTCGCTGATGGAAAAAGCGGTCGGTGCGGCGAAGCGGTAAAGCCAACGCTCTGCGTCAGTGCTGCAACAGGCACACTTCACCTCTCCCATGGGGAGAGGTCGCCTTGCGAAGCAAGGCGGGTGAGAGGGTACGGTCTATCGATAGTCCGACGGGAGAGGGAGTTCACCGCCGATGCGGTGACAGAGCGGAATCACTGCTCCCACGCACTCTTGCCGCTGGGCTTCGCCAGCGGCGATTTCTCGCGCGAGACATATTCGCCTCCGCCGGGCTTGCCGACGAGGGCCCCATCGCGCACCACGAAGCGGCCGCGCACCATGGTCGAAACCGGCCAGCCCTTTACTTTGATGCCTTCGTAGGGCGTGTAGTCGCTGCCGTGATGCAGCAGCGGCTGCGCAATCGTCAGCTCCCGCTCCGGATCCCAGATCGCGATGTCGGCGTCGCTACCGACCGCGATCGTGCCCTTCTTCGGATAAAGCCCGTAGGTCTTGGCATGGTTGGTCGCGGTCAGCGCGACGAACTCGTTGAGTGAAATGCGGCCCTTGCCGACACCCTCGGAGAACAAGATCGGCAGCCGCGTCTCGACGCCCGGAATGCCGTTCGGCACCCAGCGAAACGATGTGCGGCCGCGCGGCGCGAGCTTGCCCTGCGGATCGTCGTAGCGGAACGGGCAGTGGTCCGACGAGAACAGCGAGAACACATGCTGCTGCAGCCCCTCCCAGCAGGCCTGCTGGCTCGCCTCGTCGCGGGGCGGGGGCGAGCAGACGTATTTGGCGCCCTCCATGTTCAGCCCCTCGAGGTCTTTCGCGGTCAGCACGAGATATTGCGGACAGGTCTCGCCGTAGATCTTCAGGCCGCGCTGCTGCGCGCGGCGAATTTCTTCCATCGCCTCCCGGTTCGACACGTGCACGATCATGATCGGCACGTCGACGATCTCCGACAGCGAGATCGCGCGATGCGTCGCCTCGCGCTCGACAGGAATGGGCCGCGACGCAGCGTGATAATGCGGCGCGGTTTTGCCGGCGCGCTCCAGGCGATCGGTCAGGAAGCGGATGGCGTCGTAATTCTCGGCGTGCACCATCACCAGCGCACCGGTCTCGCGCGCCACCGCCATGACGTTCAGCATCTCCATGTCGGACAGCGCCATGCCCTCATAGGTCATGAACACCTTGAACGAGGTGTAGCCGTCATCGACCAGGGCCGGGAGCTCCTGGCCGAGCACGCGATCGGTGGCATCGGCGATGATCAGGTGGAACGACACGTCGACGTAGCACTGGCCGTCGGCTTTGGCGTGATACTGCTTCACCACCTCGCGCAGACTTTCGCCCTTCTGCTGCATGGCAAAGGGCAGCACCATGGTGTTGCCGCCGAAGGCCGCGGCGCGCGTGCCCGAGGCAAAGTCATCGGCCATCACGATGCCGGGCCCGGACGGCTGGGCGAAATGCACGTGGCTGTCGATGCCGCCGGGCAGCACGAGCTTGCCGGTTGCGTCGACGATCTCGGACGCGGTGCCGAGATTGGCACCGAGCGCCGCGATGCGCCCGCCGCTGATGCCGACGTCGCACTGGAAGGTGTCGGAGGCGGTTGCCACCGTGCCGCCACGGATGATGGTGTCGTACGTCATCGGATCTCCGCGATCCTCCTAGCATTCATTTCGGCAGGCCGGTCAAGCTATTGGAAATACATCATAATATGAAACGGGCGGGCCCTGCCACTGGCAGGCCCGCCCGTTCTTTTTGCAGTCCGCGCGGTCAGAGCTTCTTGATCTCGACCTTGCGGAATTTCACCGTGCCCTGGCCGAACTGCAGCGCGATCGGGCCTTCGGCATGATCGGTATTCTCGGCGCCGTCCACCGTCTTCACGCCGTTGAGCGTGATGGTGAACTTCGGACCCTTCACGACGATCTCATAGGTGTTCCATTTGCCGCCGGTCTTGACCACGGCCAAAGTCTTGGCGAACGGCACGATGGCGCCGGTGCCGTAGGTCGGATCGGGCCGGGTGTCGAAAATGTTCACCTCGTAGCCGGTCTTGCTGCTGATGTTCTTGGGATCGCTGTTGCGGACGAAGATGCCGCTGTTGGCGTCGTCGCTGACCCAGAATTCGGCGCGGATCTCGAAGTCCTTGAAGGACTCCTTGGAAACGAGATAGGCGGCTACGGCCTTGGGGTCCTTCTTGTCGACGGCGATCACCGAGCCGTCCTCGATCTTGAAGGTCGCGGTGCCGTCGCCCTGCCATTGGTCGAGGTTCTTGCCGTCGAACAGGGTGATCCAGCCGTCTGCTCCTGATGCTGCACCGGCTGCTGCGAATGCAGAAACCAGCAGCGCAGATGCGAGTGTCGCCCAGCGTGTCATGAAGTCCTCCCTAAGGGTTATGGTTATGGGACTAGGCTAGCAAAGCGGCGTCTCCTCCGTTAGGGGGATGCCCTGCAATCGCGTGGATTGATTTCCGGGCGCTGGACGGGGCAGGATCGCGCCGCAAAAAGGGAGGAATTCCGATGCTTTCGGACGCTGACCGCAACAAGGCCGCCGACATCCTGATGGAGGCGCACAAGACCAAGAAACAGGCGGTCCAGCTCTCGACCACCTATCCGGGCATCACCATCGAGGACGCCTATTCGATCTCGACCATCGTGCACAAGCGCCAGGTCGCGGCGGGGCGGAAGCTGATCGGCCACAAGGTCGGGCTGACCTCCAAGGCCATGCAGCGCTCCTCGCAGATCGACGAGCCGGACTTCGGCTACCTGCACGACGACATGATCATCGCGGACGGCGCCAAGGTGCCGCACGCCAATTATTGCCGGCCGCGCGTCGAGGTCGAACTGGCCTTCGTGCTCGGCAAGAAGCTGATGGGCCCGGGCGTGGGACTGACCGATGTGCTGGCCGCGACCGACTACGTCGTGCCTGCGCTCGAAATCGTCGACGCCCGCGTGCAGGACCCGCGCAAGATCTTCGACACCGTGTCGGACAACGGCGCCGCCGCCGGCATCGTGATGGGCGGCCGTCCGGTGCGGCCGATGGATGTCGACCTGCGCTGGGTCGGCGGCATCATGTACGTGAACTCCGAGATCGAGGAGACCGGCGTTGCCGCGGGCGTGCTCGGTCATCCGGCGATGGGCGTGGCCTGGCTCGCCAACAAGCTCGGCACTTTGGGCACGCCACTGGAGCCCGGCCACGTGGTGCTCGCGGGCTCGTTCACCCGCGTGGTGTTCGCCAAGAAGGGCGACACGCTGCACGGAGACTTTGGCGCGCTCGGCGGCATCTCGTTGCAGTTCGTTTGATGGGCAGCGCCTCCACATAAACGGTGTCATGCCCGCGCTTGTCGCGGGCATCCCGCTTAGGAGGGCATAATGCCTCCCTAAGCGAGATGGCCGGGACAGGCCCGGCCATGACGTGGCAATGACTGGGGCAACAAGGACCACAAATCATGGACATGCCGCGCAACCACTTCAAACACGCCATCGCCAAGGGCCAGTTGCAGATCGGCCTTTGGTGCAGCCTGTGCAGCACGGTCGCGACCGAAATCGTGTCGCATTCGGGCTACGACTGGCTCCTGCTCGACACCGAGCACTCGCCGAACGACGTGCCCGACATCCTGGCGCAGCTTCAGGCCGCCCAGTCCGGCACCGCGTCCTGCATCGTGCGTCCGGCCTGGAACGACATGGTGCTGATCAAGCGCTATCTCGACATCGGCGCCCAGACCCTGCTGCTGCCGTTCGTACAGACTCCGGAAGAAGCCAAGCGCGCCGTGGAGTGGACGCGCTATCCGCCGAAGGGCATGCGCGGCATCACCGGCTCGGGACGGGCGAGCCGCTACGGCCGGGTGAAGGACTATCTGAAGAACGCTTCGAGCGAGATCTGCGTGCTAGTGCAGGTGGAGACCCGCGAAGCCTTGAAGCAGATCGAGGCCATCGCCTCGGTCGAAGGCATCGACGGCGTGTTCATCGGTCCCAACGATCTGTCGGCCTCGTTCGGCCATATCGGCAACTGGGGCCATGCCGAGGTGCAGGACGCGATCCAGGACGCAGCCCAGAAGCTCAAGAAGGTGGGCAAGGCCGCTGGCATCCTCACGCCCAACGAGGAAGAAGCTAAGAAATTCATCCAGTGGGGCTACACCTTCGTGGCGGTCGGCGCTGACATTGGACTTCTTGCGAAGAACGCCGATGGCTTGGCGAAGCGGTTCAAGCCGGGTACGTAAGGGCCCAAATCAAACCGAAAAGCCAACCAAGAGGCTCGACCCGCGTGCCGTGGCAGAACGTTCCCCGCGCCAATTTCATGTTCCTGCATGCCGCACGGATGCAGGCGCATTACGCCACGCAATGGCTGGCGCGCGCCGCGCGTGCCTACATCGCCGAGCAGCCGAACGATTGGCACACCAATCTCGGCTGGGATGACGCGTTCGGCGGGCTCGTCACCCATCCGCTGCCGGACGGCTCGCGGCTCGGGCTCCGCATTTCGGACCTGACACTGGCCTTCCTGGACCAGCATCCGCACGAGCTTGCGCTCGACGGCCGCGCCGAAGCCGAGGTGCTGACCTGGCTCCGCGGCCATGTCTCCGCCCGCAATCTCGTCTCGGGCAAGCTCGACGCGCCGCTGCCCTACACGCTTCCCGATCATGCGCTGGCGCTCGGCGGTCGCTATTCGCTCGACGAGTATGGCGACGCCTTCAAGGTGCTCAGCACGTGGTACGCCAACGCCCATGCCGCGCTGTCAGCCGCGCAACGCCATCTGGCCTCGAAGAAGCTCAAGGCACCGGTGGTGCGGTGCTGGCCGCATCATTTCGACCTCGACACGCTGGTCGAACTCGGCCGCGGCCGCACCATGGGGCTCGGCTATTGTCCCGGCGATGAGTTCTGCGACGAGCCGTATTTCTACACCTCGATGGTTCCGGAGCCGTCGATTCCGAAGCTCCCGCTGCTGCCCGCCATGGCGCACTGGCACACCTATAAATTTCTCGCCGCGCTCGCGCCCGCACATAAGATCGTCGCGTCGCACGATCAGGGCGACTACGTGAAGCAATTCCTCGACGTATCCGTATCGGCCGCGCTCAACGCATTGCGATAGGTTGCGGGGTGCCATATATGCCAGCCCATAGCGGCTGACGCGGCCGTCTTGGTGCGACATTACGGCTAGTCCCACATTCTCTCCGCGCTCCTATCATCGGGGCGTTCGGGGGAAGCGCATGGGGATGGGGAAATTTGCGGCCTCGATGGCCGCGAGGAAATGCGTTCATTTCTTCGCGATGCAGGCCGGCGATGTCTGAAACATCAGGCACCCGTAATGTTCGGAGCTTCGTGCACGCCGGAGCCGGCGCGCGGTCGGATACGCATGCGCTGCGCAATCTCGCCGTGTCGCTTGGTGTGCTGTGGTCGGTCGCATTCGTGGTGGTCGGGCTCCACTATCATCTGCAGCTCTACGCCGATGGCTCTCTGTTCTCCTACGCGGTCGCGACGCAAGACGCCTGGGCCTTTCACTGGCACAACATTTCCGGCCGGGTGTTCGTCTATCTCTATGCGTATCTGCCCTCGCAAGCTTATGTGGGGCTGTTCAACGACGCCTGGGGCGGCGTCGTGGTCTACGGCTTTCTGTTTTTCATCGCGCCGCTGCTCGGGCTGATCGCGACCTACGTGGCGGATCGCTCGGAAAACCGCATCATCTTCGTGTATGCCTGCGCGTCGACGGCGACCCTATGCCCGCTGGTGTTTGGTTTTCCGACCGAGGTCTGGATCTCGCATGCCTTGTTCTGGCCGGCGCTCGCCCTCTGTCGCCATGCCCGCAGCACCCTGGGCGGCGCCGTGCTGGTGTTTCTGACGATGCTTGCGCTGTCGCTGACGCATGGCGGCGCGCTGTTGTTCATCATGGCCATCATCGTGACGCTGGCGTTGCGAGGCACGCGCGATCCTGCGTTCCTGCGCGGCATCGGAACATTCTTCCTGGTGCTCGCGGTCTGGAGCACGATCAAGGAGGCAATTCCGCCCGATGCGTATCTCGCGAAGGTTCTGAGAAACGCAGCGTTGCACGTGTTCGATATCTCGATTCTGGACGGCGCGCTCATGTTGCTGCTCGGCGGAGCGCTGGCGAGCTACGCGGCCGCGTTTTTCCTGTTCCAAAGGCTCAGCGGCGACAACATCCCGGCCGAGAAGGTCCACGTCTATGCGGCGTCGGTCGTGGTGGTGGGCCTTGCCGTCTATTGGCTCGGGTTCGACCATGCGCTGCATGCCGACAACAGGTACTATCTGAGAACGGTTCTGCTGATCGTGACACCGGGCTTCGGCATGCTGGCCGCAAGCAGCATGCTTGCGACCGAGAACCGGCTCGATCTGCCGCGGTCGCTGCTCCGGCTGGTTCCCCTCATGCATCATGGCGTGACCGTCCGGCTCGCCGCCGGTGCGCTTTCGCTGGTGACGTTGGTGCAGGTGGTCGAAACCGGAAAATTCGTGGCGGGCTGGACCGAATACACCGCGGCGGTCCAAAAGCTCGTGATGAGCGCTGCATCGGACCCGGCGCTTGGCAACGACAGCCTCGTCTCCTCAAGCCGGATCGACAAGGAGCTGAACCGGCTATCATGGTCGTCGACCACGCCTTACTTGTCGGTTTTGCTCGCGCCGAAGCTCAAGCCACGACGGCTGATCGCCGATCCGGATTCGGGATTCTTCTGGCTCTCCTGCCGGACCGCGACAGCCAATCTGCGGGCCGAGCGCGCCGTACCCGTCGAAAGCCGTCACCTTGTGCAGATGGAAGCGTGCCTGCACAGACGCTAGCGATAGCGTGCAAACATTTCGCTTTGCATTTCCGCAAATCACGAGTAGACGCGATTCTACCTCGTTCACTGAGGGCGTCGACTAGGGACGTCTATTTGGCGGAGCGGGGTGTGGCGCCTGCAGGCGTGGTTCGTGACCGCGTCCCAGGGTGCGATGCCATCGTCCGTCCCCGATGAGGGGGCCGCCTTCAGTGGTAGGGCGCGATCGGGTGAAGGGCCAAGGCAACGCGACCTTAGGGAAGGGTTCGTCCCGCACCGTCCGATCGAATCTCGAGCGAGGGTATCGCGATAAATCGCCACCAGTGGAGCGCCGAGAGGCGAGCGGGCCTGATCGCAAAGGCCCGCGGCACCTCTCGCAAAGGTGCCCCCAAGGTGCGCCGTCTCGGCGCTCCGCTCCCTCACTCATGTGAGGGATGAGGAAGGATAGAGGCGCTGGCCCCGCGCCTGCTTTGAAGGGGCCGATGAATCACGCCCGCTGTTTGACAAGTGAATCTGGAGCACGATGCGTTCGTGCCACGTCGGTCATTGCTTGTTGAGCAGATCGAGCACGCCCTGCTTTAAAGCCTCGCGTTCGGTTTTCGGGGCTTCGACGCCCATCGCCTGCAACTCGTTCAGCGAGGCCTGAGAGGCCAATGGAGCGATGTGCACGGCTTCGCGAAAATCGGCGATGGCATGTTCGCGGTCGCCTTTCATGCGGTAAGCGACGCCGCGGCTATGGTGCAACTCGACCATCTTATAGGGCGTCAGCCGGATCGCCTCGGTGTAGTCGGCAATGGCGAGATCGAACTCGCCTTTGTCCCGATAGGAATTGCCGCGCGCCTCGAAGACGACGGACGAGGCCTGATCGCGGCGGATCAATTCGCTGTAGTCTGCAATAGCAAGATCGTGCTCACCCTTGCGCTGATAGACCTCTGCACGCCTCAGATACCCATACCAATACGTTGGTGCCAGGCGGATTTCCTCGCTCAGATCGGCGATCGCGCGATCATTGTCGCCTTCGTTGAAATAGAGAATGCCGCGGTAGAGGTAAGTATCCGCCATGTCCGGCTTGAGCCGGATGGCTTCCTCGAAGTCGGCCATCGCGTGCGCCCGGTCGCCGGCCAGATGGTGGCTGAAGCCGCGCATGCTGAAATGGAGAGCGTTCTTCGGCTCGATCCGTATCGCCGCATCGAAGTCGGCGGTCGAGTCGTCAAATCGGGACATCTGCTGGTACAGCCCGGCGCGTTTGTAATAGGCGTAGGCGTCGCCCGGCGCGATCCGGATCGCTTCGGCAAGGTCCGCCAACGCTGCGTCGACATCGCCGTTATCGGCCCGGGCGACGCCGCGCTCGGTCAGGGCGTAGGCGCGGGTTTCCGGCCGGATGGTTTGAGTCTCGGCGATGAGCGTGCAGGCGGCGATCCGGCGCTCGTAACCGGCGGTGTGGCAATCCTGCAAGTCCTGCTGGTCCACCACCTGGACCTTGAACGTGAAGGCCGTGAGCAGGGTGAGAAGCGCTTTGAGGGCGAGCATGGCGGCGCCTGTGCAGTGCGAAAAGGTGGCTGCTTCCTTTGTCGGATGTGAGCGGCGCGAGGTTCAAGGGGGCAGGTCTGGCGGAAAACGCCGGGCGCGCCTGTTCAGCCGCCCGCGAATATGTGCTCTGATCATGCATCCGCTTCTTGGCCTGCCAATCGCGAGCCTCGGGTTGCTGACGAATGAGAAATGAGGAAAGAACCATGAGCCCACGTGCATTCGTCGTGTCGACACTCGCATTTGCCGCGCTCTTCGTTGGCGGCCTCAACGCCCCGGCACACGCGCAAAAGGCCGAGATCGAGCGCGTCAACGCGCAATGGACAGAATTCTTCAACAAGGGTGATTTCAATGGGGTCGCATCTCTCTACACCGACGACGCCTTGGCGTTTCCGCCTGGCTCGCCGATGGTGAAAGGCAAGGCCGCCATCGGCGCGATGTGGAAGGCGCTGGCCGAGAAGGCGGGAGATCCCAAGGTCACCACGATCGAGGTGAAACGGCTTGGGCACTTCGCAGCGCGCGAGATCGGAACGTTCAGCCTGAAGACCAAGGAGCCGACACCCAAGGAACTCACCGGCAAATATGTCGTGGTGTGGGAAAAGGTCCGTGGCCGTTGGAAGCTTGCCGCCGATATCTGGAACGACGGCAAATAGCCTTCCGCGAATCCGACCTGAACCTCACAACCGGAACAGTTTCTCCGCGTTGCCGTGGGCGATGCGCTCCTTGTCGGCGGCGGTGCAGGGAATCTGCCGCAGGAAGTCCATGGCCTGCTGCATGGACTGGTAGGGATAGTCGGCCGAAAACATGATCCGGTCGACGCTGCCAAGCTGGAGCAGCAGGTTGAGAAACAGCTCCGGGTAATTCATGCCCGAGAAGGTGTAGTGCACGTTCTCCTTGAGATAGGCGCTGATCGGCTTCTTCAGCTTGGTCGTCGCCACCGGAATGATGTCGAGCCGCTGGAAGAAGAACGGCAGGCCTTCGCCCATGTGGCCGATCACGAACTGCAGCTTGGGGAAACGGTCGAACACGCCGCCGCAGACGATGCGGATCATGTGAACGGCGGTTTCAATGTGCCAGCCCCACGCACCGCCGGCGAGCATGTCGCTCACCATCGGTGAGAAGCCGCCATACGAAACGTCGGTCACCGCCTTGGGCGCCGGTGTCGGATGCAGATAGATCGGCACGTTGAGCGCTTCGGCGGCTTCCAGGATCGGCCAGAAGAACTGATTGTCGAGATAGCGGCCGTGGTTGTGGCCGTTGACGACCGCGCCTTTGAAGCCTTGCTGGACGCGCCGCTGCAGTTCTTCGGCAGCGTCTTTGGGCGCTCCGGTCGGCAGGGCGGCGAGACCGGCGAAGCGGGTCGGATGCTTCTTCACCGCGTCGGCGAGATAGTCATTGGTGGCGCGCGCCATCGCGATGGAATCAGCGGTTTCCATCTGCTCGACACCCGGCGCTGACAGCGACAGCACCTGCATGTCGATGCCGGCGGCGTCCATTTCCGACAGACGTTTGGCGCCAAGGTCGCAAAGCCTGTCGAGGACAAGAAGATAACGGTCGCCGATCTTCTCGGCGCGCTCTTTGACGAAGCGGGCGGGGCCATTGAAGAACTCCGGGGTGGCAAAATGTTCTTCAAGCGTGATCGTGCGCATGCTCGGGGGATTTCCACTTTGATCGATGGGATGCTTTGTAAGGCTCGGCCATCAGTTCTTGGGCTTGAAATCGATGGCCTTCACGACCGCCGCAACATTGGCGCTCTGCTCGGCGATCGCGGCGGCAAACTCTTTCGGCCCGCCGATGTTCATGATCTGGCCGGTGGCTTCCAGCCGTTCACCGATGCTGCCGTCCGCCGTGACGTCGCGCACATCGGCGGCGATCTTTTCCCTGGTCTGCTCGGGTATCGCCTTGGTGCCGAACAGGCCGGCCATGCCTTCGAGCTCGAGCGAGGGGTAGCCTTGCTCCCGCGAGGTCGGGACGTCAGGCGCAGCCTTGACGCGATTCTTGTTGGTGATGGCGATCAGCTTGACGCGGTCGGCGCGCCACTGCGGCTGCACGATCGCGAGAGCCGACATCACCACCTGGATGCGGCCTTCGCCGAGGTCGGTCGGCGATTGGGCGATGTCGCGGTACGGCACCTGGGTGATCTGCAAATTCTCGTGGTGCAGATAGCCCCTGAATGTCAGTTCGGTGATGCCCTGCACAAGCCCGGAGTTGAATGGTGTGGGGGCTGCGCGAACGGCTTCCGTAAATTCCTTGATGTTGTTGTAGGGCGCGTCCTTTTTTACTGCGACGGCCAGGATGGTGTTGGACACCCGCGCGATCGGCATCAGATCGGCCGGGTTGTAGGACAGCTTGGCGTAGGTGAACGGATGCACGGTGAAGCCGCCCGAAGGTCCGAACATCAGCACGTGATCGTCGTTGGCGCCGAGCAGGGCCTGGATGGCGATGATGTTGTCGCCGCCCGGCTTGTTCTCGACCACGACCGGCTGGCCCCATTTGGTCTGGAGCTTTTCGGCCACCAGCCGAGCGCCGATATCGGCGCCGGCGCCTGGGCCGAACGGCACGATGAATTTCACGGCCCGTGTCGGCCAGGTCTGAGCCTGCACGGGCGCAAGCATTGAAATGAGCAGCGCGAGGGCTGCGCCGATCCGCCGGAAATTCCGATACATGGCCGCCGCGCTCAGAGTTTGGTTGCCGCGCGCGACAGAAGCTTCCAGTCCGCGCCGCGTTTCTGCCAGTTCATCAGGATGTGCAGCTTGTTGCCGCTTTTCTTGCCGTCGGCGATGGCCTCGCTTTCGCTCACCCAGTTGAACCGAACGATGGCAGCATCGCCGACAATCCGGATTTTCGGGTCCTGATAGGCGAGCGACAGGAACTTGGTTTTCCGGTCGGTGGCGTTCTTGATGAAGGTCGCCTTGTCCTCGATCCGGCCGTCGGAGTGACTGTAGCTGAGCTCCGGCGCGCAGAGAGCGTCGAGCACCTTGCCGTCGGTTGCAACCTGGGCGGCGCGAAACGCCTCGATGTTCTTTGCCACGGCGTCTTCGTCAGGCGAGGCCGCAAGGGTCGGCACAGCACCGAGAAGTCCAATGGCAAGAGCGGGCAAAACCACCTGACGGCGATCGATGTTCATCTGTTCCTCCCGAATTGGTTTGAGCGCAGTCTTGCAGCCGCGCTCATTTTTGTCGAGCAGTCGTCGCGGTCAGGAAAACTTGACCGGTCCTCCACCTTCCAGCTCGTAGCTGCCGTCGCCGCGGATGATTTCCAGATACCGCTCGGCCGACTTCTCCAGCACCGTCTTGCCGTTCGACCAGATGGTGCGATCGGGAAAGGCGCCATGGATACGGTCGAACTTGTACGGCTTGAGCGAATTCACGATTCCCTCGACCCGCGGCCCCGACATCGGAATGAAATTCGGATAGCTCCACATGAAGCTCACCGACTTGTTGTCCTGCACCACCTGGACAATGTCGCCGGAGAGGAGCGCGCCCTTGCCGCCGGCGCCTTGCGCCCAGTGCAGCGTGGTGCCGCCCGGATAGTGACCGCCCGAGCAGATCAGCGTGAGGCCGGGCAGCAGCTCTTTGGTCTCGCCCTCCCAGAGTTTGATCGCCGGATCGCCGCGCATGATCCATTTCTTGTCGGCGGCGTGCAGATGGACCGGGATGCCGCCGAAGGCGCGGCTCCATTCCGCCATGCACGTGTAGTAGTGCGGGTGCGAGATCGCGATGGCTTTCAGCCCGCCCAGCCCGTTGATCAGTTCGACAGTGGCCTGGTCGATCAGCGCGATGCAGTCCCAAAGTATGTTGCCCTGCGGCGTGCGCAGAAGCTGCGCGCGCTGGCCGATGCCGAACTGTGGGAACGTCGTGATCGAGATCAGATTGGGCTCGAGCTCGCGCCAGCCGTT
The DNA here is from genome assembly GCF_001579845.1 of Rhodoplanes sp. Z2-YC6860. GTDB lineage: Bacteria > Pseudomonadota > Alphaproteobacteria > Rhizobiales > Xanthobacteraceae > Z2-YC6860. Next base: position 3,329,266 of record NZ_CP007440.1, read on the forward strand.
GGTGAAACGCTTCTGCAGGCTGTCGAGCGTGATCCAGGCCTGGCCGGCTGGCGGTACATATTGGCGCTCGTCGTCGCAGATCGGGCAGGCGGCCGGTGGCTTGTCGCTGGGCTCGTATTGCGTGCCGCAGGTGGTGCAGATGAAGGCGGGCATGACAGCTCCTGTCGAACGGCCAATCCTAGCGCGCAGTCCGCCCCGAAGGGGAGAGCGTTTAGGCCGCGGCGACCGCGGGCGTGGCTGCCCTGCGCCCGCCGCCGATGAACAGCACCGCGACAGCCGCAATCAGACAAAGCGTTCCGGAGATCATGAAGGCCTGTGTGTAGCCGCCGAAACTTTCTCGGAACAGCCCACCAAAAAACGCGGCAGAAGCACCGCCGAGCTGGTGGCACATGAACACCCAGCCGTAGACCATGCCGCCTTTCTCCCGGCCGACCTTGTCGGTGACAAGACGCACCGTTGGGGCCACCGTCGCGAACCAGTCGAGACCATAGAATACCGCGAAAAACGTCATGGTGTAGAAGTCGACGAAAGAGAACGGCAGGTAGAGCAGCGACAGGCCGCGCAGCCCGTAATAGGCGAACAAGAGGTGGCGGTTGTCGAAACGGTCGGCGAGCCAGCCCGAGCAGGTCGTGCCAATGAAGTTGAAGAATCCCATGGTGGCGAGCAGCGCGGCGCCAGCCACCTCGGTCATGCCGTGGTCGATGCATGCCGGGATGAGATGCGTGCCGATCAGCCCGTTGGTCGAGGCGCCGCAGACGAAATAAGTCGAGCCGATCAGCCAGATGTCGCGATTGCGCACCGCGGTGCCCAATGCGCCAAAGGCGAGCGCAATCGGATTGCCTTGCGGCGGTTTGACCGGCTCCGGCGTGCCGGTTTCTCCGTAAGGCGCGAGGCCGATGTCCTGGGGCCGGTCGCGCATGATCAGAGCGACGAGAGGAATGACCATGCAGAGCACACCGGCGATGGCCAGGACGGTGGTGCGCCAGCCGAACGCTGCCGTGACATTGGCCATCACCGGCAGGAAGATGAGCTGACCGGTCGAGGCGCCGCCGGAAAGTATGCCGACCGCAAGTCCGCGGCGCGCCGTGAACCATCGCGCCGCGATGGTGGCCGAGAGCACGGTGGCAAGAAAGCCGGTGCCGACGCCGACCAGCACGCCCCACATCAGGATGAGCTGCCAGGGGTAGCGCATCATTGAGGTGGAGGCGACGCCGAGACCGACCAGCGTCAGCGCGATCAACACCGAGCGGCGGATGCCGAAGCGCTCCATCACGGCGGCCGCGAACGGTCCGATGCAGCCGTAGAGCAGGAGATTGATCGAGACCGCAAAGCCGATGGTGGCGCGCGACCAGTGGAATTCTTCCTCCAGCGGTACCATCAGGATGCCGGGCGTCGAGCGAACGCCGGCACTCGTCAGCAACACCAGGCAGGTGATGCCGACGACGATCCAGGCGTAATGGATTTTCTTGAAAACCGGCATTTCCCGCCCTTTCTGGCCGGAAGACTAGCTCACGGTGTTCATGCTTGGCAGGAGAGGAAACGCATGGCTTGCGCGATTAAAGCAGAGGTGGGCTTGCAAAAAACTGGGTCCCTGCGGAAGCGGGGACCCAGGGATTCAAACTCCAAAGTGCAATTCAATCTTAGGGAGTCACCGTGCGCCATTCACGCCGGAATCGGCACATCGCCGACGTCCTTCGGCACCTTGTAGCCCTTCTGCGTCGCGGGCTTCTTGGCGATCGTCGTGTACCAGCGCAGCACGTTCGGATATTGCTTCATGTCGATGGTCTGCCACTCGTAGCGGCTGATCCACGGCCAGATCGCGATGTCGGCGATCGAATAATCGTCGGCGACATATTCGCGGCCTTCGAGGCGCTTATTCAGAACGCCGTAGAGCCGGTGCGCTTCCTTCAGATAGCGCTCCTCGGCGTAAGGCGCCTTGCCTGGATTGTACTTCACGAAGTGATGGACCTGACCGAGCATCGGACCGGGACCGCCCATCTGCCAGTTGAGCCACTCGATGACCTTCCAGCGCTTCTCGCCGGACTTCGGCAAAAGCTTGCCGGACTTGTCGCCGAGATACTGCAGGATCGCGCCTGACTCCATCAGCGACAGGCCGTTGTCGCGGTCGACGATCGCGGGGATGCGGTTGTTTGGGCTGATCTTGAGGAATTCCGGCTTGAACTGCTCGTCCTTGCCGATATCCACCGGATGCACGGTGTAGGGCAGGCCCATCTCTTCGAGCGCGATGGAGACCTTGCGGCCGTTCGGTGTGGTCCAGGTGTAGAGATCGATCACTGGGCGTTCCTCAATGTTGTCGTTTCAGCTTCCGCGGTAAGTCGTATAGTTCCAAGGCGTGGCGAGCAACGGCACGTGATAGTGCCCTTCGGGCTCGGCGATCGAAAAGCGGATCGGCACCACATCGAGGAATGGCGGATCGGCGGATTGTGCATGCTTGAGGCCTGCGAAATACGCGCCGATGTGGAATGACAATTCATAAGTGCCGATGCGAAGCGGCTCGCCGCTGATCAGCGGCGCATCGGTCCGGCCGTCGGCGTTGGTGATGGTCTCCTTGAGCAAGCCGCGCGCGCTCGCACCGATCTCGTGCAGCGCGATCTTCACGCCGGGAGCAGGGCGTCCGCTGACCGTGTCGAGCACGTGGGTCGAGAGCCGTCCCGTCGTCGCAGGTTTGCCAGGGCCGTCGACCGCATCGACGAGCCGCAGCCGCGTGATCAGGCCGATCTCGGTGAGCGCGGCGGCGCGTTCGGTCTCGGCGTCATTGGACAGCCGGCGCTCGAACTGCCGCAGGATGGAATCGCGGGTGTGGCGACGGACGCAGATGATGAAGGGAAAACCGAATTTCTGACGATAGGCCGCGTTCAGCCGGCTGAAGCGTTCGAACTCGTCCGCGCTCAAGCGGTCGAGGCCAAGCCCGCCCTGTTCGGCCTGCGAATGTCCGGTCAATTCAGCGCGTTTGACCCGGCTGCCCAGCTCCGGATGCTCATTGATGAAGGCCAGAATCTTGTCGACCGGCGCTTGCCGCACCGTTCGCATCATCGCCTCGTGCAGCGCCGCAACGGTCCCGTAGGGGCGGCCACCTGATACCGCCTCGGCCACCCAGGGCGCGCGTTCGAACGTTTTTTCGACTGCCGCGACAAATGAGTTGGCGGGCATGGCGTTGAGGGCGTCGAGCGTTTCCGACGGCTTGGTCATGACCTCAGTTAACCACCCCCGAAAGGGGTTTGGCGACTGTTTTTGCTTGCGGATCAAGGGGTTTGAGGAGAGATTGCAATGCCTTTGAACCTGACGGCCATTAGCCGCGACAAACTCCACGAGAGCCGAGACTTGACTGCGAACCCAGCCACTTCGGACGAAGTCCTGATTGGACGGATCGCAAACGGGGACCGGCTTGCGATGCAGGTGCTCTTTGCCCGGCATCACGTGCGGGTATACCGGTTCGTCCTGCGGCTGGTTCGCGAAGAAGCCACCGCGGAGGACCTGATCAGCGAAGTGTTCCTCGATGTCTGGCGTCAGGCCGGGCGCTTCGAGGGACGGTCCCAGGTTTCGACCTGGCTGCTGGCCATCGCCCGCTTCAAGGCCTTGTCCGTTCTGCGCCGGAAACCGGAGCAGGAACTGGACGAGGAGATGGCGGAGGCGATCGAGGACTCCTCGGACACCCCCGACGTCACGCTCGAGAAGAAGCAGAAGGCGGATGTGATCCGGCAATGCCTCGGCGGGCTTTCCGCGGATCACCGGGAGATCATCGATCTGGTCTATTACCACGAGAAGTCCGTGGAAGAGGCGGCCGAGATCATTGGAATTCCGGAAGCAACCGTCAAAACGCGAATGTTCTACGCGCGTAAGAAGCTGGCAGAGCTGCTGAAAGCTCAGGGAATTGAAAGAGGTTGGCCATGAACGCAGTCAAGAAAGAAGCGGGCGAGCTTCCGGAAGACATCGAACTCCTGCTGCCGTGGCATGCCGCGGGTACGCTGAGCCGCCGCGACGCAGCGCGCGTCGAGCAGGCGCTCGCCAACGACAACGAGCTGGCCGCCCGCTATGAGCTGGTGCGCGAGGAGCTGGGCGAAGCGATCCGGCTCAATGAAAACCTCGGTGCGCCGTCGGCGCGCGCCATGGAGGCGCTGTTCCAGAAGATCGACGCCGAGCCCAAGCGCGAGCCGAAGTCGACGTTTCGGCTCGGCGCCTGGCTGACCGAAATGTTCGCAAGCTTCTCGCCGCGCACGCTGGCCTACGGCGCGACGGCTGCTGCGCTCGCGATCGTGCTGCAGGCCGGCATCCTGGCTGGCGTGTTCGTGAAGCAGGGCACTGTGAGCGGCCCGGAGCTCGCCTCGGTGCGCGACACACAGCAGGCGGCTTACATCAACATCCGTTTCAAGCCCGAGGCGAGCGTTGCCGATATCACCCGCCTGCTCAGCGGCAACAACGCGGTGATCGTTACGAGTCCGTCCTCGACCGACGGCTTCTTTAAGGTGCGCGTCGGCGACAAGGCGATTTCCGATGCCGAGTTGAGCGCACTGACCAAGACGCTCCGTGACAATTCGGCGGTCAGCTTCGTAGCCAAGGCGCAGTAACAGACGCCATCCCAGAACAATCAGGATGGCGCAAAACCTCCGGCCGGAAGGCCGCCTGATGCGAGCGGCCAAGGCCAGACACGGCGAGGCCACAAAGGCGTGGCACTGAGGCTCACGTTTCGCGGAAGGCGTTTTTTTGACGCGGAGGAGTTTTGATGAGCATTTTGCATAAAGCTTTCAAGCCGATCGGCTTGCTGTCGGTTTCGATAGCCTCGGCCGTCGTCATTGTCGCCGCGGCCTCCTCAAGCTCGCAGGCGCAAGTTCGCGTGAACAGCATGTCGATCGGCCCTCGTGGCGGCATGGGCGGCGGCGGCATGAGCATGGGCGGTTCGATGGGCGGCACGAGCTTCCGCGCCGAGCCGCGCTTCCAGCGCTTCGGAAATGATTCAGTGGTCGTGACCGGCGATGATGGCCGTCCGGGCCGTAGGCCGCCAGGCAAGCGCCCGCCGCGGCACATTGTTGGGCCGGTCATCGGCACTGGCCTTGCCACCGTCAGTCCGGGGCCTGCCGGGGCTGGCCCTCGACGACCGCCGGTCGGCAGCATCTATCTGCCGCCGCCGAACGAACTGCGCTACGTCAAGGACGAAGTGCTGCTTGAATTCGCCGGCAGGGTCTCGCCGCAAGTGAGCAATGCGGTCGCGCTGCGCAATCGTTTGACCCGGGTCGAGTCGGTCTATCTGCCGCTGACCAACACCACGATGTTCCGTTGGAAGATTCCCGACGGCCGTTCTGTCCCGACGGTGCTCAACCAGCTCGGCCGCGAGCGCGGCATCGCCTTCCGGCAACCGAATTTCATCTACGTCACCGTGCAATCACAAAGCGGAGAGGCCGCCGAAGCCAAACCGGAGGTCAAATCCGAAGCGCAGCCGGAGCCGGCCGCAGGCATGACGCTGCAAGCAGCGCCTGAGGCCGCGCCGGAGCCGAAACCCGCCGCGGCGGCGGCAGCCACGCTGCCGCAGGCCGCAGGCGATCCGGCCCAATACGCGATCCGCAAGCTCCACCTGGGCGAGGCGCACAATCTCGCCAATGGCGACAAGGTCCTGGTGGCGGTGATCGATTCCGGGGTCGACCTCGGCCATCCCGAATTGCAGGGCGCGGTGGCGGGCTCGTTCGACGCTTTGGAGAAGCCCGAGAAGCCTCACACCCACGGCACTGCGATCGCTGGCGCAATCGTCGCTCATGCCCGTCTGATGGGCGCGGCGCCCGCCGCGCGAATCCTGGCGATCCGCGCGTTCGGCACCACCGGCGCCGGCAGCGACGCCACCACCATGGCGATCATCAAGGGCCTGAAATACGCCACCGACCAGAAGGCGCGTGTGATCAACATGAGCTTCGCCGGCCCGACCGATCCGGGGCTCGGCCGGCATCTCGCTGCCGTGAAGGCCAACGGCGCGGTGCTGGTCGCGGCCGCCGGCAATTTCGGTCCGAAGTCGGGACCGCAATATCCGGCCGCTGATCCGAACGTGATCGCCGTGTCGGCGACCGACACCAACGACCAGATTTTCAAGGCCTCGAACATCGGTCCGCACATCGCGGTCACGGCGCCCGGCGTCGACATCCTGCTGCCTGCGCCTGACAACGATTACCAGCTCACTTCGGGCACGTCGTTCTCGGCGGCTTACGTGAGCGGCGTCGCGGCGCTGATCCTGCAGCGGGCGCCCGAGCTCAAGCCCGACGGCGTGCGCAAGATATTGGAGCAGACCGCGAAGGATCTGGGCCCCAAGGGCAAGGATCCGGAATATGGCGCGGGCCTGGTCGATGCCTATCAGGCCATCCTTGCGGTGCAGGCGAGCGGGCAGGGCGCGCCGCAGCCCAGGATGACGGCGCAATAGACCTTCGGTGCAGATAGATCGGAAGGGGCCGGATATTTTCCGGCCCTTTCTGTTTTCTGCGATGCAACCGCCATTGTGACTTTTCGCACTCCCCGCGCGGTGCAGCGGAATTGCGCTGAACCTTTGTCCCGCGGTCCCGACCAATGGCCATGAGGACCGTTCCGGTCCACCAGAGATACCCAAGGGAGAGTGTCATGAATTTGAAGTCGAAGATTGCCGCGGGCCTTGCTGTTGTGGCGCTCGCCGCGAGCCTCACGGTTCCGACCAGCGCCGCGAATGCGGGCGGCCATCATGGCTGGGGCATTGCCGGTGCGGTGATCGGCGGCGCCATCGTCGCCGGTGCGGTTGCCAACGCTTACGCCGAACCGGTCTACGTCGATGGCTATCGCCGCTGCCGCTTCGAGCGCCAGTACAACTCCTACGGCGACTACGTCGGAACCGCGAAGGTCTGCCGTTACTACTGATCACGGTGCTGCGGCCGGCGCGCACGCCCCCGCCTTCCCCTCGCGTCGGTCTCACAGGGCCCGCCCGGATGGTTCGCCGTCCGGACGGGTTCTTTTTTGTGCAGTTTTATGACGCCCAACCAGCGGAATGCGTGGCATCAAGTTTGGCAATCAGACTTTGGGGGGTCTGGACGGCTTCCGCGAAGCCCTTCTAAATGGCGATGTTCTGGGAGTGGATGCGTGTCCGGTGGTCTGAGGGGGCTGTCCGGGCCAAAGGCGCATCCAGGGAAACGCGCCGATGGCCGAATGCATCCTCGAGACCGAGGGGCTGACCAAGGAGTTTGCCGGTTTCGTCGCTGTCAACGGCGTCAATCTGCGCGTGGAGCGCGGTTCGGTGCACGCGTTGATCGGCCCGAATGGCGCCGGCAAGACCACTTGCTTCAATCTGCTCACCAAATTCCTGCAGCCCACACGCGGGCGTATCGTCTACAAAGGCAACGACATCACCGCGATGCAGCCGGCCGACGTCGCGCGTCTCGGCATGGTGCGCTCGTTCCAGATATCGGCGGTGTTCCCGCATCTCACGGTGCTGGAGAATGTCCGCATTGCGCTGCAGCGCGAGCGTGGCGGCTCATTCGACTTCTGGCGTTCGCGCCGCGTGCTCAACCGTTATAACGAACGTGCGCTGTCTCTGATCAATGACGTGGGTCTCACGGAGTTCGCCGGCATTGCCGCGGTGGAGTTGCCGTATGGCCGAAAGCGCGCGCTCGAAATTGCGACCACGCTCGCGCTCGATCCGGAGATGCTGCTGCTCGACGAGCCCACCGCCGGCATGGGTCATGAGGATATCGATCGGATCGCTGCGCTCATCAAACGCGTGGCCGCCGACCGCACCGTGCTGATGGTCGAGCACAATCTGAGCGTCGTCGAGAACCTCTGCCACCGCATCACCGTGCTGACACGCGGTCGCGTGCTGGCCGAAGGCGACTACGCCACGGTGTCGAGCAATCCGGAGGTGCGCGAGGCGTATATGGGGACCGGCCATGCTTGACGTGCGCGCGCCGCTCCTGTCGGTGAAAGACCTCAACGCCTGGTACGGCGAGTCTCATATTTTGCACGGCGTGTCGTTCGACGTGCATCAAGGCGAGGTCGTCACGCTGCTCGGAAGAAATGGCGCCGGCAAGACCACGACGATGAAATCGATCATGGGCATCGTCGGCCAGCGCCGCGGCTCGGTGACGTTCGAAGGCCGCGAGCTCATTGGCTGCACGTCGAACGAGATCGCCCGCGCCGGCATCGCGCTCTGCCCTGAGGAGCGCGGCATCTTTGCGAGCCTGACGGTGCAGGAAAATCTGATGCTCCCGCCGCAAGTGCGGCAGGGCGGGCTCTCGCTCGACGCGATCTTCGAATTGTTTCCCAATCTGAAAGAGCGGCTCGGTTCGAGCCAGGGCACCAAGCTCTCCGGCGGTGAGCAGCAGATGCTGGCGATCGGCCGTATCCTTCGCACCGGCGCGCGTCTACTTCTGCTCGATGAGCCGACCGAAGGGCTCGCGCCGGTCATCATCCAGCAGATCGGCAAGACGATCCGCACCTTGAAGCAGCAGGGCTTCACCATCCTGCTGGTCGAGCAGAACTTTCGCTTCGCGTCGACGGTGGCCGATCGCTACTATGTGATGGAGAACGGCCGCATGGTCGAAAATTTTGCGAGCTCGGAGCTCGAAGCCAATCTCGGCAAGCTGCACGAATATTTGGGAGTGTGACGAGAACAACGGAACGAAAATAAAGTTCGGGAGGATACTGGGTGAAGCGGATCATGATCTTGGCAGGGCTCGCCGCGATGCTTTCGGTGGGCGTCGCGCATGCGCAGCAGGTCAACGTCAAGGTCGGCGTGCTCACCGACATGTCGAGCCTCTATGCCGACGTGACCGGCCCTGGCTCGCTGATTGCCGCCAGGATGGCGGCGGCCGATTTCATGAAGGATCATCCCAACGTCAAGGTCGAGGTGGTCGGCGGCGATCACCAGAACAAAGCCGATGTCGGCACCGGCCTGGCCAACCAATGGTTCGATTCCGACAAGGTCGACATGATCGTCGACGTGCCGAATTCGGGCGTGGGCCTCGCCGTCAGCCAGGTCGCGAGCCAGAAGAACAAGGTGTTCATCGGCTCCGGCCCCGCAACGTCGGACCTTACGGGCGCCAAGTGCAACGCCAACACCGTGCATTGGACTTACGACACCTGGATGCTCGCCAACGGCACCGGCAAGGCCATCGTCAAGACCGGCGGCGACACCTGGTTCTTCCTCACCGCTGACTATGCTTTCGGTCAGGCGCTCGAGCGTGACACGACGGAGGTGATCGAGAAGAACGGCGGCAAGGTGCTCGGCAGGGTCCGCCATCCGCTGAACACCGCGGACTTCTCCTCGTTCCTGCTGCAGGCGCAGTCATCGAAGGCGAAAGTCATCGGCCTTGCCAATGCCGGCGGCGACACCATCAACTCGATCAAGCAGGCCGCCGAGTTCGGCGTCGTCAAGGGCGGTCAGAGCCTCGCAGGCCTCCTGGTGTTCGCGAGCGACGTGAATGCGCTCGGCCTCAACATCGCGCAAGGCCTGATCTTCACCGAGACCTGGTATTGGGATTTGAACGACAACAGCCGTGCCTGGACCAAACGCTGGCAGGGCGAGCGCAACGCGGCCAACAAGGTGCCGACCATGAACATGGCCGGCGTCTATGCCGGCACGCTCCACTATCTGAAGGCGGTGACGGCGCTGAAGAGCGCGGCCGACGGCAAGGCCGTGGTGGCCGAGATGAAAAAGCTTCCGACCGACGATCCGCTGTTCGGCAAGGGCAGCATCCGCGCCGACGGCCGCAAGCTCCACCCGGCCTATCTGTTCGAAGTCAAGAAACCGTCGGAATCGAAGTACCCCGGCGACTTCTACAAGACCCGCGCCACCATTCCGGCCGAGGAGGCTTTCCGTCCGTTGAAGGATGGCGGGTGTCCGCTCGTGAGCGGCTAACAGGTGAACGGTTGAACGAACGATCAAGGAAAGAAGGAGAACGACGAATGAAAAGACTCTTGAGCTTGGCGGCGATCGGCGCCGCGCTCGCCTGCGCCCCCGCGCAGGCGGAAGATATCAACGTCAAGATTGGCGTCCTGACGGACATGTCGAGCCTCTACGCCGACCTCGGCGGCCCGGGCTCGGTCGTGGCGGCGAAACTCGCGATCGCCGACTTCACCAAGGATCATCCCAACGTCAAGGTTGAGCTGATTTCCGGCGACCATCAGAACAAGGCCGATGTCGGCTCGAACCTCGCCAACCAGTGGTTCGATGTCGACAAGGTCGACATGATCATCGACACGCCGAATTCGGGCGTGGCGCTCGCGGTCAGCCAGATCGCGGCCAGCAAGAACAAGCTGTTCATCGGCTCCGGTCCTGCCGCTTCGGACCTCACTGGCTCGAAGTGCAACGCCAACACCATCCACTGGACCTACGACACCTGGATGCTCGCCAACGGCACCGGCAAGGCGATCGTCAAGACCGGCGGCGACACCTGGTTCTTCCTCACCGCCGACTACGCTTTCGGCCATGCACTCGAGCGCGACACCGGCGAAGTGGTCGAGAAGAACGGCGGCAAGGTGCTGGGCAAGGTGCGCCATCCGCTGAACACGGCCGATTTTTCCTCGTTCCTGCTGCAGGCGCAGTCGTCGAAGGCCAAGGTGATCGGCCTCGCCAACGCCGGCGGCGACACCGTCAACTCGATCAAGCAGGCGGCCGAGTTCGGCATCGTCAAGGGCGGCCAGAAGCTCGCCGGCCTCCTTGTGTTCGCAAGCGACATCAACGCGCTCGGCCTGCAGACCGCGCAGGGCCTGACCTTCACCGAGACCTGGTACTGGGACATGAACGATGCCAACCGCGCCTGGACCAAGCGTTGGCAGGAAGAGCGTAAGGCTGCCGGCAAGTTCCCGACCATGGTCCATGCCGGCGTCTATTCCGGCGTCCTGCATTATCTGAAGGCGCGCGCTGCGCTTGGCGGCTCGCCGGACGGCAAGACTGTCACGGCGAAGATGAAGGAACTGAAGACCGACGATCCGCTGTTCGGCAAGGGCGAGATCCGCGTCGACGGCCGCAAGATCCACGACGCGTATCTGTTTGAGGTCAAGAAGCCGTCGGAATCGAAGCACCCCGGCGACTTCTACACGCTGAAGGCCACCATCCCGGCGGCGGAAGCCTTCCGTCCGCTCAAGGAAGGCGGCTGCCCGCTGGTAAGCGGCTAAGACACGCTCTCGTGTCCCGGGCATCGTGCCCGGGACACGAACCTGCGGGATTGACGCAAACGCATGTTTGAAATCTTCGGCATTCCATCCGCGGCCCTGTTCGGACAGCTGTTGATCGGCCTGATCAACGGCTCGTTCTATGCGCTCCTGAGTCTCGGCCTTGCCGTGATCTTTGGCATGCTCAACATCATCAATTTCGCCCACGGCGCCCAGTACATGCTGGGCGCGTTTGCGGCCTACTTGCTGCTCGAACTGCTCGGCGTGAACTATTGGTGGGCGCTGCTTGTTGCGCCGCTGATCGTCGGTCTGATCGGCGTCGTCATCGAGCGTACGCTGCTGCAGTGGCTTTATAAGCTCGATCACCTCTACGGATTGCTGTTGACGTTCGGGCTTGCACTGGTCATCGAGGGTCTCGTTCGCAATCGCTACGGTTCGGCGGGCCTGCCTTACACGGTGCCGGAATCGCTCACTGGCGGCACCAATCTCGGTTTCATGTTCCTGCCGAACTATCGCGCCTGGGTGATCGCCGCCTCGCTCGGCGTCTGCCTGGCGACCTGGTTCGTGATCGAGCGCACCAAGCTCGGCGCGTATCTCCGTGCGGCAACCGAGAACCCCACGCTGGTCCGCGCCTTTGGCATCAACGTGCCGCTCATGATCACGCTGACTTACGGTTTCGGCGCGGCGCTGGCGGCGTTCGCCGGCGTGATGGCAGCGCCGATCTACAACGTCAGCCCGCAGATGGGGTCGTCGCTGATCATCGTGGTGTTCGCGGTCGTGGTGATCGGCGGCATGGGCTCGATCATGGGCGCGATCGTCACGGGTTTCGGGCTCGGCATTGTTGAGGGCCTGACCAAGGTATTTTTCCCGGAGGCGTCCAACACCGTGATCTTCGTCGTCATGGCCATCGTGCTCCTGGTTCGGCCCGCGGGCCTGTTTGGACGGAGGACATGAGCATGGAGCAGCGCATCGAGGCGGCTGCGCCGACGGCTTCCGCCGCTCATTCCTCGCGAAGTTGGAGCGAGCCGCTCGTCTTCGTCATCATGGTGGCGCTGCTCGTGATTGCGCCCAAGGCGATCTATCCGATGTTCATCATGCAGGCGCTGTGCTTTGCGCTGTTCGCCTGCGCGTTCAATCTGCTGATCGGCTATGTCGGGCTGCTCTCGTTCGGCCACGCGCTCTACTTCGGTTGGGCGAGCTATCTCGCGGCCCACTCGGCCAAGGTCTGGGGGTTCCCGCCCGAGCTTGCGATCCTGACCGGCACGCTGACCGCCTGCCTGCTCGGCATCATCTCGGGTTCGCTCGCGATCCGCCGCCAGGGCATCTATTTCGCGATGATCACGCTTGCGCTCGCGCAGATGATGTTCTTCTTCGCGCTGCAACTGAAATTCACCGGCGGCGAGGACGGCATCCAGGCGGTACCGCGCGGCAAGCTGTTCGGTTCGATCGATCTGTCCGATCAGACCAACATGTACTTCACCACGGTCGGCATATTCCTGTTTGGCTTCCTCCTGATCTACCGCATCATCCATTCGCCGTTTGGCGAGGTGCTGAAAGGCATTCGCGAGAATGAGGCGCGGGCGATTTCGCTCGGCTACAAGACCGACCGCTACAAGCTGATGGCCTTTGTGCTGTCGGCAACCCTCGCGGGCCTGGCCGGCTCGACCAAGGCGATCGTGTTGCAGATTGCGTCACTGACCGACGTCGACTGGCCAATGTCGGGCGAGGTGGTGTTGATGGCCCTCGTCGGAGGGCTTGGCACGGTGTTCGGGCCGGTGGCCGGGGCATTCATCGTCGTTGCCATGCAGAACTATCTCGCCCAGGTCGGGCAGTGGGTCACGGTGATCCAAGGCGTGATCTTCGTCGTCTGCGTGCTGGCCTTCCGTCGCGGCGTGATCGGCGAAATCGCGCACCATCTGCGGATCAAGCTGTAGACAGGAACAGCCGGCCAAGAGTCCACATGTGGCTCTGGGTCCTCTGCATTTCACCTGTGCATCGCCGGGCTTGTTCGTGCCGTGCGTGTCCCCAATAATCACTTTGAACATCAAGGCAAAAGGACAACCCCATGAGCGCTGAAGCCCGTTTGAAGCAACTCGGTCTCGTGCTGCCGCAGGTGCCGACGCCGGTGGCCAACTATCTGCCGTATCGCATCGCCGGTAATCTTCTGTTTCTTGCCGGGCAGGGGCCGCGCGACGACAAGGGCAATACGCTGTCCGGCAAGGTCGGCGCTGACGTCACGGTCGAGGAGGGCTATCGCCGCGCTCGCATCATCGGCTTGCAACTCCTTTCGACCATGCGCACTGCGCTCGGCTCGCTCGACCGCGTCGACACCATCTTGAAGATGCTGGTGATGGTCAACGCGGTGCCGGACTTCAAGGAGCAGCCCAAGGTGGCAAACGGCATGTCGGACCTGTTCGTCGAGGTGTTCGGCGAGAACGGCAAACATGCCCGTTCGGCGGTCGGCATGGGCTCGCTGCCGGGGCAGATTTCGGTCGAAATCGAGGGAATTGTCTCGATCAAGCCTTAGGCGCTGTCTCGCGGCAGATAACGCCGCTCAAGCCTATCGGGCACTTTGAGAATTTCACATGACGGTGCCCCAGAGTGCCTGCTCATGGCCGATTGGGCCTGTCAACAAGGCTGTGCATAACGTGTTGAGCGCCTGTGTTCGTCAAACGCACGCATTGCTCGTGTGCGAATCCCGACTAAGCATCTTGCCTGTCGCTATTGTGCGACAGGCGGATCGATCATGGCGCATCGTGAATTCGAGTGCCCTGTTCCGCGTATCTCGGGGCTTCCTCAAACCATGGTCAAAGCCACGGTCAAGCTGGAAGCCACTGCGTTGAAATGGCGCGCGCTCGCCGAGCGCCGTCGAGATCATTATTTCGATCTGTATAAGAGCGGCCGCTGGCGGCACTACTACACCGATGAGAAATTCCTCGCTGAGCTGCGCGCCGCGATTGCTCTGGCGCAGCGCTGGGCCAAGATCGCGCCGCTGCCCGAAGAGCGCGCAGCCGCCAATGCAGAGGCGCCTGATCGGCCGAGGGCCGCCGAACTGATGAAGGCGATCGAGAGCAGGGCAGCTTAGCGCACGTCCTCCTTATCCGGCTCATCCGAGCGCATCTGCCTGCGCCATCGCATTGGCACACGCGTGATCACCTCGCTATGAAGGGGCTGATGGATCACGGCAATGTCCGCCCACGGCTTGGAGGACTTGCCGTGGCCGCTCATGTGGCTACTCTACCGTAAGTATAATGAGCGGGGGATACACTTAGACGAACGGAGTACCCATGGCCGCGGACCGCAACAGCAGCGAACAGAAAATCCTCGACTGGCTCGGCACCCAGCACGGCGCCATGCTGGCGCTGCTTGAGACGCTGGTAAACACCGACAGCGGCTCCTACGACAAGCCGGGCGTCGACGCGGTCGGCGGTCATATCCGCAGCTTCCTCCTGGGCCACGGCATCGCATCCGAAGTCACGCCCGACGTGCAATTCGGCGACGCCATCAGCGCCACGGTCGGGCGGGGCGGAGGCAGCAACCGCCCGATCCTGCTGATGGGCCATCGCGACACGGTGTTCCCAAAAGGCGAGCCGACGCGCCGGCCATTCAAGGTCGAGGGCGACCGCGCCTATGGTCCGGGAGTTGCCGACATGAAAGCAGGTCTGGTGATGAACTGTTTCGTGCTCGCCGCGATCCAGCAATTCGGCGGCGCGCCGGCGCCGGTGATGGCGCTCTTTACGGGAGACGAAGAGATCGGTTCGCCGTTCTCGCGGAAGGTCATCGAGGCGCATGCCCGGGCGGCGCGTGTCTGCTTCAACTCCGAGCCGGGCCGCGGACGCGGCGCCGCCGTGACCGGGCGAAAGGGCGGCGTGTTCATGCGCTTCGAGATCACCGGCAAGGCCGCGCATTCGGGAGCGAATTTCGAGGTCGGCATCAGCGCCATCAACGAGCTCGCGCACAAGATCTTGGCGCTCAGCGCGCTGAGCGATCCGAAGAACGGCATCACCCTCAATGTCGGCGTCGTGTCGGGTGGCCAGACCGTCAACACCGTGGCGCCATGGGCCAAGGGCGAGGTCGACCTGCGCTTCATTACGCCGGATCAGCGCAACGACACCTTCGCCAAGATCGAGGCCATCATGGCCAAGAGCTTCGTGCCGGGCACGAGCGCCAGGCTCGAGATCACCGGCGAGTTTCTGCCGTTGGTCGAAACCGATGAGGGCAAGGCGCTGTACGAGCACTATGCGGCGAGCCTGAAGGCGCTGGGCGTCACCGACACCTCGGCACTCTTTACCGGCGGATGCGCCGATTCAGGCTTTGCTTCCGCGGCCGGCACACCGACCATCTGCGCGGTCGGACCGGTCGGTGGCCGGGCGCATTCGCCCGACGAGTATCTGGAGATCGACACGCTGGTGCCGCGCGCGAAGGCGCTGGCGCTGGCGGTGCTGCGGCTCAGCGCCGGAAATTAGCGCGTGTACTTGTTAGATTCGCGATGTCCGCCATTGGGATTAGAGCAGACATAGAATTGAGGCCGCTCACTATCGTCCAATGCCCTGACTGCGACATCACACCTACCTTCAGCCTTCTATCCCGAGCGGCTACGATGCGCCAACTCGCAACGTGGGGGCAGGCATGAGGCGGCGGGAGTTTGTCGCAGCGGTTGTGGGTGCAACTGCCATAAGGCCGGCCACGGTTTTTGGGCAGCCACGCGACCGCATTTGGCGTATCGGCATTCTGTTGGTCGGTGGCTTGGAGCCCCTGGGACCGTTTCGCGAGGCGCTTGGCGAGCTTGGCTATCTTGAAGGAAAGAATATTCGGATTGATATCCGGTCCGGCCAAGGTCAGGACGAGCGGCTTCCGTCGTTGGCGTCTGATTTGGTTCGGGACGGCGTCGATGTGATGATCGCGGTGCAGACCCCCGCCGCTCACGCCGCCAAGAATGCGACGCGCACCGTCCCGATAGTGGTTATGGCTGGCGACCCTATCGGAACCGGTTTGATCAGGAGTCTGGCGCGACCCGAGGGCAATATCACCGGCATGTCGGTTACGGCAGCCGAGGCCGTGGCGAAAAGTCTGGAACTGATCCCTGAGATTATTCCGGAAGCGCGCCGTGTCGGCGTACTGGGCAATGCCGACGATTTGTTCATGAAGCCATTCTTCGATCAAATCCAGCAAGGAGCTTCGGGTCTTGGCCTCGAGGTCCGCGAGGTCGTCATACGCAGCAACGATGACCTGGACAGCGCGTTTGAGACACTCATTCGTGATGGTGCAAAGGCGGTTATCGTCCAGGGTAGTCTGCCGGTGAAAAAGACGGTTGACCTCGCTCTCAAGCATCGACTGCCGTCGCTCTCGACCCAAAAGTCAGCCGTACAAGCTGGGCTTTTAATGTCGTACAGCGCGAGCTTCAGTGAACGAGCGCGCGTTCTTGCGCGCTATGTCGATCAAATCTTCAAGGGTGCGAAGCCTGCCGATCTACCGGTGCAGCAACCGAGCAAATACGAACTTGTGATCAACATGAAAACCGCGAAGACGATCGGCCTCACCGTGTCTCCGATGGTTTTGGCCCGCGCCGATGAGGTGCTCGAATAAGTCGGGCCTGGGTCGGCGAATGGTGCGTTTCGCAAGAAAGCGGCGCCTCCCACCTCTGTTATCGAAAGCAGACCAAACGGTTGCAAATGGACCTAAATCGACGTTCGTGACCTGTGGCGCCGCGAGCGACCTTCTGCTGACTGAGCGCAATCGGCAAACGGCGGCGCGCTTCTGTTCGTTCAATCGATTTGCTATCCTGAACTTGTAAATATTAGAAATTTTCTGTGAGCTGCCAACGGGTGACGCCGAAGCCCTTTTTTAAACGGCAGCGATGGTGCCATCGGTGGGCGCTTCACTCCCATTCCAGCTTCGCCTTGTAGTCCATGCTCACCTTGGCCCGAGAGTCTGGTGAGCGTTCAACCAATTTGGGAGATCACCATGAAACGAATTTGCAGCATGTTCGCCATCTCAGCATTTGCGCTTGCTTCACTGCCAAGTGGCGCCATCGGTCAGCAGAAAAGTCTGAAAGATCAGATCGTAGGATCATGGACTCTCGTCTCATGGGAGCAAACGTTGAAAGATGGCAGCAAGAACCACCGATTTGGAAGCAGCCCCAAAGGCATCAACACCTTTGATGCGGACGGGAACTTCTCGTTGATTATCATGCGACCGGATTTGCCGAAAATAGCTGCAGGTGACCCTGAGAAGCCGACAACCGACGAGGCACAGGCGATCACGAAGGGCGCGATTGCTTACTACGGCACCTACACGGTGAACGAGGCTGATAAAACGATAAACCTGAAGCTCACAGGAACCACATTGGTCAATCAGATGGGAATGGACCAGAAGCGCGTCGTTACATCGATAAGTGGCAACGAAATGAAATACCGTAATCCGACCTCGGTTACGAGCGGGGCCCAAATCGAGGTTGCGTGGAAACGCTCCAAGTGAACACGATACGAACGGTGTAGCGCTTCGCGCAGCCTCGCCTTGATTGCGGGCTTTACGTCGCAGGAGGCCGCTTCAAACGCGGCCTCCCATTTGTCTGCCGATGATGCGATCGAAATGACCGCTGCGGCATTTGGCTGGTCGCACCGTCCTTGCTGCTTAGCCTTGCGGTCGGGGCGATCGAGTGATGTCTGCTTATGGCACTTCGCTGACATCGCGAGGGCGCATGGCCAAGTCCGCTTTCGGGGTGAAGCGGTCCGAACCAACTGCCGCTTCGCGCGGGCATCAGAACGATGCTGCCAAAGCTACATCGCCGCCTTCATGAATTGGCGCGGCGGCAGGTCGACGGGCGGCCGGGGCGGCACGACGGTGTCGGAAAACCAGTTCAACATTCGCGAGGGCAGGCGCTCGAGTGTCGAGACCGTGCTCTTCACTTTCGCCACCACGCCATGCTCGCTCGGCTCGGCCGACGGATCGGTCTGCTGGACCGCAGCCTGAGTATGGATTTGGGGCTGCGCCTGAACGGGGCCCTGCGCGGCGATTGGCGGCAGCGGCGCGGTGGTCACCGCCTGATGCAACTGCAACGGCTCACTGGCCATCGCTCTTTCGGTCTGGCTCTTGTCGAGGCGCGGCCTCTCGGTTTGTGCCCTGTCGATCTGCGGCCATTGCGCCGGAAGCGCAGCGACCGTTGCGGGGCCGGCAGCGGCCTTGGCGAGCTTCCTCTCGGAGGCTTCGCCGGCGCGGGTGACCGCGGCAGCGAGCGCGCGCAATTCGGCGGCCTTGGCTTCACGCAAGGCTTGGATCGCGTCGCGCTCGGCGGTCTTCAGCTTGTCGGTCTCTTGAGCGACCGCCTGGTCGGCGCGCTGGTGAGCCTCGGTCGACTTCTTGAGGTAGTCGGCCAGCAACGCCTGCTGCTCTCGCATGATCTGCACCAGTTCGGCGTTGCTCTGGGGCTGCGGCGCGGGCGGCTTGAAGTAATTGTTGATCAGGTAGGCGCCGATGGCACTCGCGATGGTGGCTGGCAGCAATTCGCAAAACAGCTTGGCAGCGAACTGGGAGTGGAAGAATCTCCGCAGCATGAATAAATCCCCTCGGCTCGAAACCCCGTGCTCCTATGGAACAAAGGTTCGGGACGGCAACGGGGCGCAATGTGGGAGAATTTTCGGCAAGACACGTCCGAAACACTGTTGCGAGCCGCTTGGAGCCGCTCAGGACTGGTTCAGTGGCCTGCTTGCCGCTCTCTTTCCCGCCGCTATGATCGCGGTTTGTTCATCGAAGGGTCCTCCATGTCCTCTCTGTTTTCGTCTCTGAAGCTCGGTCCGGCCGAGCTGTCCAATCGCATTGTGGTCTCGCCGATGTGCCAGTACAGCGCCGATGACGGCAGCGTGACCGACTGGCACATGGCCCATCTGGGAATGCTGTCCAACTGCGGCGCCGGCCTCGTGATCGTCGAGGCCACCCATGTGGAGCGGGCCGGTCGTATTACCCACGGCTGTGTTGGGCTCTACAGCGACCACAACGAGGCGGCACTTCAGCGCGTCATCGAGCATTGCCGGCGTGCCGGGACCGCCAAATGGGGCATTCAGATCGCCCATGCCGGCCGTAAGGCCTCGTCGCAACGGCCCTGGGAAGGCGCCGGAGCCCTGAAGGCGGGCCAGGACCCCTGGGAGACCGTGGCGCCGTCGGCGCTGCCGTTCGGCCAGGGCTGGCACGTGCCGCGAGCGGCGACGCTCGAGGACATCGCCCATGTGCGCGGCGCCTTCGTCAACTCGGCCAAGCGCGCGGTCCGCATCGGCTTTGATGCCATCGAGCTGCACTACGCCCACGGCTATCTGGCTCATTCGTTCCTGTCGCCGGTCTCCAACCAGCGCACCGACCAGTACGGCGGGTCGTTGGAGAACCGCATGCGGCTCGGCCGCGAGATCGCGTGCGCGGTGCGCGAGGCGGTGCCGAAGAGCATTGCGCTCGGCGCCCGCATCACCGGTGCCGACTGGCGCGATGACGGGCTCACACCCGATGACGCCGTGGCCTATGCCAAGGCGCTCAAGACCGATGGGCTCGACTACATCGACGTCTCATCGGGCGGCGTCACCGCCGACACCCGCACGCCCACGACGCCCGGCTACAACGTGCCGATCGCCGAGCGGATCAGGAAAGAGGCCGGCATCACCACCCGCGTCGTCGGCATGATCACCGCGCCGGCGCAGGCCGAAAGCATCGTTGCCGAAGGCAAAGCCGACATGGTGGCGCTCGGCCGCGGCATGCTCGACGATCCGCGCTGGGGCTGGCATGCGGGCGCCGAGCTCGGCGCCGACGTGGTGCGGGCGCCGCAGTATCTGCGCGCCGGTCCCAAGATGTGGTCGCCGGCGCAGCGAGCCCGCGTGGCCTCCTGAGTATCTCCATGCGCAATCTCGCCATCGATGCCGAGCGGCTATGGGGCGAGATCATGGAGACCGCTGCCATCGGCGGCACGGCGAAGGGCGGCATCTGCCGCCTGACGCTGACCGACCTCGACCGCCAGGTGCGCGACTGGTTCAAGGCACGCGCCGAACAACTCGGCTGCACCATGACGGTCGATGACATGGGCGCAATGTTCGCCCGCCGCGCCGGCACCGCCGACGTGCCGCCGATCGCCATCGGCAGCCATCTCGACACGCAGCCGACAGGCGGCAAGTTCGATGGCGTGCTGGGCGTGCTCTCCGCGCTGGAAGCGTTGCGGACTCTGGTCGAGGCCGGTTACGAGACCTATGCGCCGATCGAGGTGGTGAACTGGACCAATGAGGAAGGCTCGCGTTTCGCGCCTGCCATGGTCGCCTCGGGCGTTTTTTCCAAGGCGCTCGCAAAGGACTTTGCGCAGTCGCAGAAGGACCGCGACGGCGTGACCTTTGCCGAGGCGCTCGACGCGATCGGCTATCGCGGAGCTGAATCCTGCGGCGAGCATGCGCTGTCGGCGTTCTTCGAGTTGCACATCGAGCAGGGTCCGCTCCTCGAAGCGGAGGGCAAAGACATCGGCATCGTCACCGGCGTGCAGGCGATGCGCTGGTACGAGGTGATACTCGCCGGTCAGGATGCCCACACCGGCGCGACGCCGATGCATCTGCGGAAGAATGCGCTCGTTGGCGCCGCGCGGATGATCGAAGCGGTGGACCGCATCGGCCAAAAGTATGCGCCCGGCGTTGCAACCGTGGGGCTGATCGAGAACCGGCCGAATTCGCGCAACGTCGTTCCAGGCGATGTGTTCTTCACCGTCGACCTGCGGCATCCCGACGATGACGCCGTCCAGGAGATGCAGGAGGAGTTCTACGACCATCTCCAGATCATCAGCGATGATCTCGGTCTTGATTGCGAGGGCAAGACGATCTGGGAGCAGCCGGTGGTCAGGTTCGATCCCGACTGTGTCGCTGCAGTCCGAAGTGCCGCCGAGCTTTCCGGATACAGCGCGCGCGAGATCGTCTCTGGCGCGGGGCACGATGCGGCCTACGTCTCACGCGTCGCACCGTCGGCGATGATCTTCGTGCCGTGCCGCGACGGCATCAGCCACAACGAGGCCGAGTTCTCGTCCAAGGAGCAGTGCGCCAAGGGCGCGCAGGTGCTGCTGCAGGCCGTGCTCGATTACGATCGCAAGCTTGCCGAGCGGAGCTTGAAAACGGGTTGATGCCAGCGGCTCAGGCGGCAAGGCCGGGTTCGCGCCCGTGATGCGGGCAGAGCTGCACTTCGACGGTGATGTGCGACAGGCTTGGCAACCCGTGCAGTCTCTCCTTGTAGTGCCGCGGCTCCCCCGGCTCGTCGCTGACGATCGTGACCACCACAGCCGTGTGGCCGGGACCCAGTCGCCAGAGATGCAGATCAGCGACGCGGTCGTCGCCGATCTCGAGCTTTTCGCGAATTTTCTGGGCGAGGCCCGGATCGGGCACAGCGTCGGTCAGCACCGCGCCTGAGGCGCGCATCAGATTGATCGACCATTGTCCAACCAGGATCGCGCCAGCGACTCCCATGATCGGATCGAGCCAGTTCAGCCCGTAGTAGCGGCCGGCGAGCAGCGCCGCGATCGCCAGCACGGACGTCGCCGCGTCGGCGAGCACGTGGAAATAGGCCGAGCTCAGATTGTGGTCGCGATGCAGATCGCCGTGATGATGATCGTGGTCATGGTCGTGATCATCGTGCTCGTCATGATCGTGGTCATGATCATGCGCGTGGCCGTGGCCATGCGAGTGGCCATGATCGTGATCGCCGCCGAGCAGCCAGGCGCTTGCGATATTGACCAGAAGACCGACCACGGCGATCGGAATCGCCTCGTCGAATCTGATCGCGACCGGGCTGTAGAGCCGCATCAGCGACTCATAGCCGACCGCCAGCGCGACGACGCCGAGGATCACGGCGCTGCCGAAGCTTGCGAGATCGCCGATCTTGCCGGTGCCGAAGCTGAAGCCCGGATCGCGAGCGTGGCGCCGCGCGTAGAGATAGGCCAGCGCCGCAATGGTCAGCGCGCCGGCGTGCGTCATCATATGCAGGCCGTCGGCGAGCAGCGCCATCGAGCCGAAGGCGACGCCCGCGACGATCTCCACCACCATCATTCCGGCGGTGAGCGCCACCACGAACCAGGTGCGGCGCTCGTTGCGGGCGTGATCGCGACCCAGATAGACGTGATCGTGGGTCCAGCGCTCCATCGAGTGTGAGTGCATTGTCGTGATCCGTGTTGGGCGCCTATCGTGCGCCTTGCGTTGCGGCCGTCGCGGTGGTCTGCGGCCAGCCGATCCGGCCGAACGCTGGAAGCTTGATACCTGGATCGCGCAAATCGAGACCCGCGACAAGGCCGAGTACGTTGAGTTCCACGCCTTCCACCCAGCCAATCTTGATGCCCAGAAGGCCCCACAGGCTCGCCTCGATGCCGGTCCGGCTGCCGGTCAAGCCGGCGTAAGGCCATGGCCGAAAGTCGCGCCCGATGGCGTTGGACGGCAACTGCGCCTCGGCCTCCGGGATGGTGCGCAGGATCGTGGCAATGAAGGTGTTGCTGTTGGGCCCCGGCCAGATACGGTAGTCGCCTTCGTGGGAATACTGATAGCCCCGGATCGCGGCGTCGACGCGCGGGATCAGCGCCTTCGCGCGGGGGCCGGAGATGTCAACCACCACCTGGCCGTATTCGCCGAACCACAGGTCCGGAGGCCACCAGTTCAGCCGCACGGGGCTGCCCCAACCGGCGACGTCATAGCGCCGCCAGGCGCGTTCGTTTTCACCCTTGACCACGACCCAGCTGTGGACCGCAACCACGCCCTTCCAGCCGCGGGTGCGGCCCGACATCACGAGGATCCGTGCGTCCGGGTGCTGCGCAGCCGGCGGCAGATGGCTCATCACCGTGCGGTCCCAATCGCTCCAACGGGTGGGCCCGCCGCGGTAAGCCAACACACCGGCGCCGACAAAGACGGGAAGTAGAAATATGATGAGGAAGGAGAGCATGAAGCGCTTGCGGCGGCGCCTCGGGGGCGGGGCTGCCGGTGAAGTGGCGTCCGTGGTCATGAGGATGCCAGTATAGATCGGTTCTCGACGCAATCGTGGCAAGGGGCGCCTCTGCGGCATTTGGGATGAATAACCCCGTCTTGGTCGAGGTGCTGCGTGGCGAGGCGGTCGAGAGCCGCCACGCTGGCGCGGTGGTGGCCGTCGATGCCGACGGCCGCAAGGTGCTCGCGCTGGGCGACGTCAAGCGCCGGGTATTTCCACGTTCCGCGATCAAGGCCATTCAGGCCCTGCCGTTGGTCGAGAGCGGCGCCGCCGACCGTTACGGCTTCGGTCCCGAGGAGTTGGCGCTGGCCTGCGCGTCGCATAGCGGCGAGCCTGGCCATGTGGCGGTGGTCGAGCGGATGCTGGCACGGCTTTCCCTCGATGAGGGCGCGCTGAAATGCGGCGTGCATTGGCCGATCCACCAGGCCTCGGCACAGGCTTTGGCGCATGCCGGCGGCATGGCCAGAGCGGTTCACAACAACTGTTCAGGAAAGCATGCGGGCTTTCTTTGCCTGGCCTGCTCGATCGACGCCGATCCCACACGTTATGTGCAGCCGTCGCATCCGGTGCAGCGGCTGGTGCGGGATACACTGGAGGTCTTGAGCGGTGCATCCCTGCCGCCAGAGGTCTGCGCGGTCGACGGCTGCTCGGTGCCAACCTGGGCGTTGCCGCTCGACGCGCTGGCGCTGACCTTCGCCCGTTTCGCAACCGGCGCACGGATGCTTCCGGAGCGGGCGCACGCCGCGGCGCGGCTGCGCGAGGCTTGCACCACCTGGCCTTGGCACGTCGC
The DNA here is from genome assembly GCF_001579845.1 of Rhodoplanes sp. Z2-YC6860. Lineage (GTDB taxonomy): Bacteria > Pseudomonadota > Alphaproteobacteria > Rhizobiales > Xanthobacteraceae > Z2-YC6860. The sequence continues at coordinate 3,353,156 of NZ_CP007440.1, forward strand.
CGGCACGGGACGTTTTTGCACCGACGTGATGACGCTGTTCGGCGCTCGACTGTTTCTCAAGACCGGCGCCGAGGGCGTCTACTGCGCAGCGTTGCCGGAACTCGGTATCGGAATCGCGGTGAAAAGCGACGACGGCGCCGGACGAGCCGCCGAGGTGATGGTCGCGGCCGCTTTAGATCGTCTCCTCAACAACGATGTCGACAGCGCTGCCCTTGAACCGTTTGTGCGGCCAATAATCCGCAACTGGAACGGCATCGTGGTCGGCGGCATGCGGCCGACCGAGGCGTTCAAGCCCTGACCAAACCGAAGGCGTCGCACATCGTGTTTGCCGCATTGCCGCAAACGCGATGTGCGCATAGGCCATTGAATCCGAACGCAGATCGAGGTGGGAACGGACAACAGGGTATGTCGTTTTTTTAATGCGGCGGGAGGCGGGAACCAAGGAGGACGTCATGAGCGACTTCCATCACGATTCCAACGTTCCACGGAATGGCTTCGACGAACTGGGGGCCTACGAGAAGCGTATTCAATGGGCTGCAGCGGGCGTGCTGTTGTTGCTGTGCGCAGGCATTTTCGCTCTCGCGCTGCTCTCTGGCGGTGATACGCAAACTGCGATGAATTCGCCGACTGCCGAAACAACCGGGTCGGCCGCAAATCTGACGGCACCGCCCCCGCAGCTTCGAAAATAGGATTTTGCAATAAAAAACCCCGGCTTCCGGCCGGGGCTTTTTTGTCTCGGACGATCGGCGTGCGGATTAGGCGTACGGATTACTTGGCGCCGAGCGCGTCGCGAAACGCCTCGCGCACGTGAGCGCCATGCAGGCGGCTGTAATCGCGCTGCTGCTCGCCGCTCGACACGATCCTCAGACACGTGAAGACCGGCCCGGGGTCAGCCAGGATCGCACCGGCCTGCTGCTCAAACACCTTGAGGTCAGAGAACTCGTGAACGTTCTGATGCCCAGCCGAGCGGGCGATGCCCGCGAAGCTCACCGCGCCACGGCCCGGGATCGGATGACCGCCATTTGCTTCATAGGTGCCGTTTTCCATGACGAAGTGATAGAGATTCTTGGGAGCGGCTTCGGCCGACGTGACCAGCGTGCCGAGGTTCATCAGCAGACTGCCGTCGCCGTCGAGCACGATCACGCGGCGGTCCGGGCGGCCGAGTGCGACGCCGAGCGCATGCGACGATGCGAGCCCCATGGCTCCATGAAACGGATAGTTGAGCGGGCTCGGCCGGATGTCGATCCAGTCGAACGCAGTCGAATAGACCGGCAGCACGATGTCGGTTTCCGTGACGTGACGGGCGATCGCCTTGAGGCATTCCTTGCGATCCATCATGCGGGCCTCTGTCCAATCAGCATCACGGTCGGTTTGCTATCCTTGTAGGCGGCCTCGATGGCCGGTCGGATCTTCGCCACGTCCGACTGCTGTTCGATGTTGTGATAGCCGATGCCCATGGCATCGAGGATCGGCTCGACGATCCGCACGCCGTAGCGGTTCGACTGCCGCGGCATCACGCCGACCTCCTTTTCGAGGAGGCCGACCATCATGCAGATCGGAAGTCCATACTCGACCGCAACGCCGCGTATCGCATTGATGGAATCCAGGAGTCCGGTCTGTTGGATCAAAAGAAGCCCGCGCTTGCCGGCGAAGGCCAGGCCCGCGCAGATGGCGACGCCCTCGTCCTCCTTGCAGATGCGGACGAGCCGTGGGCCGGCGCCCCTGGCCAGCGGCCGCAGCAGGCCTTCGCTGGTGGTGATATCGGGCACCGAAATCACGAACTCGATGCCGCTTGAGTTGATTTCCTTGATGATGCTTTCGCCGGATAAACCGGTCACGGAGCGGCTTGCCGCCGCATTGGCCGTCGCTGGCATTCCCTATCCCCTGCAAGTCTTGTCCCAAATGCTAACACGAGACATTTGCCGCAGGCGAGGGGCCTGCCGGGCTGGCATGCAATGCCGACCGCTGAACCGGCATACGGAGGCCTTGCGAGATAGCAGTCGCAATCCGAACCGGACTTAGCCGAAGGTTAACCAGGTTGCCGAACCGCGCTTCGAGACAAATGGATGTTGGCATTTTCAGAGCTATGACAATTGCGGTCAAAGGCTTTGCACGCAGCACAACGAGAATCGAAGGAACGTCGGCACCGCACAGACAAAGGCTGCTTCATAAAGGGACGCGATCGAGAATCCATAGAGCGAGAATTCATGAGCGAGACGGCAGAAGAAATCTCCGGCGCTTTGACCCAGGTGCTCTGCAATCGCAGCGCCGGCGAACGCGGCCGCGTGGTGCGGCAGGTGGCCGATCTGTTTCTGACGCAGCACGGCAGCTATTCGGGCGAACAGGTCGATCTGTTCGACAGCGTGATCATGAAGATGGTCGGCCAGGTCGACGAGGCGGTCCGCGTCTATCTGTCCGAGAGGCTCGCACCGATCGGCAACGCGCCACGCGAGGTGATCATGACCCTTGCGGGAGACGCGGCGATCGCGGTCGCGGGGCCGGTTCTGACGCAATCGCTGGCGCTCGAAGAGGAGTTTCTCCTCGACAGCGCCCGGATGCGCAGCCAGCAGCACCTGATCGCGATCTCGTCACGCAAAATGATCGGGTCGCGCGTCACTGACGTGCTGATCGATCGCGGCGATGATCAGGTGGTGATGGCGTTGGCGCAGAACGGTGGAGCTGTGCTCTCCGAGCGCGGCTACACCGCGATGGTCGAGCGCGCGCACGACAACCGGCGGCTCGCGTCGGCGGTTTGGAGCCGGCCGGACATTCCGCGGCCGCATCTCGTAGCGCTGTTCGAGAAAGCCTCCGAAGCCGTGCGCCGCCAACTCGAAGCGGAGGGCGGAGCCAAGGCCGAGGAGGTCGCGGCAGCCATCGGTCTGGCGCGCCGACGGCTTAAGGAGGCCTCGCAAGAGAGATCGACGGCCTATGCCGAAGCACGCAAGCAGATCGCAACACTGAAGGAAACCGGCGGCCTGTCGGAGGCGCACATTCTCTCGTTTGCCCGGCAGGGTCAGTTTGAAGCGGTCGTAACCGCAGTGTCAGAGTTCGGGCAGATTCCGGCAATCGACACTGAACGCATGATCCTCGATCCGAACTGTGATCGCCTGTTCGTCGTTGCCAAAGCGATCGGACTGTCCTGGATCTGCGTGCGGCAGATCGTGCTGCTTAACGAAGCAGCACCGCGCGCGGGCGAGCATACCGGGCGGCTGCGTGCCAAGTATCAGGCCATCCCTCACGAGGTCGCAGCCAAGGGCCTTCGCTTTCACCAGTTGCGAGAGCGGGCCCGCCACGGCGCCATGCGCTGAGCATGGCACCGTAACGGAGCGGTGTGTCGCCTACCGCAGCCCGGCGCGCACGGCTCCTGCCGGGATGATGCGGCGCGAGGGCTTGCGCTCCACCACGACGGTGCGCGGCGCCGAGGCCGGGCCGGTGAAGGCTACGGTCTTGATGACATCCCTGCGCGGCGGCGCGAGCTTGAGCAGCTCGGCGCGGGCCTCCTCACGGGGAACCCCCATCAGCGAGGCCGCGATGTCGGCCTGTTCATCGATGTCGTCGGACAGTCCCTGAGCGGCGGTGATCGCCTCCTGAAGCGTCGGCGCATCAACGCGTACGCGGCGCGGACCGTACTTGGTTTTCCAGGTTTGCTGGTTGTTTTTGCTCATGAATCGTCGAATTCCCGGTTCAATTCCGGCCGGACAATGCCCTATTTTGTGCATTGCAGCAAGAGTTGCGTTTGCATGGGTGTCCAAGGGGCCCAACAGAGGTGGAAAACCGCCCGCGCGAGGCTCGCGCGGGCGTCCGAACCGGCGAGCCCTGGCAGCTACCACCTGAACGAGGTGGCAATCTCGTAGGTGCGCGGAGCGCCGAGATAGATCTGGTCCGGGTAGCCGGGATCGGAGAACGCGGCATAGGTCTTGTCGGTCACGTTGCGGACCCGAAAGCTGACACGCGCCTTATCGAGTTGCGGCAAGTCGAGATCACGGCCGGGAATGTCGATGTAGGCGAACAGGTCCGCGGTGGTATAGGGCTCCATCACGGTGGTATCGTCCTCGAAAAGGTAGCGTCGGCCGACGTGGCGCACCTGGGCACCGACCTCGACGGGCCAGCGCCACTTGTTCCAGCGATACGATCCGCCCGCGTTGATGATCAGCGGCGCGACATTCGACGGCGTGTTGCCGGTGAACACGTCGAAGTCCTTGTAGCGCGACTCGGTCACAGCGACATTGCCCCAGAATTTCCAGCCGTCGAACGGCCGCACGGCCGCCGCGAATTCGAGGCCGCGAGTGTTGACCTCGCCGGCGAGTGTGGTGATCGCGTTGGTGAGCGCCACATACACGTTGTGCCGCGTGATGTCGTAGGCCGAGAACGTCCACTCGGCCCGATTGTCCCAGAACAGGTGCTTGACGCCGGTCTCGTAAATGCGCGCTTCGGTCAGCTCAAGCGAGGTTCCCGGCCGGATGGAGAAGATGCCGGCCGCGGCGGGATCGTAGGCCGTTGCGGTCATCGCATAAAACATCAGGTTGCGGATCGGCTCGAAGGTCACGCCCGCGCGGTAGGAAACGGGATTCCACGCCTTCGTGAAGAAAGAGGCCGGCGGGGACGTGCCGTCGAAGTTGACGCGGTCGCTGCTGAGCGCGAAGTGCTCGTAGCGAAGACCGCCGATGAGCGACAGCCAATTCGTGAGCTTGAGCCGGTCCTCGACCGATACAGCGAGCGTATCGAGCCGCTTGCCAATCTTGTCCGGCTGGAGGTCACCGTAGGTGCCGCGGTCCGGGCTGAAGATGTCGACGGTGTCCTGCGGAAAGCCGCCGGCATGCTGGCTGAAGGTCAGCCAGTTGCGGCTCATCTGCAGCCCGAGCGCTGCGCGATTTTCCAGCCCGAACAGCCGCGTATCCCAGACCACGTCGGTGTTGTTGCCGACCAGGCGCTGGTCATGCCCGACGAAGAAACGGTCACGATCAATCGTGTTGGTTGTGCCGTTGAAGGCGTAGGTTTCGCTGTCGAGCCAGTGGCGTCTTGCTTGGTAGTAATAGCTCTGGTTCTTGACCGTCAGATCGGTGTACGGCGTCCACACGAAGCCGGAGCGCACCCAGAGCTCCTCGGCGGCGGTTGAATTGTCGAGGACGTTGTAGTTGGTTTTGAGTGTTCTTCTATCGATCGTCACCGGCGCGATCGTCGAGCCATCGAAGGTGCTGACTGCACTGCCTGACACGACGCCGCGAACAGCATTTGATCCAGCGGAAGACGTCGGTACCAAAGGCGTGCCCCAGTAGGCGCGGCCTTCATCCCTTTTGTACTCGATAGCAGCGAACATCTTGAACGAACTGTTTGCGCGATAGTCGAGCTGTGCCGCTATGTTGGTGAGATCGCGGTCGGAATCGTTGATGAAACCGTTGACGCGCGAACCGGCCACATCGAAGCGATAGTCGAGCCCTGGCAGGGCGGTGCTGCCGCCGGAGCCGTAATGCGTTCGTGTGGAGCCGAGCGAGTCGACCGACACGTCGAGTTCGCTCCGGATCGGGCCGCTGGTCGGCTGGCGGCTGACATAGTTGACCGATCCGCCGATCGCGTTGAGCCCGCTCATCAGCGCGGAAGGGCCTTTGAGGAATTCGATCTGCGATAGGTTCGCGGTGTCCATCGTGCGCGCCGAGATGCTCGCCGGGCCGGTCGAGATGCCGTTGTAGAGAACGTTCACCTCGCCGAAGCTGAAACCGCGCATCGAGAAGTTGGCGGGTGCACCGGCCACGTCGACAGCAAGTACGCCAGTGGCGGCGTTCGCAGCCTCGGCGGTGGTGCGAACGCCAAGCTCGCGCATGGCCTGCTGGTCGACCACCTCGACGCTGGCCGGCGACTGGCGCGGCGTAAGCCCGAGCCGGCTCGCGCTTTCTGCGACCATGTTGGTGTTGAGCGGGCTTCTGGCCGTTTCGCTTGGGCTCAGCGGGGGCATGGGGGCGGGCAGGGGATTGCGTCCGCGCTGCGCTGGCTCGGCACCCCGCCGGGCCGCTTTCTTCTTTTTGGTGGTCACCTGAATGCGCGGCAAATGCGTCCGCCGCGACTGCTCTGCGCTTTGTGCCAGAGCCGGACTTAAATCACTCTGCATCAGGAACAGGGATGGCCCGAACAGCACGATCGAGCCCGCACCAAGCAACCACGCGCGCGAACGCGCACGCAGGGAGCCAACAGATTTGGAAATCATAACGCCACAGTCCAACGGCGAACGCTTAACCGTCACCGCGACTGCTGACTTGTTCCTGCCTTCGCCCCTGAGGGGCAGGAAGCGTCAGTCGTTGTCGTCGCATCGGCACACCCCGGCCGACACGCTCGCGCGTGACCATTGCTGGTGGCAGATCTCCTGGCTCACGGGTCGCTGTTTTCGCCCGCCTTCCCAGGAATTCACATTCCCAGTGGCATGATCGGGCGGAAACTCGCCGCTTACAGTTGCGGGGGCAGCCGCGGCATTGTGTGCAAAGCGCACACGCACCGCGTTCCCTTTTGATCCCTTGCGGGAACCACCGGGAGCAAACCTCGCATCAGAACGCGGATCGCGTCAACCCGCTTTTGCTCGCCTGCGCTATTCGCCGCGCCAACTGTCGTGCCGTTATTGAGCGAAATCCGCACAGCGCTGGATCTGGTCGGCGTTGCCCCACGGCATGATCGGCACCGAGGAGGTCGAGTTCTTCGGCGAGCCCTCGATCACCCTGTCGGAATAGACCATGTAGACAAGCACGTTCCGCTTGGTGTCGCAGCCGCGCACGATCTGCATCTTCTTGAAAAACAGCGAGCGGCGTTTGCGGAACATGTCGTCGCCTTGCTCGAATTTCTCCTTGAAGCGGATCGGTCCGACCTGCCGGCAGGCGAGCGAGATGTCGGAGACCTCTTCGGCAAGTCCGACCCAGCCCTTGAAGCCGCCTTTCTCCGGCACGGTGAAATGGCAGGCGACGCCTTCAACCAAGGGATCGTCGAGTCCGTAGGTCGCAAGCTTGTCGTTGGGTGAAACCCATTTGAAGACCGTGGAGCGCTTGAAGATCAGGTCGGGCTCGTCGGCCGCGAAGGCCGCCGTGGCTGTACCTGCAAAAAGGCCCAACAGCAGCGTCAGCGATCGCAGCACAGCAGGCATCACGTGATCTCCGTCAACCGATTCGATGCGACGCGCCAAGTGGCGGCGCCTGGAAGCCGTTAGATGGCGAGGTCGGAGAAAAAAGCCAATGTCGCCCAATGTCAGGAAAGGCGCTGCAGGTGGGAATGCGCCTGCAACCTGATGCGGCGAATTACCAGTTTCAGGTTGTATTGCGGGGGAATAAGTTCCCAATGGCCACGACACCTCCGTTCAACCTAAGATGTTGTCGGGGACGCTAGTCTGGGGGTGTGGTGTTGAAAAAACCGGCGTGCGAAGACGCGGAATACATTGCAGAAATGTGCGGCGAACTCGCGAGGCTTGCCGAGCGAGGGGGATTTCAAGTCGGCGCGTATTTGCTGAGCATGGCTCAGCTCGAATTCCAAAAACACGCCGGGCAGGATTGTTCGGTCGATACGGCGAACTGACAGTTATCTTGAGCTGCCGTCCGTTCCGACACACTCAGGCTCGCGTGGAGCTTTGTTTGATGGCGGCCCGACATGACTGAGATCGAAACGCGGTTGTTTCGCTATTTCGTGGGGCTTGCCGAAGAGCAGCACTTCGGCCGCGCGGCGATGAATCTCGGAATCAGTGCGCCGACGCTCACGCAGCAGATCAAGAAGCTCGAGCAGCAGCTCGGCGCCAAGCTCGTACAGCGGCGCGGCAACACCCATGTCGAACTGACCGAAGCCGGCCTTCGCGTGCTGGACCGCGCCCGGAATGTCCTGCGCGAAGCCAAGGAGGCGGTGGCCGTCGCCCGCCAGGCAGCACGCGGCGAGGTCGGCCGCATCGAGGTCGGGTTCATGCCCTCGGTGGTCTGGTCCGGATTGGTGCAGAAATTCATCGGCGAATTCCAGCATGAGAATCCTGGAATCGAAATCTTTCTGCACATGATGAATGTCGAGGAGCAGCATACCGCGCTGGTTCAGGAAGAGCTCGATTGCGGGTTTGTCCGCAGCCCGCTGAAATTTCCACCACGAATTGCCGGGATCGATGTGTTCCGACAGCCGATGGTGCTGGCCATGCCGCAACAGCATCGTTTGGCGGCGCACGCATCCATCGACCCGGCGGAGCTGACGAATGAGATTTTTGTCAATCCGCCGACGGTGTTCGAGCTGGCATTCTGGGACGATACGAGGGCGATCGCAGCGCTTGGCAATTTTATCCCGAAAGTCGAAAAGCGCACTCACGACATGATCATGAGTCTCGCCTATGTGGCAGCGGGATACGGAATTGCGATCGTCGCGAAATCGTTCGAGAAGATCGGCATCCCGAACATCGTCTTCCGCGACTTTGTGCCGACCGCTGCACCGATCTCGACGGTGGCTTTCGCATATCGCCCGAACAACTCGTCACCGGCGGTGAAAATGCTCGTGTCTTTCATGCGCCGCTTCGCGCTTGAGAAATCGACGTCGTCGAAGGCGGCTGGTCTTCCGGAGGGGCGTCTCGGTGAGCTTTGACCGGCGGCGATTTTTGCACCTGTGCGTCGGAGCTGTCTCGTTCGCTTCTGCACCGCGCTCCGTCTTGGCAAACGTTTTCCCGAATCGGCCGGTTAAGATCATCGTGCCTTTCGCGCCGGGCGGGATCGGCGACATCCTGATGCGGCTGATTGGCGCCCGACTGCAAGAACGGCTGGCGCAACCCTTCATCGTCGAGAACCGGCCCGGCGCGGGCGGCAATCTCGGCGCCGAACTGGTCGCGAAATCGCCCGGCGACGGCTACACGCTGTTGTCCACGGGCACGCCCAACACCATCAACGCGTCCTACTACGATAAGCTCAATTTCGATTTCATCCGCGATCTTACGCCGGTCGCGGGCGTCACCCGCGGTCCGCTGTTCATGGTGGTCAATCCGTCGGTGCCGGCGCAGAGCGTTCCAGACTTCATCGCCTATGCCAAAGCAAACCCGGGCCAGATCGCGATGGCCTCGTCCGGCAATGGCACCGCGCCACACCTGTCCGGCGAACTGTTCAAGATGATGGCCGGCGTCGACATGGTGCATGTGCCCTATCGCAGTGAAGGGCCCGCGATCGCCGACGTCGTGAGCGGGCAGGTGCAGCTGATGTTCCCCAATCCGCCGGCCGCGATCGCGCACATCCACGCGGGAAGGTTGCGGGCCCTCGCGGTGACCAGCGCCGAGCCGGTTGCGGCGCTGCCCGGGGTGCCGGCGCTTGGCAGCTTCGTTCCGGGATACGAGGCGACGGCATGGCTTGGGCTTGGCGCGCCGCGCAGCACGCCGCCGGATGTCATCGACAAGCTCAACAGGGAAATCAACGCGATTCTGACCACGCCCGTGATGCAAGAGCGCATCGTGGCGTTGGGCAGCACGGCTTTTGTGGCAACGCCGGTTGAACTCGCCGCGTTCATCGAGGCGACAACCGGCACATGGGCGAAGGTCATCGCCTTCGCCGGGATCAAGGCGCAGTAGCTTCAGCCAATCAATTGGGTGCCGAAGGCACGCTTCGGGATTGGCTGCTCATGTCCGTTGGCGCGTTGGCGGGGGTATGAGGGCCCCAAAGCATGTTGGCGCCCATGATACCCAGGATGAGAAGCACAATTCCCGCCGAGACACCGTACATGAGGCGCATTTCGCGCTTATTCCGAGCCACGACATCATCGTCTTCGGTCATTGCCAGCTCCCACGAAATAGGGGTCGCCCGCAATCCAACCAACGAAGCTGTAGGGTGCCGGGTTCCACGCTTGCGGAACCCATTGATTTGACGGCCGATCCTGAGGCTAGCGGACCCGGTTGCCGCTGACCTGCAGATTGGCGTAACGCGCGCTGTCGCGCTCGAGATCGGTGACCGGCCGCGCGAAGTCCATGCCGACGATCGCACCCTTGGCCGCGCCCGAGATCAGGTTGCCCGAGATCACCGCGGCGCCAGCGCCGTTCGATACCGACACCGCGATGCCATGACGCGCGTTGCGCACCACGTTGCCGGTGACCGAGACGTCGCGCATATAGGCGCCCCAGCCGATGCTGATGCCGGCGCTCGGTGCGCCTTCGATCACGTTGCCGTTGATCGCGACGTCGGCCTCGGCGGCGATGCCGATGCCCGCGCCGTCATTCGGATCGGTGCCGGCTGGGCGCTTGTTCTTGAGATTGCGAATGAGGTTGCCCTGCACGGTGGCGAGACGTCCACCCTCGTTGAAGTTGACCACCGCGACACCGATCGCGGCGCCGTCGACGGTGTTGTTGGAGATCACCGCGCCCTCAAAGCCGAACTCCGAATAGATCGCCACCTCGCCCACGTCAGTCGCCAGGTTGTTGGCGATCTGGATGTTGGAGGCGGCGTTGCCGCGCACCGCCGAGAACGCCGCCCGTGCGATGCGGTTGCCGCGCACGATCACGTTGCCCGAGCGGAACACGTTGATGGCGTTGCCGTACTGACCCGAACCGCCTGAGGCGTTGCGGATGTCTTCGACGCGGTTGTCGAGGATCAGCGTGCCGTCATCGCCCTGCCGCGAGCGATGCACCAGGATGCCGCCGTCACCGGCGCCGCGAACGGTGTTCGCCGAGATGGTGAGGCCTCGGGCATCGAGCGAGTAGATCGCGACATCGGCGGAGTTGACGATGGTGTTGCCGCTGACGGTGCCCTGCACCGCGTCGAGGCGAATGCCGGCATGGCCGGAATTCACGATCTCGCAATCGGTGATGCGAACTTCATTGCACTGGTCGAAATGCACCAGCGCGGTGTTCTGAGGCAGGGGGCGGCCGGCGCCGTCGAGCACGAGGCCGGCAAGCGTGGTGTGCTCGGCGCCGACTGCAGAAATCAGAGTTGGATTGGGTGCATTGCGCAGCGCTCCTGCCGCGAGGACCAGCCGGGTTGCGCCACGGACGCCGACGATCTGGGCGTAGCTTGGAAGCTTCAGCCCTGCGACACGATAGTCGCCGGGACCGAGCATCAGCGGCACGCGTGCGCCCGCAGCCCTGTCGATCGCGGCCTGGAGCATTGCGGTCTGATCGGCGCCGCCGCCGGCACGCACACCAAGCTGCGTGGCGTCGATACCGAAGGTCGAAAGCGGCGCGGCCGCGGCCGGAGTGGCCAGCCCGACTGTGGCTGGAACCGCACCGGTAAGCGCGGAAACGGCGATGAGACGGCGGCGGTTCAGTTCCATGTCCGAACTCCGAGATGCATCAGGCGAGATCATTTCAAGTCTCGGGCCAGCGTTTTCGAAGGTTGGTTGTGCCGGGGTGGCACAAAACGAGACGCGAGCTGTCCCCTTCGAGGAATGCTGGCACAGCGGCCAAACGGTTAATCAGAGGCCAAGCGCGGCTGCGATCTCGTCGACCGCCAAGGTCGGCGACAGGCGGCCCTCGGCGACGGCCGCCTCGATCTGCGGCAGCCGGGCGCGCAGGCCCGCATCGGTATGGAGCCTTGCGAAGACACGCTGCTCGAGCATCGACCACATCCACTTCACCTGTTGTTCGCGCCGGCGCTGCGCCAGCTCACCGGTGCCGGTCATGCGCTCGCGATGGAGCACGACTTGCCCCCACAACCCGGCGACGCCATCGCCGGTCAGCGCCGAATAGGTCACGACCGGCGGAGTCCAGTTTGTCGAGCGCGGCGTCAGGATATGCAGCGCCGCGCGGTACTCCGCGGCCGCACTCTGGGCACGCTTGACGTTATCGCCGTCGGCTTTGTTGACCGCGATCATGTCGGCGAGCTCGACAAGGCCCTTCTTGATGCCCTGCAATTCGTCGCCGGCGCCAGGCAGCATCAGCGCCAGGAAAAAATCGGTCATGTCGGCCACGGTGGTTTCCGACTGGCCGATACCGACGGTCTCCACCAGCACCACGTCGAAACCTGCAGCCTCGCAGAGCAGCATTGTCTCGCGCGTCATCGCGGCGACGCCGCCGAGCGTGCCGGACGACGGCGAGGGACGGATGAAAGCGTGTGTGTCATTGGCAAGCCGCGCCATCCGGGTCTTGTCGCCCAGGATCGAGCCACCGGTGCGGCTTGAGGACGGATCGACAGCCAGCACTGCAACCTTATGGCCCGCCCCAGTAAGATGCGTGCCGAGCGCGTCGATGCTGGTCGACTTGCCGACGCCCGGTGCGCCGGTGATGCCGACACGAATGGCCTTGCCGGTCAGCGGCAGCAGCTCTTGCACCAACTCGTGCGCCTGCCGGCGATGGTCGGCGCGCTTGCTCTCGATCAGCGTGATAGCGCGCGCGAGCGACGCGCGGTCGCCATCGCGGACGCGGCGGGCGAGGGCGGTGATGTCGAGGGCAGCGGCCATGACGGGCTCAAACTGTCACAGCGGCCGCGCCCGGAACAGCTGTTCCGGCGGTTGATCCCCTAGAGTTCTTTGTCTTTCTCGGGCCGCTCGCCGCCGAAGATCGCCGTGCCTTCCGGCGACAGGAACGATTTGAGATCGGTCCAGGGCACGAAAATCGTGTAGGGCCCGGCCGCATAGGCGTCGACGTCGTAGGCCGAGAAGTGGAAGGTGAGGCCTGAGCTTTTGCCGGCCGCGGTCGAAGGCGCAAGAGTGATCGGCCCGATCTTGAGAAGCTTCGGCTGGATGGCCCCGCGAAGCTGCTCGTCCCCGGCCACCAGTTTCTCGGCCGACAGCTTCGGATCCTTCTTCTTCTCGTCGTCAGACAGTTCGCCGCGGCGGCGCTCATCCTTTTCCAAGGCCGTGGCGTTGCGCACGAGCCTGGCGAGCGCCGTCATGGTCGGACCGTTGTCGGCCATCTCTTTGAAGAACGGCCGGACGCTGATGCGCTTCTTTGCGGTCTTGTCCCAGAGGATCGTGTCGGTGCGGGAGTTGGGATGGGCACCGCCGCCGTAAGTGCCGTCTTCGCGCAAGATGCTCACATAGCGGTCGCCGACCAGCGAGCGGAACGAATAGCTGCGGTCGTAGGTCCAGCGGCGGTCCTTGAACCATGCTTTGTTGGTTTTGTATTCCTGGTCCGCGTCAGCCCGCGATTTAGCAACGTAGCGCTGGCCTTCCGCCAGAAGATCGGCGGCGAGGCCGGGAACCGGCTTGAGCTCCTTGTCGATCGTGACAGTGATTTCGGCCGCGCGTGTCTTGATTTCAATCGCGGGCTTTTCGTCGATCTGTGCGGCGACAGGACTGGCAAGCGCTAGCACAACCGCTGCAGCGGCAAGAACAGAACGCTGCATTTCTGTTTTACTCCGCCGCCTCGCTGGAGTGACCGAGCTTGCGGTTGAGCGAATGCAGGAGCTTTTCGGCCGCGTCGGCGATCACCGTGCCGGGCGGGAAGATCGCCTCGGCACCGGATTTGTACAGCGCGTCGTAATCCTGCGGCGGCACGACGCCACCGACCACGATCATGATGTCGGGCCGGCCCTGCTTGGCAAGCTCGGCCTTGAGCTCCGGCACCAGCGTTAGGTGGGCTGCGGCGAGCGACGACACGCCCAAAATATGCACGTCGTTTTCGATGGCCTGGCGCGCGGCCTCGGCGGGCGTCGCGAACAGCGGTCCGATATCGACGTCGAAGCCGAGATCGGCGAAGGCGGAGGCGATCACCTTCTGGCCGCGGTCGTGACCGTCCTGGCCGATCTTAGCGACCAGAATACGCGGCCGGCGGCCCTCGTCGGTCTCGAAGGCCTGGACGAGCTTCTGCACGCGCGCGACGCTGTCGTTCATGCCGACCTCCCGCTTGAACACGCCGGTGATCGATTTGATTTCGGCGCGGTGGCGGCCCCACACCTTCTCGAGCGCAGCGGAGATTTCGCCGACCGTGGCCTTGGCGCGAGCGGCGTCGACTGCAAGCGCCAGGAGGTTGCCGTTGCCGCCGTCGGCGGCCCGGGCGAGCGAGTCGAGCGCTGTCTGTAGCGCGGACGGATCGCGCTCGCGCTTCAGACGGGCGAGCTTGTCGAGCTGCATCTGCCGGACCGCGGAATTGTCGACCTTGAGCACATCGATCGGCGTCTCGTTCTCGGGCCGGTACTTGTTGACGCCGATCACCGACTGCTGTCCCGCATCGATCCGCGCCTGGGTCTTGGCGGAGGCCTCCTCGATGCGGAGCTTCGGGATGCCGGCCTCGATCGCCTTGGCCATGCCGCCCAGCGCCTCGACCTCCCGGATATGGCCCCAGGCCTTCTTGGCGAGTTCGTCGGTGAGGCGTTCGACGTAATACGAGCCGCCCCAGGGGTCGGCGATACGCGTGGTGCCGCTTTCCTGCTGCAGCACGATCTGGGTGTTGCGGGCGATCCGCGCCGAGAAGTCGGTCGGCAAGGCGAGCGCCTCGTCGAGCGCGTTGGTGTGCAGCGACTGGGTGTGGCCCTGCGTCGCGGCCATCGCCTCGATGCAGGTGCGGGCGACGTTGTTGAAGACGTCCTGGGCGGCCAGTGACCAGCCCGAGGTCTGCGAATGGGCGCGCAGCGAGTAGGAGCGCGGGTCCTTCGGCTTGAACTCCTTCATCAGCTTGGCCCAGAGCAGGCGCGCGGCACGGAGTTTCGCGACCTCCATGAAGAAGTTCATGCCGATCGCCCAGAAGAACGACAGCCGCGGCGCGAAGCGGTCGACATCGAGGCCGGCCTTGATGCCGGCGCGGACATATTCGACGCCGTCGGCGAGCGTGTAGGCGAGTTCGAGGTCCTGCGTCGCGCCCGCCTCCTGCATGTGATAGCCGGAGATCGAGATCGAATTGAACTTCGGCATGTGCGCCGACGTGTAGGCGAAGATGTCGGAGATGATGCGCAGTGACGGCGAGGGCGGATAGATGTAGGTGTTGCGCACCATGAATTCTTTGAGGATGTCGTTCTGGATCGTGCCGCCGAGCTGCTCGGGCTTTACGCCCTGTTCTTCGGCCGCGACGATATAGAGCGCCATGATCGGCAGCACGGCGCCGTTCATGGTCATCGACACGGTCATCTGATCGAGCGGGATGCCCGAGAACAGCGTCCGCATGTCGTAGATCGAGTCGATCGCGACGCCCGCCATGCCGACGTCACCGGAGACGCGCGGATGGTCGCTGTCGTAGCCGCGATGGGTGGCGAGATCGAACGCGATCGAGAGGCCCTTTTGCCCAGCGGCGAGATTGCGGCGGTAGAAGGCGTTGGAATCCTCCGCGGTGGAGAACCCGGCATATTGCCGGATCGTCCACGGCTGCGTGACGTACATCGCCGGGTAGGGGCCACGCAGATAAGGCGCGATGCCCGGATAGGTGTCGAGGAAATCGAGGCCCTTGAGATCGTCCGGCGCGTAGGCGGGTTTCACCGCGATGCCTTCCGGCGTGAGCCAGGGCGACGGCGCATGGTCCGGCCCGGCCGCTGATGCTGGCGCGAAGTCGATCTTGGCGAAGTCCGGAATGCTGCTCATGATTTCGACTCCGGTTCGAGCCCGAGAATAGCATGCGCCGCCTTCAGAGTGGCGAGGATGTCGCCACCGGCAAAAATGAAGCTGCCGACACCCGCGGCCTTGTAGGGAGCCAGCTCCTTGGGCCGCCCTGCCAGATAAATGTGAGCCGCACCTGCATTCGCCAATGCTCCCGCGGCATCTGCGGCTTCGCTTTCGTAGACGGCGTCGGAGGAACAGAGGCACGCGAGCTTTGCCCCCGACGCCTTGAACGCCGCGATCATCTCGTCGCGGTTCTTGAAACCGTCGTTGGCGATCGCCTCGATGCCACCGGCCTCGAAGAAGTTCCTGGCGAAGGTGGCGCGCGCGGTGAATTCGGCGAGCGCGCCGAGATTGGCAAGAAAGATTTTGGGCCGAGCGCCGGTTGCGGCCAGAGCCCTGTCGGAGTTATCGCGCAGCATTTCGAAAGGCTCGGCGAGGCGATGCGGCGCGAGCGCCGGATATTGGATCGCCGCCGCAGGCGGCGGGATCGCAACGGGTGTGGCGGCGAGGACCTTTACGGGCGTTTCGGAGAGAAGCGGGTAATCGCTGGTGCCGGTGAGCGAATCCTTGCGATGCACGACGGCGTTCTCGCGCTCTCCACGGACCTTCGCGACCTTCTCCTGAAACAGGCCTTTCTCCAGTGCGGCCGGAGCGCCGCCGGCGGCCTCGATCTCCTGGAACAGCGCCCAGGCGGCGCGGCAGAGCTTATCGGTCAGGTCCTCGATGCCGCCGGAGCCCGCCGCCGGATCGGCGACCTTGGCGAGATTGGATTCCTCCAGCAGCAAAAGCTGCGTGTTCCGCGCGATCCGCCGCGCAAAGCGGTCAGGAAGGCCCAGCGCCGCGGTGAACGGCAGAACGCTCACGGCGTCGGCACCGCCGATGCCTGCGGCGAAGGCCGCGATCGTGCCGCGCAACATATTCACCCACGGATCGCGCTTCGTCATCGTCCGCCACGCCGTCTCGGCGGAGATGAATGCCGGCTTGGCAGCAAGCCCGCACGCTTGTTCGACCCGCGCCCAGAGCAGCCGCAGCGCCCGCAACTTGGCGACGGTGAGAAACTGATCGGCATCGGCTGAGAGGCGGAATTCGATCATCCCCCGTGCCGCGTCGAGCGCGATGCCCGCGCCTTCCAGCGCGCGCAGATAAGCGACCGCGACCGCGAGCGCATAGGCGAGCTCCTGGACCTCCGACCCGCCGGCATTGTGCACGATGCGACCGTCCGCTGCCGCAAGCGGGCTCTTGAAACCGGCCCTGGCGAGCGAGGCGACATGCTCGCCGAAGCGCGGCATCAGGTCACGATACGGAATCGGCAGCGTGCCGGTCAGCGTATGCGCGCCGAGCGCATCATGGCCGAAGCGGACGTTGACCGCGCCGGGCGCATAGCCGCGCTGCTTGACCAGCGCTGCCACATGATCGGCGGCGTCCTTGGTCGGCTCGGCGGTTTGCAGCTCGACAGCGATGGCGTCGAGATGCACGCCTTCCAGGACGCGCGCAACGGACTTGGCATCGCCGGGAAGGCCGTAACCATAAGCGCCGACCGAGCCGGCAAACACCAGCGTGAGCGCGGTCGCGCCATTCTCGAGTTCGTGCAGCGCCTCGGCATTGGCGATGGCGGGATCCGGATGATCGACGCGCGCCTGGACCGACCATGGCCCGCTGCGGGCTGTGACCGGATTGGCGCCTGAGGGTCTTGGATAGAGCGGCTCGATCGGGATGCCGTCATAGGTCCTGGCGATCAGCCGCTCAAACGGCCGGTCCTTGAGCGCGGCGCGCACCAGCTTGAGCCAATCCTCCCGGCTGGCGGGTGGAAACTCGGCGGCGAGGGGCAATTCGTCTGTCATGGCCTCAAAATGCCACGGCGAAGCGGCAGCGCCAATGCGAACTCCGTCCAACCGAGCAAGAACCGTGCCCTGTTTGTCCCGCCGTCATAAGCGCCTTTTGCGACTTGGCGGGAGCGGGCCCGCTGGCGCTCTGTCGAGGTCGCTACGGCTGATTTCGCCTTCGGGGAAGTCGCCCGGGCGTGATATCACCGCAAGACGTGATATCATTTTTTCGAGCCGATTGCCCAGAAGTGACCGGTACGAGCGTGTATTGCCAGAGGAAGTTTTGAACGGTCCCGGTTTGAAATTCGACGATGCGGTTGGTACCACGGCCCGAGGCAGCCGGACTCTGGTCTTTCTGGCCACCTACAACGAACGCTCGAATATCGCAGCGCTGCTGGATGCGATTCTCGCCCTGCCGGTCGCTTGCGACGTGCTGGTCGTCGACGACAATTCGCCCGACGGTACGTCGCGGTTCGTCGCCGAGCGCGCGGCAGCAGATCCTCGCATCCATGTGCTCGTGCGGCCCAAGCGCCTTGGCATCGGTTCGGCGCACCGGCTGGGTTGGCTTCATGCTCGCCGCTTTGGCTACGGCCGTGTCGTCACCATGGATGCCGACATGTCGCATCAGCCGGCCGATATTCCACGCCTTCTGCGCGCCCTCGACGAGGGCGCCGATGTGGCCTTGGGCTCGCGCTTTGCACCTGGTGGCAAGCTCGATTACCAGGGCTGGCGCTTGTTTCTGAGCCGCACGGCCAATTGGCTCGCTCGCAAAAGCCTGGGGCTTTCGCTGAGGGAATACACCAACTCGTTTCGCGCCGCGCGCCTCGATAAGCTGCCGCTCGGCTTGATCGAGGGACTCACCAACAACGGTTACGGGTTTTTTCTGGCCGAGACAGTCCGCACCGCGCGGCAGGGACTGCGGGTCGTCGAGATTCCGATCCACTTTCACGACCGCGGCGCCGGCCGCTCCAAGATGCCGAAATTTCAGATCGTTCTCGGGGTTGCGAACCTTCTCTATCTCGTCTTCGATCGGCGGACCTTCAAGCTCGGTCAAAACGGAAGTGGGGCCCGCTTCGAATGTGTTCACTGTGGCAAGCCATACGTCATCACGATGCACTTAGGCGCGAGAAAATGCCTTCTCTGCATGCGCGATCATGCCTGAGATGCGCCGGTGCAGATTTTTCGCTGAGTTGCGGGTGACCGGATGAAAACGGCACTGATCTGCGGAGTATCCGGCCAGGACGGCGCATATCTGGCGAAGCTCCTGCTTGAAAAGGGCTATCGGGTCATCGGCACGTCACGCGATGCAACGACCGCGAGCTTTACGAACTTGCAGCGGCTGTCGATCCGGGAGCACGTCGAATGCCAATCGATGGTGCCGAGCAATTTCGACAACGTCATCCAGGCGCTCTCTCGAATCAGGCCAGACGAGATCTACAATCTGTCCGGCCTGAGCTCTGTCGGGCTTTCGTTCGAGCAACCGATCGAGACGATGGAAAGCGTCGCCAACGCCTCGATCAATCTGATGGAGGCCGTCCGGTTCCTGGGCGGTGGCTCCCGCCTCTACAACGCGAGCTCGAGCGAGTGTTTCGGCGACACCGGCGACGAGGCAGCTTGCGAAGACACGTCGTTTCATCCGCGCAGTCCCTATGCGGTGGCAAAAGCTGCGGCGCACTGGGCCACCGTGAACTATCGCGAGGCCTATGGCCTTTTTGCCAGCAACGGCATCCTGTTCAATCACGAGTCACCGCTTCGTCCCGACCGCTTCGTCACCCGGAAGATCATCACGCAGGCCTGCCGCATCAATGCCGACCGGAATCTGAAATTGCGCTTGGGCAACCTTGATATCGTCCGCGATTGGGGCTGGGCGCCGCAATATGTCGAAGCGATCTGGCGGATCCTGCAGATAGGCACAGCCGACGATTTCGTGATCGCCACGGGGGAGGCGCACTCATTGCAGGAGTTCGTCGCGGCCGCATTCGGAGAGCTCGGGCTCGATTGGCGCGAACATGTCGAGCACGATGCGGCGCTGATGCGGCCTTCGGATATCGCCCGCAGCAAGGGCAACCCCTCCAAAGCCATAAAGGTGCTTGGCTGGAAACCCAGTTATGGAATGCGCGATGTCGTGCGCATGATGCTGCACGCCGAGTTGCATTCCGACGCCGAGGCAGGTCCGATCTGACGCCTGCGTCTCAATCCATCCGGATCGAATATGCCTCGGCGCTCAGGCTCAGATTGGGCGAGTAGAAGGGGTCGTTTTTCAGAAGATCGCCATATCGTTGCAGCATGGTTTTCGCTTCGCGGTTGAAACGGGCGATCTTGTCGGGGGTGTGATCGGACCCACGCGTTGCGGACTCCAGATGGATAAGCTTGGCGAAGGGCGTGATGACGTTCCGGTAGCCGTGCAACTGGACTTTGATACACAGATCGATGTCATTGAACGCGACCGCCAGATCCTGCGCATCGAGCCCGCCGACTTCGAAGAACGTCGACCTCCGCAACATCATGCAGGCGCCGGTCACGGCCGAACAGTTCGACGCCGCAAGCAATCGGCCGAAATAGCCCGGATCACCTTCGCCGTAACGCAGGAAGACATGACCGGCCACCCCGCCCATTCCGAGCACGACGCCGGCATGTTGAATCGTGCGGTTGGGATAAAGCAGCAACGCGCCCACGCATCCGATCTCGGGCACACAGGCGAAGCTCAGCATTTCATCAAGCCAGTCTTCGGCGATGACCTCGGTATCGTTGTTCAAAAGACAAAGATACTCGCCATCGGCGGCCACTGCAGCGACGTTGTTAAGCCGTGAATAGTTGAACGGCCGGTCGTCGTCGAGAATCCTGATATTCGGCGTGGACTTCAGCCGGTCGATAAGTTCCAAAGTGCTGCTATCCGAGGATCCATTGTTCACCAGGATCACTTCGAAATTCTTGTATGACGTCATACTGAAGATCGACGCGACGCATCGTTCAAGCAGGTCGGCTTGGTCGCGGAAGGGGATGAGGATCGAGACCTTCGGCAGCACGCGAGGAAGCGCGCGCCGGACGCGGTACGTTGCGTCGGCAACCTGGGTAACGTCAGCGTCGATGCCGCTACGTTTGAGGTGTTCGGTCAGCGCAAGCTTGCCGGCCTTGATGGCGTAAGGCTTGTAGCCGATGTTGAGCGCAGTGGACCCCACCACCATTCGCCAATGATAGAGAATGAGCGGGATGTGATGGATGGACGACTCGTTCAAGACCTCCAGACTGCGAAGGATCAGGTCGTAGTCCTGCGCGCCGTCATAGACGCTGCGCCAGCCGCCGACCTTTCGAACCGTGTCGGCATGATGCGTCGTCAGGTGGTTGATGTAGTTCGAGGAATAAAATAGCTCGCGGGAGAAGCGCTGCGGCTTGAAAAACGGCGCCGAGCGGATTTCGCCCCAGGCGTCGACTTTGTCCTCGTCGGAAGTCAACAGGCGGCAATCCGGATGCGCCGCCAGATACCGCGAGCAGGCTTCGATGGCCTCCGGCGCCAGCAGATCGTCGTGATCGAGGCAGGTCACGAACGCCGCAGTTGATTGCGCAAATGCCATATTGGTGGCCGCTGAAATACCGCCGCGCCTCGCCGAATACTGCACGCGGATTCGGCTGTCCTTGCGCGCTGCCCTTTCCAGGATCTGCCGGATCTCGGGATTTTCCGAAGCGTCGTCGGCGATGGACAGTGTCCAGTTCGGGGAGGTCTGCGCGCGGACGGAGTCGAGCGCATCTTTCAGGTGCTGCGGCTGCGGGTCGCAGACCGGCATCAGAATTGAAATCGTGGGATACTCTTTCGCGTTCTCTACGCTCAACAGGAATGAACTGACCAGAGCCTGTTCGTGACTCTCGATCCACTGCTGATAGATTTCTTTTTCTCCCGAGAAGCGCGCCGGCGCAGGAAATTCGAACGAGATGATGAATGGCTCGGTCGGCCTGTGGAAATACAACAGGAATTTCTTGAATCGGGTGAGCGCGCCTTTGCGGAGCGAGTGCCATACGTATTCGATCAGGGCAATCGGGCGATAGGTGACGACGAGATCGTCGGACAGGCCGCGAACGAGGGTCGCATGAATTTCGACACTTGCGACCCGCGGCGAGAGATAGAGGTAACAGGAAAAGTGATGGCTCGGGGCGAGGCCTTCAAACGAGCATAGGCATTTTGGCGGCGTGGCTGCATCGAACGCGTCAATGCGAATTCGTTCCAGCGCCTGCCGCGCAGAAACGATCTTGAAGCGAACCCATCCGCTGGCATTTCCGTTGCCAACCGGAAGGGCTACTTTATGGACGGCTTGTATGTCCGGCGTCGCGGAAGCCCCCGCATCGGTCGGTAACGCAATCGTTTTCCAAGTCATTTAAAAGCTATGGGCGGGGTCGCGTTTCGGCCGAATAACAGCATCAAGATCATTGTCGCAAAGCAGTTGCAACCTGAAATATGGCGCATTTCGCGAGGCGTGCGCCAGCCGGATCTGGAGGGGCCATTAGGGATCGAGGCTCGCGTCTTGGTCCGCCCGGCGGACGGGTCGAATTTACGGAGCCACTGACCCGGTTGGGGTTCTCACAAACTCGCTGCCGGTTGCCCGCTGTGCCTTGCCTTCAAGGAGCAGTCGGGTTCCGGACTGGCGCGCCTCCTTCGGGTTGTGACACCGGTCGCTGTGGATAGCGAAGATTGACACGTCCGCCGCGGACGGCATCCTCCATTCATGGGAATCAGAAGTTATTTCAAGGGCGGCCAGCTGGCCCGCATGAGCAATGGGACCTACTGCATCATTCGGGACCTGGGGCTCGTCAAAGGCGGCAAGGGATTGCGGCACCATGAATGTCTTCTGCGAATTCCTAGCGTGCTTTCGAGCCTGGTCGCGGCGGTCTGGCCCAGGCGCCTTCGCTCGGAACTCGCCCAGGCGTCCAACCCTGTAAGCCGTCAAGCTTGTCTGTAGCGACATCCCGGCCCTTGTGCTGCGGACAGTACGTTGTGAAAAGACGAGATGCCCGCCGCGGCTTGGTTATCTTCGGGCCGGGGTGAAGCAGCGTTCAACCATCTGATGGCTGAAGCGACTGTCGAAGATCCCGCCAGCGTAGGCGAAAGACACCTTGCTGGTCTCATTGCCTTCCTTGAGAATCATCGCGATGGCGCAATCGCACGCGCTCTTCTGCTCTTGGGTGGTTTTGAGTTTAAGATTCACGGCATACCGTTTGGCGTAACAAGCCTCCTTCACGATCCCGTGCAGGCGCTGTTCGGTTTCAAGGCCGCCTTCCTTGATGCGTTCTTCGAGCGCCTGCGTGCTGCAGCCGCCGCGAACTTCCGACAATGCGGCCGTGGCCCATGGTCCGCGCCGGAGCTTCTTACCTTGCGCGATCAGGTCGTTGGTTGCACACACGCACCAATGATGCTGGTAGCTTGCATCGACGAAGGGCTTTCGCTTCTGATGTTCGCATTGCGCGATGAAGGCCTCACGCACGGGCGCTTTCGGCTTTCCGTAGGACAAAAAGGCGAGCGCGACTGCAACGACGGTCCCGGCCTCGAACAGGCGATTTCGCCCCCCATGCACAATCGGCATGAGCACCTCCAACCAAAATGCCCCCGCATGGCGCACGCCCGGTCGAACCGGCGTGGATCGAGCGCGACGCGTGAACGGCAGCAAGCCATGAACGAAGCCATGGCGTCAAATGAAGGCTTGGAAAAACCTCCGGATCATTGGTTCGCGCGCGCTCGTGCGTTCCGTGTTGTCCGAGACCGGGAGAAGAGTGCGGTTTTCATCCGCCGCGGAGCGCGCGACGGTCAATCTTCATCAGAGTGGTGCGGGGCAACTGGTCGAGCACAATGAAGGATTCCGGCACCTTATAGGAGCCGAGCGGGGTCACCGCTGCGCGCAACTCGTCGAGCAGGGCCGGCGTTTCGGGGTGGCCGTCGCGCAGCACCAGGTAGGCGCGGGGCTTGGTCAAGCCGGCGGCATCCTCGAACGCCACCACCGCAGCCTCGCGCACGGCCGGATGCGAGGTCAGCGCGGCCTCGATATCGATCGGCGAGACCCATAGGCCTTTGACCTTGAACAGATCGTTGTTGCGGCCGCTGAACCAGAAGAAGCCTTCATCGTCGAACATCAAATTGTCGCCGGTCCGCGTCCAGTCGCCGACGAAGGTCTCCCGCGATTTGTCGTATTTGCGCCAATAGAAAAAGCAGGCCGTCCGGCTTTTGATCCAGGCTTCGCCGGGGGTATCCGGCTCGGTGACGTCGTGGCCTTCGGCGGACACGAGCCGCACCTCATAGCCGAACACCGGCTTGCCGAGACTGCCGCGCTTGAACTCCTTCGGGCGGTTGGCAATCCATTCGTAGGTGATCTCCGAGCTGCCGATCGAATCGAACAGCTCGACGCCGGTGAGATTCTGGAAGCGCTCGAACATCTCCGGCGGCATCTTTTCCGACGCGCTGATCACGAGCTTCAGCCCTGGGAGTTTTTCCGGCGTGCCGCTCCTGGTGAGATGCTCGATCACGTTCTTCAGCACCGTCGGCACGGTGATCAGCTTGGTCACGGCGCGGTCGCGAAGTGTCGCGAGAACGATGTCCGGCGTTGGTGGGCGCCGGTCGATCACCGCCGTGCCGCCCCAATAGAGCGGGATCAGCACGCCCGGCCAGAGGCCGTGCGTGAAATACTTTTTCGATGTGGCGAACACGACATCATCGGCGTCGTACTCCCAGAACGCGCCCTGGCGATGCGGAATCAGGACGAAGTCGTGGGCGAGGTGAGTGATGCCTTTGGCGGTTCCGGTCGTGCCGCCGGAATAGAACATATAGATCACATCGTTGAAGTGCCGCGTGTAAGGTTCGACAGGCGCGGCACGGACCATTGCCGCTTCAAGCGACACGACGGAGAGTTCGGGAAGCATCTTGGCCAGATCGCCGGCCGGTCCGCGCACCAAAACGGAGCGCAGCGACGGCGGCAGTGCGGACGCGATTTCGACAAGCTTCGGCAACTGCTCGCTGTCGATGTAAAGCATGCGCGCGGCGGTGTCGGTCAGGAAGTAAAGCAGGTCTTTCGGCTTGTAGAGATCGGACACCACGGCCGGGACGGCGCCGAGGTCGATGGCGCCAAGCCAGGTTGCGACGTAGTCGAGGCTGTCGGTGCCAAACAGCAGCAGGCGGGACTCCGGCGTGAGGCCCGTGGCAGCCAGGGCGCCGGCGTTGCGCCGCACGAGCTGCCTCAAAGCGCTGTAGCTGACAGGAACGCCATCGGCGATCAGTGCCGGCTTGTCCTCAATTGGCGTCCCTAGATGCCGGCCGATCAGCGTGTCGACCGGATTGATCCATTCAGGAACCTCGGGGTCGCGCCACGCGCGCCAGTCGGCCGAATAGATGGTGTCGTCATAGGGTGTCGGAACGCGGTCGATCGGCATCGGGGGTGATCCTAGGTGCGATGGCTTTGCCGAGGAACAGCCATTCGTCATGGATGGGAATGCGGCTTCAAGACGCTGCGGGCGGTCCCAGTTTCTCGATGCCGCTTTGATCCAGGCGGGCGAGCGCGTCGGCAATCGATACGCCTGCAATCCGCCGCTCCGGCACGATCTCGGCGAGTGGCACCAGTACGAAAGCGCGCTCCAGCGCGCGAGGGTGCGGCAGCGTCAAGGCCGGCGTGTTCTGTGTGACACCCTCGTAGTCGATCAGATCGATGTCCAGCGTGCGCGGACCCCAGCGCCGCTCCCTGCTGCGGTCGCGGCCGAACTGCCGTTCGACGGCCTGTGCGCGCGCCAGCAGATCGAGCGGGGGCAGGGTGGTGTCCGCAACGATCGCGCGATTGACGAAAGGGGGCTGATCGGCGACGCCCCAGGGCGGCGTGCGGTAGTCCGACGAGCGGGCGATCAGACGGACCGCGGCTCCGTCGCACAACGCCGCGATGGCGCGGTCGAGCGTATCGCGGACATCACCGACATTGCCGCCAAGCGCGATCAGCGCCTCAGGCATTGCTCTATCCTTGGCTCTATCCTTGGCGCTCACGGCGGATCGAGACGCCGACGTCGTCGAAGGTCGCAGCGATCGGCGCGTGCGGCTTGTGGATCGTGACGCGGATCGCCATCACCTGCCTGAAACGCTCCAGCACCGCATCGGCCACAGCGCCCGCAGCGGCCTCCACCAGCCGGTAGCGTTTGGCGCAGAACGCGGCGCTCGCCACCAGCACCACCTGATCGTAGCCCACCGTATCGGCGAGTTTGTCGCTGCGCGAGGCTTCGGTGAGGTCGATATCGAGCACGAGATCGAGCGTGAAGGTCTGGCCGACCTTGGCCTCGTGCTGCATGACGCCATGGTAGGCGTGCAGCGCCAGGCCGGAGACGAAGACGTGGTCCAGGGCGCTGCGCTCGCTCATTTGATCGCCCGAAGAGCATTGTCGATCGCGATCGCCTGGATGGTCTCGGCGACGTCGTGGGTGCGAATGATGCTGGCGCCGTTGCGCACCGCAATCAGGTGCGCAGCGAGCGAGCCGCCGATCCGTTCCAGCGGCGGCGCCGGTGACACGGTGTCGATGAACCGCTTGCGCGAGGCGCCGACCAGGATCGGCAATTTGAAGCGTTTGAAACTCTCGAGCTTGGCGATCGCCTCCATGCTCTGCTCCGGCGTCTTTCCGAAGCCGATGCCCGGATCGAGCACGATGCAGTCGCGAAGGATGCCAGCCTTCAGCGCCACGTCGATGGAGTAATCGAAGAAGGCGTTGATGTCCGACATGATGCTGATCGTCGGATCTGCCTTGTAACGGTTATGCATGCAGATCACCGGAACGCCGTGCTCTGCGACGACGCGGGCCATGTTGGGATCGCGTTGCAGGCCCCACACGTCGTTGACGATGCTGGCGCCGAGGCCCAACGCCCACAGTGCGACCTCCGGCTTCATGGTGTCGATTGAAACCGGGGCCCCCATGCCGATCACGGCGGACAGCACCGGCTGCAGGCGCCCCAGCTCCTCTTCGAGCGTGATGGGCTTCGAACCGCCATAAGGCCGCGTCGACTCGCCGCCGATGTCGATGATGTCGGCGCCCGATTTGATCAGTTTCTGCGCCTGGCGCAGCGCATCATTCGGATCGACGAATTGCCCGCCGTCGGAAAACGAGTCCGGCGTGACATTGAGCACGCCCATGATCAGGGGGCGCTTCTGCGACAAGAGATGCGCCAGCACGTTCGGCCGCTTGCCGAACACGTTTCCAGTCCCCAACGACGGATCGACGCCCTCAGTCATGGTCTCAGTCAGGGTCATGGGACGGTCGCTTTGCGCGCCAAGCCCCAAGGTGTCAAGCGGCGCGGCTGTGCTCGGCCGCGTCAGCGGTAGGTGATCTTAAGCTGAATCCGCTTGGCTTGCTCGATCCAGCGCTCGATGGCGCGCGGGGAGGGCAATACGCGGGCGAGCTTGTTGCGGGCATTGGCCGAAGCCATGGCCTCGGCCAGCTTGGCCGGATTGCGGTATTTGAGCTCCTTGACCGTATCGACGCCCGCGGCTTGCAGCAGGTCCGAATACTCGGCGCCGATGCCCTTGATCCGCAGGCGGTCCGCCGCATTGGCCCAGTTGAGGATTCGCTTTTCCTCGATGCCGGTCTGCTCAGACAGGGTCTTGCGTCCCTTGGGGCTCTTGGCCGCGTCCAAAAGACGCGACGTGGTGCGGATGCCCGCAGACTTGAGCTTGCTTCGGGCATCAGGCCCGATGTCGGAAATCTCGCTGACAGGATAAGTCATGACCGCTCAGTTGTTCTCGCTGCCTTGGTACCAAGCGGATCAAATAAATTGGCCGAGGCCGGGGATCGAACCAACGATCTCACCCACGGTGTCCTCGCCCGCCTTCTCGCGGGAGTAACCAATGAGCTCGCGCGTGACGGCCTGCATCTGGTCCATGTCAAGACCCGCTGCCATCAGCTTGGTGCCAACTCCCATAATGCCGCCCATACCAAAGCCGCCTTCGCCCCCTGCTGACTGCACCGCCGCATCTGCCCCCGGCATCATGCTGATCAGCTCTTGAACCTTGTCGGAAGGACCTTCCTTGAGCAGGAAGGCCAAGATGATTCCAACTGCTTTCTCGGCCACGGCCCGATCGACGCCAACGTTGGCGACAAGTCGATCGAGCAGTTCGTCCATGGCCTCGCCCTCAACCGCACTGACGGCGGATTGCCTTATTCAAGCTTAGGCCTTGGGGGAACACAAGGCGCGAAGCCTGATGAACGCAGTTGCAGCATGCGTCGGGGTTGAATCAATCATGAAGCGTTGCGCGAAGGTCACAACACGGGCAACGCTGCATCATTGCCCCGATGCGTCAAGTTGGAATTGGTCGCATGACCTCGTTCGAAGGTTCGATGCTTCCGCTGCTCGTCGCGTTTAAGAAACGATTTGCTTTGCACGATCGTTGAGAAGAGCGAGCACGAGCGAATGAATGAGTGAGCTGCGGAGGCCCACAGGCAGCGATTGCCAATGTTCCGCCGTCGAGGCTGCGCACCTACCGCAAATAGACGAAATTTCAGCGCGAAATCAGCGTTATGCTATTATCCGAAGGCCTTGCGCGGACGGCCTGCGCTTCTGCTATGACTGAAGAGCAATTCCGATCCGCTCAATGGGAGATTTCGATGAGCCAAATTCAAGCGGTGCTTGAGCGTATCGACCACGATCTCAACGCAAGCCTTGATCGCCTGTTCGCGTTGCTGCGCATTCAATCGGTGTCGACGGATCCTGCATACAAGGACTCATGCCGCGCTGCGGCCGAGCATGTCGCATCCGACCTCAAGAGCATCGGCTTTGCCGCCGAGGTGCGTCCGACCGAAGGTCATCCCATCGTGGTCGGCAAATCTGGCAATGGCAAAGCCGACGGCAAGCCGCGAGTCCTGTTTTATGGACACTACGACGTGCAGCCGGTCGATCCGCTGAATGAATGGGCACATCCGCCGTTCGAGCCGCGCCTGGAAACGCTGCCTGACGGCCGTAAGATCATCATCGCGCGAGGCGCCTGCGACGATAAGGGCCAGGCGATGACCTTCGTCGAAGCCTGCCGCGCCTACAAGGCCGTGACCGGATCGTTGCCGCTGCCGATCACCATGATGATCGAGGGCGAGGAGGAGTGCGGCTCCAAGCATCTGTTCGATTTCGTCCGCAACAATGCCGACGAGTTCAAGCTCGATCTGGCGCTGATCTGCGACACCAGCATGTGGGATCAGAAGACGCCGGCGATCACCACGTCGCTGCGCGGGCTGGTCTATGAGGAGGTGCGCCTCACCTGCGCGGATCGCGATCTGCATTCCGGCCTGTTCGGCGGCGCCGCGCAGAACCCGCTACGGGTGCTCAGCAAAATTCTCGCTGCGATGCACGACGACAATGGCCGGGTCACCATTCCGGGCTTCTACGACGGCGTGCCGGACCTGCCGGCCGACGTGAAGGCCGATCTCAAGGGCCTCAATCTCACGCCCGAGAAGTTTCTCGGGCAGGTCGGGCTGAAGGCCCCGGCCGGCGAGAAGGACCGCATGCTGATCGAGCAGATCGCAACGCGGCCCACCGCCGAGATCAACGGCATCATCGGCGGCTACACCGGGGAGGGCGCCAAGACCGTCATCCCCGGCAAGGCGCTGGGCAAGGTGTCATTCCGGCTGGTGGGCCAGCAGGACCCCAAGAAAATCCGCGCCGCGTTTCGCGACTTCGTCAAAGCGCGGCTGCCGGTCGACTGCACGGTCGAGTTTGCGAACTTCGCGGACTCGCCCGCGATCCAGCTGCCGTTCGACAACCCGTCACTCGACAAGGCCCGCAAGGCGCTGGCGTCGGAGTGGGGCACCAAGGCCATCACCATCGGCGCCGGTGGTTCGATCCCGATCGTGGGGGATTTCAAGAGTGTGCTCGGCATGGACTCGCTGATGGTGGGCTTCGCGCTCGACGACGACCGGGTGCATTCGCCGAACGAGAAATTCGACCTCACCTCGTTCCACAAAGGCATCCGGAGCTGGGCCCGCATCCTGGATGCGCTGTCGGCATAAAGGGACCGTCAACGGTTTTGGCGTTTGTTGAAGGGGGCAGACGGAGCGAGGGGATCATGCTGAAGCGGATGACCATGCTGGCGTGCCTGCTCGCCTTTGGGCTTTCGCTGAGCGGCTGCTCGAAATGCGGCTTCTGGTGGGACGAGTGGCAGTCTAAGCCCGGCGCCTGCAAGGGCGATTTCCCGAGATAGCCCGGCTCAGCCGGCCGTCAGCACGCCGCTGAGGTCGGTCGCCACGGCGGCCGGCGCGAAGCCCGGATATTCATCCGGCGCGTTGTTGCGGTTGATCCAGACGGTGCGGAAACCGAATGCGGTGGCGCCGAAGGCGTCCCAGCGGTTGGATGAGACGAACACCACATCTGCCGGCCGGCAGGCGAACTCCTTGGTGACGAGCGCATAGGTCTCGGGTCGCGGCTTGAACATCTTCACCGCATCGACCGAAAGCACTGCATCGAGCAGGCTCTGCAGCCCTGCGGCTTCGACCGCGGAGGCGACCATCGTGGGCGAGCCGTTGGTCAGGATCGCGGTGCGCTCGCCGCGCGCCTTCAAGGCGGTCAGCAGCGTGTGCGCATCAGGGAAGGCGTCGAGCTTGAGGTAGGCGCCAAGCAGCGCGTCGCGCAAGCCGCGGTCGACCGATGGAAATCGCTCGAAGCAGTAATCCAGCGCGCGCTGCGTGAGTGTCCAGAACTCCTCGTAACGGCCGGCGAGCGTCAGCGTCCAGGTGTATTCGATCTGCTTCTGCCGCCAAATCTCGGAGAACTGCGCGGCGTCGGGCCCGGCCGCGGCGTTGTGGCGGCTCACGGCGGCGTGAAAGTCGAACAGCGTGCCGTAGGCATCGAACACATAAGGCATCGGGCGAACTCCGATCATTATTTTTCATAAGCAGGCCGCAATCGGCGGGCCTATGCTGCGAGAAGCTAGAGCATCGGCCGGCAGGGTGCGAACCCGTTTTCGGTCCGTAACGATGCGCAAAAAGTATTGGTGGAGCGTTTTCTATGGCCGACTGGTCGCAGACCTGGACCTTCTTCCAGGGCGAATGGCACGAGGGCAACCTTCCGATCTGGGGCGTGCGCACGCACGCGATCTGGCTCGGCTCCTCGGTGTTCGATGGCGCCCGCGTGTTCGAGGGGGTGGCGCCCGACCTCGACCTGCATTGCGCCCGTGTCAACGCCTCCGCCAAGACCATGCACCTCAATCCGGATGTCACGCCCGAGCGCTGGATCGAGCTCACCCACGACGGCATCAAGCGCTTTGCGCCCGGCACCGCGCTCTATGTCCGGCCGATGGTCTGGGCCGAGCGCGCCGGGCCCCAGGCGCTGCCGCCCGATCCGGAGTCGGCGCGCTGGTGTCTGTCGCTCTACGACACGCCGATGCGCAAGCCCGATGGCTTCTCGATCACGTTGTCGCCGTACCGCCGGCCGACCATCGAGACCGCGCCGGTCGACGCCAAGGCCGGCTGCCTCTATCCCAACAATGCGCGGGCCATGCTTGAGGCGAAATCGCGCGGTTTCGACAACTGCCTCGTCTGCGACATGCTCGGCAACGTTGCCGAGCTCGCCAACTCCAACGTGTTCATGGCCAAGGACGGCGCGGTGTTCACGCCGATGCCGAACGGCGCCTTCCTGGCCGGCATCACGCGGCAGCGGGTGATCAGGCTTCTGCGGGCCGATGGCATCTCCGTCGTCGAGACAACGCTGCGCTACCGCGACTTCGAGACCGCCGATGAGATTTTCGCCAGCGGCAACGCCTCCAAGGTGATGCCGATTACGCGGATCGGCGACCGCGCCCTGCAGCCCGGCCCGATGTTTCGCAAAGCGCGCGAGCTCTACTGGGCCTTTGCGCACGGCGGCTGAAATGGTCCGTACTCTGGCTGTCGTGATGTGGCTCGCTGCCTGCGGTGCGGCGGTGGCGCAGACCGGCGACGAGGACAGCGCGGTTCAGGCCGTTTACGCCTCGATCGAAAACAGCATCCACCGCGAGTATGACGCAGTGCTTGGTGTCGTCAGCCGCAAGGAATCCGAAAGTCCCACCGGCCGCTTCGAAAAGATGCGGGACGTCGTCAGGACGATGTACTACAACAAGGCGGCGGTGTTCTCCAATTGCGCCGCCGAGGCCGAGCAATACCGCGCGCCCGGCGCGCCGCGTGTGCCAGCCTCGCAAAATCTGCTCCTGAACACGTGCCTGGAAGAGAAGCTTGGCGAGCTGAATAAGTTCAGCAACATGCTTGGCTACGCGACCACGTTCTTCCCGGATCGGATCGAACGGTGCGGTGAGGCCTCGCGGCTGCACGATCGCGAGAAGCTCCTGCCGCCTTACGGGTTCCTGCAGATCGCCGAGCCGAAGCTTTATGACTTCGCGCGCTACACCACCTGCCTGATGAAGAGCGAGGCTACTTCACCGGCGGCACGGTGAACATGTTGCTGAAGCTCAAGCCCCGAAGATCGTAGGCGCGGGCGAATGTCACGCCGTCCCGCGTGACCTCGGTGAGCACCGGTGCTTCGAACCGGGCGCAATAGAACGTGCCGAGCATCAGCGCGAAGTCTGCGCCCTGCGGCTCCCAGGTAGGCTCGAAATCGTCGCCGAGCGCGATCTGGGCGGGCGGATGCGGTCCGCACACCGCGACCTTCCATTTGCGGCCGGCGGGTGGCGTTTCGCCGCGGTCGCGCAGCGTTTCGCGGAGCTGGGCCCCCGCTTGTTTGAAGGCGAGGCCCCAGTAGTCGAGCATGAAGCGCGTTTGCGCGCCGCGAACGCCGCCGATGATGTGGTTGTAGAACACATATTCGTAGGGGTGCAGTCGCGCCATCTCGACGACGGGAAGCGCAACGCCCGCGGCAAAGCCAAAGGCGAGCAAGACCGGGACAAACCGGCCGAACCGTGCAGCGCGTTCGGCGATCCAGGCGCCGGCAAGCCCGCCGGCGACGGCAAGCGGCGGCATCACGAAGACAAAATGCCTGATGCCGTTGTACATCGCGGGCCGCGTCACGAGAGTGACCAGTACAGGCAGGGCTGCCGCGAGCGCGATGCCGAAGTAAATCGCCCGCGGGCGTGGCGCGAGCGCGCCGCGGCAAGCCGCAACCAACAAACCAGCCACCCCCGCGCAACCGAGCAGCAGAAGAATTTCCGGCAGCTTCAGCGCCATCAGCAACGGGACGTAATCCCACGGCATTTCGACCGGCGTCAGTCTCTGGCCTTCGAACAATTCCTGCCAGGGCTTCTCGAAGAAATGCGAGAAGGTCTCGATGGCTGCGATCGGATTGAGCGGATTGGCGACCCCCCAGGGCCAGACCAATCCCATGACCGCGTAGGCCAGGATCGCGGTCGGGATCAGCAGCAGCGACAGCCTCGCAAAGCGGGTTCGCGCCGCGTGAAATCCTTCGCTTTGCGCCTCCAACACGAACAGCAGCGCGAGCGCCAGCACCGCCTCGATGACGCCGAAGCCCGCCATGACGCGAGAGCCGATCGAGAGGCCGAAACCGATGCCGAGAATGGCTAGCGTGCCGACCGAAGGCCTGGGATGCTCTTCGATCAGGCGCACCAGCCCCAGCAGGAAGATCGCCATCATGGCCGCGAAGGGACCGTCCTTCGGGTTGATGAACATGTGCCCGTAATAGAGCGGACAGGTCGCAAGCAGCG
The DNA here is from genome assembly GCF_001579845.1 of Rhodoplanes sp. Z2-YC6860. Lineage (GTDB taxonomy): Bacteria > Pseudomonadota > Alphaproteobacteria > Rhizobiales > Xanthobacteraceae > Z2-YC6860. The sequence goes on from NZ_CP007440.1 coordinate 3,386,033, forward strand.
CGAGCGCCACGAGTCCCGCGACCGGCCCGCCGACGCGGCGCGCGATACGCCATGTGGCGAACAGTCCGACCAGACCGACCGCGGCGCCGATCAGCCGCCGGGTTTCGAACAGATCGAACGGCAGGAGCTTGGCGATCGCGGCTGACGCCATGTCGAAGCCGCCGCCATAGAGGTAGAGGTTGACGAAGGTGAGCGCACGGGTGTCGCGGAAGCCCGAGGTGTAGAGCGACAGCACCAAGTCGCCGTACTGCGCGTGGGTGTAGTCGTCCCAGCCGAGCCCATAGTCGCGGAACGTCAGCAGCGCGATCACTGCGAGCAGCAACAGCAACAGCCAGGCCAGCCGGTCGGGCCAGCGGCTCGTGGTGTGGTTGTCGGTGAAGGAAGCGCGCATGATGGGTGAGGGCGGATCGAAGTTAGTCGCGCATGATTATGGCGACGACCGGTGCGCGACTATGGTGGCAATGCGACGCATCCGACGCATGATATTTTCCCAAATGCAAAGCGGGGCCGCGAAGGCCCCGCTTGTTCTTTTGGATATTGCGCTGCGAAGTAATCAGCGCGTCACTTGCTGGCCGCCTGGAACATCTCGTTGACGTAGTCCCAGTTGATCAGGTTTTCCCAGAACGCCTTGAGATAGTCCGGCCGGCGGTTGCGGTAATCGATGTAGTAGGAGTGCTCCCACACGTCGCAGCCGAGGATCGGCTTGGCGCCCTGCACCAGCGGGCTCTCGCCGTTGGCGGTCTTCATCACGGCGAGCTTGCCGTCCTTCACCGCGAGCCAGGCCCAGCCGGAGCCGAATTGGGTCACGCCAGCCTGGATGAAATCTTCCTTGGCCTTGGCGACGCCGCCGAGATCGCTATCGATCTTGGTCTTGAGCGCGCCCGGAATCTTGTCGCCGCCGCCATTCGGCTTCATCCACTTCCAGAAGTGCAGGTGGTTGTAGTGCTGGCCGGCATTGTTGAAGAGGCCGGCATTCTTGCCGAACGAGCCCTTCACGATCTCTTCCAGGGACTTGTTCTCCCACTCGGTGCCTTTGAGCAGGTTGTTGCCGTTGTTGACGTAGGCGAGGTGGTGCTTGTCGTGATGATACTCAAGCGTCTCTTTGGACATGTGGGGGCCGAGAGCATCGTGGGCATACGGCAGGTCGGGCAGCGAGAACGACATCGGGCTTCTCCTAAAGGATACGAACCGGCGGGAAAACGACCTTCAGAGGCAACGGACACCCCGGAAAGGAGTTCCTTAATTAGGCCGCGCCGCGAAGGAGGGCAACGGCCGAACCGTGAGGAATGGCCGCTCTGTGTCAGGCGGCGGGTGTGTGGAGCGGCTCGGGGGAGTCAATATTTTTGCAGTCCGCATCCCCAGGAGGGCCGAAACAGCGTTAATCAATCGTAGATTACATCCGGTTATACATGGCCAAGTTCTTGCGGATGATCCAGAAGGCCGTCAGAATTCTTTAACATCTGTGGCCGCCGCCCGTGCGTGTTTGAGGAACTAAGCGTATGTCTGTCGTTATACTGATCGTGGGCCTTGTGGCGACCGCCGTCGGCTTTTTCGCGATCGGCTTTGGGATCGCGCCGAGTGCGCTCAATTTCGGCAACACCCTGATCTCCGCGGGCAGTATTTCGGCTGCCACGGGCTTGCTGCTGATCAGCATCTCCGCCGTTCTGCGCCAGCTCCGGAAGATTCATCTCGCCTTGCAGGGCAGGGCACCGAGCCACGCCGCGGAGACTGTGGAGCCGCTGGCGCCGCCTGTCGCACGCATGACCCCGGCCGTCGTGCCCTCGCCGATGCCGACGCGCCCGGCGCCCCGGCCCGATTCGGATGCGCCGCCGCTTCCCGAGATGTTCTCGACCGGCCTGCCACAGGCGGCTGAGCCGCCGCCGCGCATGCCAGAACCGCCGGTGCGGATGCCAGAGCCGCCACCGCGCATGCCGGAGCCGCCGCCGCGGATGCCAGATCCACCGCCGCGCGTCATTGAGCCGCGCTTTCCGGTAACCGCAGCCAGCGAACCCGCGCCTTCGCCGGCTCCTGCGCCCGGTCCGCTCGACTGGCTGCGTTCGAAGTCCAAGCCCGTGGCGCCTGCGACGCCGCAGACGCCGATGCGGCCCATTGCGCCGGAGCCGATGCCCTCTCGCCCGGTGGCCATGGAGCCATCAGCGGAGGAAGTGTTCGACGAGGCACCGCTCTCGCCCCGTCCGCTGCAGCGCGTTTCGATCACGCCGCCCCCGTCCGAGCCAGCCGAACCGAAGGCCTGGACGCCGCCTGGCCGGCATGAGGGTCCGCCTGAATTGCCGCCGCAGGCCGAGCCGCCGATGGCGCGGCCGGCACCGCCACCCGAGCCACCCAAGCCTAAGGACGGCTTCGATCTGGTCTGGCCGGATCGCGCGCCGACCACGGCACCGGCGAGCGAAGCCGCCAAGCGGGAGCCCGCGCTCGACATGCCGCTGCCGCCAGTTCCGGCGCGCCCGCGCGAAAGCAAGCCCGCCGACCGCAAGCCGCCGGGTCCGGCCCGCATGACAGCCGAACGCGGTCCTGCGATCCTGAAGTCCGGCGTGATCGATGGCATGCCCTACACGCTCTACGCCGACGGCTCGATCGAGGCCGAACTGCCTCAAGGCACGGTGAAGTTCGCCTCGGTCGATGCGCTTCGCACGCATCTCGAAAAGCAGGGCTGAGCAGTCGCCCGGCCCGTCCTGGTCGAAATTCCAGAGCGCCGGCCCTTGGCCGGCGCTCTGGTTTTTTGGAAGGAATATTTTGTCTATCCTCCCAGAAGCCTTGGGTTCCGGGAGGAATGATTGTATCGTTATTGTGATAATACGTGCCTCTTCTTGCGGGAAACTTCCGGCGACCTATACTTTACTGGTGGAGCAGCGGACAGATTCCGTCTGCTGCGGGTCGCTATCGAGACAACGACCAACCTCAACGATCGGGCTTTGACCTATGGGTGACGCTTTGGATCAGACCAATTTCATCGGGCTGACGGCTGAGATTGTCTCGGCCTATGTCAGCAACAACCCGGTTGCCTCCGCCGACATCCCGGCGTTGATCAATCAGGTGCACTCGGCGCTGCTGCGGGTCTCGAACGGCGAGGTCCCATCCTCGTCGGAACCGATGCGGCCAGCGGTTCCGGTGAAGCGTTCGATCCACCCCGACTACATCGTCTGTCTCGAAGACGGCAAGAAGTTCAAGTCGCTTAAGCGTCACTTGCGCACGCAGTACGACATGACGCCCGAACAGTACCGTGAGAAGTGGGGCCTGCCACACGACTATCCGATGGTGGCGCCGAACTACGCCGCGGCGCGCTCGCACCTTGCGAAGCAGATGGGCCTCGGCCAGCAGCGTCGCCGCCGGCGCTGATCGGATCAAGCCGGCCTGGCGAATGCTTCGGCGGCAAGCCGAAGGCATCTTTCGAAGCCAGTGAGATCGCGATCGATTTCCATCGGACGGGCATCGTGCCTGACGATCGGATATCCGCCGCGCTCCGCGACCGCCCAGTCGATCATCAGGTTGTCGGCGTTGCCAAAATCCTCGACCGTCATGCCGTGGGTGTCGCGCCAGAGCTTTTGGCCGGAGTCGAAAGCGAGCGCTTCCGTGCGCTTCGTGCGGTCGAAGTAATCCGGAGCAACGTTGGTGTAGGCAAACACCCGTTTGCCCAACCCGGCCAGCATTCCCACTTCGAAAACCGTTCCCGGATCGGCGCTCACGCCGCGAAACGGTGTGAGATTGCAGATGCCGAAATGAGCGCGCCGGATCATCGCCTCGTTGGCGCGATAGATCAGCCGGTCGATGCGCTCGCTTGAAGCTTTCGGCACGATCTCGTTGTCGAGCGGGAAAATGCCTTCGAAGCCATAGGCGCTGCACAGCCGCTTCTTGCGTTCACCAACCTCGATTGCGTCCGGCAGGAACACCTCGGGACCGGCGAGATAGACTGTCAGCATTTGAACCCGCCGATTGCCAGCGCAGCGGTTGGCGATCTTTCAATGCACGGCCGCGAGCGCCGCATTGGCGTCCCGGCGGATCCGCTCGACCATCGAGCGGAATCCATTGGAACGTTGCGGCGTCAGATGCTCGCGCAGGCCAAGTTTCTCGAATAGGGCCACGGCGTCTGCTGAGAGAATCTCTTGCGCGTTCTTGCCGGAGTAGAGCGCGAACAGCACCGCGATCAGCCCGCGCACGATGTGCGCATCGCTGTCGCCCTCGAACGTCAGCACCGGGCCGTTGCCGCCGTTTGGCTTGATCGAAGTCGAAAGCCAGACCTGGCTGGCGCAGCCGGACACCTTGTTGGCGGCCGTCCGCGCGGATTCGGGCAGAGAAGGCAGCGCGCGGCCGAGCTCGATCAGATACCGGTAGCGGTCGTCCCACTCGTCCAGGAGGTCGAAGTTCTCGATGATCTCGTCGATTGGCATGATATTCCGCCGCGGCGGCAGCCGCGGTCCCATGCCGGTTATATAGGGTGGAACGCCGGGCGCGTCGAAGGAAAATCGGGGCCGGAGTGCGGCGGTTCAGGCCTTGCGGCGCGGGTCCTTACGCGGCATCGGCAGCGTCTCGGTCGGCAGCGGGCCCTGCCAAGCCGGCTCGAGGTCGCTCGCAAGCAGCGTGTCCTGCGACACCGGCCAGTTCTGGCCGAGGCCGTTGGTCACGCCGGTCGGGTCGCTGCGCACGCTGTGCTCGCTGAGGAAGTCGTAGACCATCTTCGCGCCGGCCTGGGCGCGCTGGCCGAGCGCGGCCGCGGCCTGCGATCCGACCGCGCAGGCACCCGGCTGACGGTCGCAGAAATTGCTCATGTCCGATACCGCGGCGCTGGCTGCCACGAGCGCGTCGGTCGCGCCGATCGTGGACTTCGCATTGGGCTGCGAACCGCCGCTCGGCAACAGCACGAGCACGATCGTCAGCCAGAATGCGACGCGCAACAAGAAGAACATGGCCTCGTCCGTGTCCCTGCTTCCTCTCGGACGCCGTCGTCACGGCGGCCTCCGGGCGGCTGTTACGCCGCATGACACACGCTAGCAGGCAGGCTTGAAGACGCTGTTCGCGTTTTTGTGCGCATTCAACGAGAATACGAGGCAAATTTTCGCAAAATTTGAATCGATTGCTTAGGAATTCGTTGACGCTGGAAAAGCCCGGTTTTTCTCGGAAAATGCGACTTTGGCGCGAGCGCTCGCGTCAGAACCCAACGACTTCAACAAACTGTTCACCATGAAACGGCGACTGCTGCGTCCGCTGCCGCCTCCGGCGCTTTCACGTTTAGCACTCGTTTAAACCCACTCTGACACGATCGGGCAAAATCAAGGGAGCGCGTCCGAAGCCACGGGCGTGCGTGGACGAACGGAATCACCGTGGGCCTGCTGAAGTCGATCCGCGACTATGTTGACACGCTGGTGCATCCGTCGGCGCAGCGCGATGCGCTGACGGCGTCGCGGCACCGCGCGTTCATCGCGCCGCGGCTCCTGGGCAGCATCGCGGCGCTCGCGGCCTTGCCGATTTACGTGACGCTGCGCGGTGCGCCGGGCTCGCTCGAGGTCCTGGTGTTCGCCTGGCTGGTGCTGCCGATGCTCACCGCCTATTACCTCTCGCGCACCGGTCATTATGAAAGTGCTCATGTGCTCTCGTCGCTGGCGCTGACCGGGTTGGTCACCGCGGTCGCCGCCGGCACCGGCGGTATCGGCTCATTCGCGGCGATCTGGCTGGTGCTCGTGCCGCTGGAAGCCTCGCTGTCGGCTTCACGTCGTGTGGTGGCGATCGCGTCGACCTTCACGCTCGCTGCTGTAGCTCTGCTGCATTTCCTCGGCCGTGCCGACATGTTGCCGCCGCCGGATGCCTCCGGCGCAGGCGCCCTTGCGGCGCTGGGCGTGGTCTCGGCCGTGCTTTACGCCATCGGCCTGGCGCTCGGCGCGGAATCGCTCGCGCGCACCAGCTTCTGGCTGCTTTATGCGGAAGAGGATCGCTATCGTCTTCTCGCGCGCAACATGACCGATGTCATCACGCGGCACGGCCGCAACGGTGCGGTGCTGTTTGCCTCGCCGGCAGCCGAAACGCTGTTCGGCGCCAAGGTCACTGAACTGCACGGCCACCGGCTGTTCGACCGCGTTCACGTCGCCGATCGTCCGGCCTATCTCACGGCACTCGCCGACGCCGCTTCGCTCGGCGAAGCGCAATCCGTCGAATTCCGTGTCCGTCGCGATGTGCAGGATTCCGCGCCGCCGGTGGCCGGCAATGAATTTGTCTGGGTCGAAATGCGCTGCCGCAAGCTCGACAACACCAGCACCGGCGCCAAGCCCTCGGAGCCCGAGGTGGTCGCGGTGATGCGCGACGTCACCGAGCGCAAGAACCAAGAGCAGGCGCTGGAGCGCATCCGTGCCGAGGCCGATCACGCCAATGAGGCCAAGGACAAGTTCCTCGCCAACATGAGCCATGAGCTGCGCACGCCGCTCAACGCCATCATCGGCTTCTCGGACATGCTGATCAACGAGGAGCGGATGCGGCTCGATGGTCCGCGCCGTCAGGAATACGCCAAGCTGATCAACGATTCCGGCAACCACCTGTTGACCGTGGTCAACGGCATTCTCGACATGTCAAAGCTCGAGACCGGTGATTTCGAGCTTGCGCCGGAGCCTTTCGGACCCGCGCAGGTGATCGGTAACTGCTGCGATCTGCTGGCGCTCAAGGCGCGCGAGAACGGCATCGAGCTCAGCCGGCGTCTGCCGGATAGCCTGCCGGAGCTCATTGCCGATAAGCGCTCCTTCAAGCAGATCCTGCTCAATCTCATTTCCAACGCCGTCAAGTTCACCGAGCGCGGCGGTCGCGTGACCGTGAGCGCCACGGCCGGGATTTCCGAGATCGTCGTCACCGTCGCAGACACCGGCGTCGGGATCAGTGCCGAGGACCTGCCGAAGATCGGCCGGCCGTTCTTCCAGGCGCGGGGCACTTACGACCGCCGCCATGACGGAACGGGCCTGGGCCTCTCCATCGTGCGAGGCCTCATCGACCTCCACGGCGGCAGCTTCGAAATCGCAAGCGAGGTCGGCAAGGGCACGTGTCTTACGGTGCGGCTGCCTTGGAATTGTGAGACGGCGCGTCCGGCCGCCAAACAATCGGCGCAAGCGCCATCGAATATCGAGCGTCCGGCATTCGATCGGCCCGCAAGCGCGCCCGAAATGCCAATGAAGAAAACAGCGTGAGAGCGTCGTGGCAGCAAGAGCAGCACGTATCAATGAAGTCGATGTCGGCCCAAGCTTCGCGGCGAAGCTGCCGTTTCCGTTGCGGTGGTTGCTGTTGCGGCCGCGCGACACCATTGCGGCTCTCGCGGCGACCCTTGCGGTCGTCACGATCCTGGTGAATGCGCTGTTTTTGCAGTCCGGGCCGCATCCGGCGCCGATCTTCTCCACCAAGCCTGCACCGGTCGTGGCGCCGCTGACCGACTCGGTCGCGACGCTGATGCCGGGACGCAAGCCTGTCGCTGCGCCGCCGCCAGCCCGGCCGCACTCTGACACGGTCGCGGAGATTCAGCGCGAACTGACCAAGCACGGCTTCTACGACGGCCCGGCTGACGGCTTCTACGGGCCGAAGACCGACGCCGCGATCCGCGATTTCGAGCAGGCCGCGGGCTTGCGCCCGTCCGCCGAGCCGAGCGAGACGTTGCTTGCCGCGATCGCCCGCTCAAGCGTCAAGGCGAAGGCGGCAGAGCCTCCACGTGACCCGATCGCGGCGCTGCTGGCGCCAAACGGCCGCACCGTCGCCGTGCAACGGGCGCTGACCGAGTTCGGCTATGGCCCGCTGACGCCGACCGGCGTCTTTGATGCCCCGACCAAGGCCGCGGTCGAGCGTTTCGAGCGCGCGCGGAAGCGGCCGGTGACCGGCCAGATCAACGATCAGCTGGTGCGGGATCTCTCGTCGTTGACCGGCCGGCCCTTGGAATAAGCGCCCTCTGGAGCAATCCGTACGGAGCCTGTTAAGACAGCGCGTCTGGAATCGTTCAGGGCGCGATGAGGTCTCATGCGGCTGAAATCCGGCATCTGGGTCGCGGCCTATATCCGGCGCGTGCAAATCGAAGGCGCACAGGCGATGCTGCGGCGGCGCGGCGCCGAAGAGGCGGGCGCGGTGTTCATCAAAATTTCGCGGCTCGACGGCACTGCCGAGGTGTTCGCGCCTGCGCCGCAGACGGCGTTCGACGAGGCGCGTCCGTCGGACCGCGCGTTCATCCGCGCGCTGAAGACGCAGCCGGCCACGGAAGCCGATGCAGAGGCTTATCTCGCGCGGCAGATCAAGTTCGATCCCGACATCTGGATCGTCGAAGTCGAGGACCGCGCCGGCCGAAGCTTTCTCGACACGGTGGTGACCTGACGAAAGCGCTAGGCGCTGTCGGAGTTGCGCGATTTGGCGTGGTTTTCCCAAAGGATTTTGGGACGCAGCACCGAGAACGCTGAGCGGCGCTGCTCGACAGTTCGTTGCTCGACCGCGCGCGGTTCGGTGACGCGCTCAACAGCGCGCTGCGGCTCCGGCGTCGGCGCGGCGATCGGTTGCACGGTCTTGGACTTGCTCCCGGCGCCCGGTTTGGTCTCCGGATGGTGGGTGGCCTGCCAGATCGCGATCATCCGCAGCGCCGATGCCGCCTTCAGGTCTTCATGCAACAGCGCGAGATCATAGACGAGCTGCACCGACTGGCTGATCACCGGATTGATGCAGAGCAGAATCCGCTGCAGCACCGCAGCCGGCATTTGCAGAGCCGAGGCTGCGACCACGATCGGCTCGCCGCCCGGATCGATGACCATGCGATGCGCGAGTTCGCGCGAGACCGACAGGGTCTGCTCGAGCTCGCGCGCGAACGCCTCGATGCGATGGTTGAGAGATGCGACTTCGAGCCGTTGGATGGCGGCCTTCGCCGCGGCGGGCTCGATCGGTTCGGCCGGTGTGATCGGCGCGTAGGGCAGGTTGAGCAGAATGAGCCGCCGCTCCTCGGCGTTGGCCGTGAAGAACAGCTCGCTGAGTTCGCTCGCCGCGGCCTTGCCGGGCGCCAGCCGCTTGCTGTCGGCGGGCTGGAAGATCTGATTTGCGGTCGGAGCTTGAGGCTCTTCAGGTGCCCTGAGCTTGATGTAGTCCTGGAGCAGCCGCTGCCGCACCGCAGCCGGCGCGTTGGGATAGCCCGCGATCTTCTGCGCGATGGTCGCTCTGGTCTTGGCATCGACGCGCTCGATCAGTTTGAGCGCGAGACGCTCATAGCGCTGCGATTCCTGCTCGGTGTGATCGGTTTTCTGCAGATAGAGATCGGTGATGACACGCAGCAGAGTCGGCCGGATGTCGACACCGTCGCGGTTCGACAAGCTCACGAGTCCGTTGAGCTCCGGGTTGTTCAGTTCCTGGTCGCTGACGAGGGCGTTGGCTGGCGCGTCAGTTTTTTGCGTGGAAGTCATGGGGCACGAACACCGCAATTCGCTGGTAAGTACTCTCACTGACAGCCATACGCCCGTTCCGTTAGCGGAGCGTTAACCATGCTCGCTCTTAAATGGTGGTGCGATCCAACCGCCGGCCGGGGCAAACCGTCCCTTCCGCCGTCGGGGGAGGAGGGGCATGGGAATCATCGTGCAGTTTCCAGAAGGGCAACGACCTCTCGGCGGCGGCCGCTACGTGGACGCCAGCTCCGAGCCAGCGAGCGTGATCATTCTTCCTGTGGTGCGAATCGAGCGTCACCCCGACCAGCCGACCAACGGACTGTCCGGCGGCGATAGCGCCACGCCAGGCCGCAGGCGGCGGCGACGCAATTCGCGTTGAGCAGCGAACAGCTCGAACGCAGGGAGTGCCCCGGATGCGATACCGGTCGATCGCCATTGCGATCCCGATCCTGGCCGCGTCCGCATTGTTGAGCGGCTGCGGCGTCAACGCCGACTTCGGCCGGGTGCGGCCAACTCTTTACAACGACGACGTCCATGCCTGGATGGGTCCGGTCACCACGCGCGAGCAGGGCGATCCGGTCTGGCGTCACGGCCTCACCGACGAAGAGCGCAGGCTCCGCGATCTCGCCTATCCGCTGATCGATCCGCCCTACGACCGCAACAAGTGGTACAGCTTCCTCGGCGAACTGGGTCTGGGCTCGCGCACCTGGCCCTATCCGGACCGCAACGAATACGCCTCCCGGCTCTTCACCACGCCGTACCGTTCGCAGACCGCGCGCTACAACAAACTGATCGAGGACATCCGCAACGACGTGATCCGGCTCGATCCGTTCTTCCAGACTGCGCACTATGTCCAGGATATGGATGACAAGCGCGCCAAGGCGCTCGGCTATGTCTCGAACCTCACCCCGGAGGAAAGCAACAACACCAAGTTCCGGATGGCCGAGAACCGCAACGTCATCCGCTGGGTGCAGGGCTCGCTCGACGAGCGGGTGGCGTCCTACCGGGTCGCGCTGGAGCGCATGGTGATCGCAGCGCCGTCGCCGATCGCCGTCGAGGCCGAGCGCCAGCTCGGGCTCCTGCAGCAGCGCATCAGCCAGTACAACAGCGCCTAATCGCCCGCGACCGGCATCGGCTGCTGGCGGCAGGTGGTGCCGCTCAGCGAGGCGCGCACCGCCGGCATCAGGCCGGGCTCGGCGGCGAGCGCCCGCACCATGATCAGCCCGGTGCTGGTCGGCGATTCCACGATCAGCCGGTCGGCCGCGGTGACCTCTTCGTCTTCCGGCAGGTTGGCGCGCTGGTCGCTCGTCATCAATTCGAGCTCGATCAGGCGGCGGCCGGCGGCACGGTCGTTGATGGCGTAATAGGAGACGCCGCGCCTCGTGTAGAACGACACCGACGTGTAGGACGGGCTCACCGGCACGGTGAGCTTGATCGGCCCGTCGGTGAGATCATAGCGGCACACCGCGGTGGCGAAGGCCGGATCCATGAACGGCATGGTCTCGCTCTGCGGCGAGGGCTGCGGCACCGAGGCGACGGCATTCACCGGCGCGATCGGCGTCAGCCGCGAATAGGCATCCTGCGTCGCCGTTCGCGGCAGGATCAGCACCGCGACGAGATGCACGATACCGCCGAGCAGCACGCCTGCCAGCAGCCAGAGCAGCCAGCGGATCATGGCGAGAATCTCACGGACATGACTGCACCGTCACCGAAGGCATCGGCGCCTCGCGCGCCGCGCGGGTCGCGACGCCGACCGGCGAGTCGTAGAGCCGCAGCACCAGCACGTAATTGTCGATGCCGTTGGTCGGCAGCCAGTTGCCCGAGCGGATGCGCGGCGCCACCGTGACGTCGAAGCTGCCGTCGGAGCGGCGCACCACCTCCTGGCTGGTGAAGCCCTGACGGTCGACCGAGTTGCCGATCAGCTTGCCCTGCGAGTCGTAGAGCGTGATCGTCCAGAACCGCGCCTGGGGCGTGGTGCCCGACACCAGCACGTCGCAGCGGCCGTCGAGCGTGCGGCCGTTGTCGTCGGTGCGGGCGTAGAAGGCGACGCCGTCGCCGGAGCCGACCGGGAGCTCCCCGGTGCGGGCGAAGGTCGCCCGCGTGTAGGGATCGACGTCGCGGGTGCCGCTCTTGGGCCACGCCACCCAGGCGCCGATAGGGATCGCGCCGAACGCGGTGCCGCGCGTCAGCACCAGCCACGTGGTGCCGAGTCCGACGCAGGCTGCGACGGCGAGCGAGAACAACAATCCAAGAACAAGGCGCACGAAATGCCCTAGTTGCCGCTGACCGGAGCGCTCGCCGAAGCGTAAGCACCAGACTTCGGCGCGACGTCGGTCGGACGGAGCGGATCGGCCGAGACGTCGGACACCACCGAGCCAGCGGGCAGGGTGCGCGCCGCGTCATCCATCATGTGCTCGATCTGGATCAGCACCTGGGTGCCGCGCGCGGTCAGCAAGGTCGGGCGCAGCACCGGCGGGCCGGAGCCCTGCGAGACGAGCTGGTTCTTCGCCGGCGTCGGCGCAGCCGCAGGCGGCAGCCCGGTCAGCGGCTTGATCTCGATGCCCTGGTGCGCGTAGCTCATGATCGCCTGCCACACCATCGCGGGCAGCGAGCCGCCGGTCATGCGGTTGGTCGATGAGTAGTCGTCGTTGCCGATCCAGACGCCGCCGACCATGTTGCCCGTGTAGCCGACGAACCAAGCGTCGCGGAAGGCGTTGGTGGTGCCGGTCTTGCCGGCGATACGGATGCCCGGAAGCAGCGCGCGGCGGGCGGTGCCTTCCTCGGTCACCTTGTTCATCATGTAGATCATGTCGGTCGCGATCGCCGGGGGCATGACCTGCCGGGGCTTCGGGCCGTCGCGGTCGAACCGCCAGATCACGTTGCCGTCGCCGGTGCGCATTTCGAGCAACGCGTGCGGCGTCACCGCCTTGCCGAGGTTCGGGAAGGTCGCATAGGCCACGGTGTGGTCGAGCACGGTCACTTCGTCGGCACCGATCGGCAGCGACGGGGTGTCCGGCAGCGGCGTGCGCAGGCCCATGCTCTTGGCCAGCGCCACGATCTTGGCGCGGCCGATCTTGGGATTGCCGTTGCCGATCGAGATCGAGAGCTTCACCGCGATCGTGTTGATCGAGTGCGTCATCGCGGATGTCAGTGTCATCGCGCCGCGATAGCTGCCCTCGTAGTTGTGCGGGCACCAGTTGCCGATACAGACCGGGCCGTCGACCACGGTGGTCGTCGGCTTCATGCCGCTCTCGAGCGCCATCGCGTAGACGTAAGGCTTGAACGAGGAGCCCGGCTGGCGGAGCGCGTCAGTGGCGCGGTTGAATTGGCTCGCCGTGTAGTCGCGGCCGCCGACCATGGCGCGCACGCCGCCTTCGAGGTCGGCGATCACCACCGCGGACTGGCTGGCGTGATAGTCGCGGCCGTATTGCTTGAGCAGGTTCTCGACCGTCGTGTCGGCGACGCGCTGCAGACCCGTGTCCACGGTGGTCCGCACCAGGAACACGCGCTCGTTCATCGACTTCGGGAAGGTGGAAACGAGCTTCTTCACCTCGTCGTAGGCGTAGTCGAGGAAGTAGTTCGGCGCGCGGTCGTCGCGGCGGTCCACCGCGGTCGCGGGGTTCCGCCGGGCGCCGAACACCTGACCCTCGGTCATGAAGCCGGCTTCGACCAGGTTGTCGAGCACTTGATTCGCGCGGGCGCGCGCCGCCGGCAGGTTGACGTGCGGCGCGTACTTGGTCGGCGCCTTGAACATGCCGGCCAGCATCGCGGCCTCGGCGAGGTTCACGTCGCGCGCCGACTTGTTGAAATAGAACTGCGCCGCGGCATCGACGCCGAAGGCGCCGCCGCCGAGATAGGCGCGGTCGAGATAGAGCTTGAGGATCTCGTTCTTGGTGAGCCGCGACTCGAGCCAGATCGCCAGGAACGCTTCCTTGATCTTGCGCTCGATGGTTCGCTCGTTGGTGAGGAACAGGTTCTTGGCGAGCTGCTGGGAGAGCGACGAACCACCCTGCTGCACGCCGCCGGCGCGCAGGTTGGTGGTGAAGGCGCGGAGCGTGCCGGCCACGTCGATGCCGAAGTGGTCGTAGAAGCGCCGGTCTTCGGTGGCGAGGGTGGCCTTGATCAGCGCGTCGGGGAATTCCTCGAGCGGGATCGAGTCGTTGTGCTTGATGCCGCGGCTGCCGATTTCGTTGCCGTAGCGATCGAGGAAGGTGACGGCGAGTTCGGACTTCTTCAGCCAGTCGTCGTCCGCGGTTTCGCGGAAGGCCGACTGGGCCAGCGCCAGCATCACGATCATGCCGCCGACGCCGAGCGTCGCGGCCTCCGAGAGCGGCTCGATGAACACCCAGCGCCGCCAGCCGCCGATGTGGAAACGGTCCATGAACATGGAGAACCGCTCGTAGATCTCGCGCGTCCAGCGTCCTGCCTGGAACATGAAGTCGTCGAAGCGCGCGTCCGACTCCAGGAGCCAGCGTCGGATCTTAGGTTTCCAGTCCTTTTCGGGATCGGGATAGAGTTCGCGCACCGCCGCAACCTCGAAGCCAAAGGGAAGCGCCCCCGGCCCCGGGGGTGTCGCACTTCACCTTTCTGAAACTTTTAGACCATCGTAAGGCCGTCTTCCACCGTGCAGACGCTCGAAGGTAAACGCGATTCCGAGGAAAAAACTGTTGTCCCCATCACATTTCTCCGGGTTTCTCAGGTTCCGGTTCAAGAGCGGCAGCGTCGTGCCACGTCCTGGCAAGCCACCTCTTTGAGTCGTCTCGACATGCGGGCGTGATTCATCGGCCCCTTCAAAGCAGGCGCGGGGCCAGCGCCTCTATCCTTCCTTGCCCCTCACATGAGTGAGGGCGCGGAGCGCCGGTTGGCGCTACGTGGTCGTCGGCACCCTTGGGAGGTGCCGCGGGCTTTTGCGAAGCCCGCTCGCCTCCCGGCGCTCCACTCGTGGCGATTTGTTGCGAGGCCACCGTTCGAGATTCGGTCGGACCGGCTGGGTTTTCACCCACCATGCTCCAGGGGGCATTTGCGCCCGCTTTCACCCGACCGCGCCCTGCCACTGAAGGCGGCCCCCTCATCGGGGACGGACAATGACCTCGCACCCTGGGACGTGGTCACGAGCCACGCCTGCAGGCGCCACACCTCGCTCCGCCAAATAGACGTCTCTAGATGACGCCCTCAACGAACGAGGCGAGTCGCCGTCTAAGCGTGATTTGCGAACATAGCAAGAACAAAAACGCTTTGTGGAAGCGACGCTCTGCGAACGCTGCCCCGTCAGCCGAACAGCGAACGGCCGCCGCGATCGTTGCGATAAAGTTCCTTCCAGCGGCGGGCGCGGTTGATGAACCGGCCGTAGTCAGGCCGGTCGGCCGCGGCGCGGTCGAGCTTGTTCAAGGCCTCCATGATGTCCTCGAAGCGCGCGTTGCCCGCGGTCTGCGGGTTGCGCAGTTCAGGCGCGGCCTCGGCGGCGCAGGCGTCGGAGGCCCAGGCGGCGAGGATCGCGCGCTTCTCCTGGACGGTCATGTCGGTGTCGTCCACCACATCCATCGGACTCGCGAAGGCGCCGGCGGGGTGGAGCAGATGGTCGAGTTCGAATTCTTTCCGCTTTGCGGCTTTCTTGGCGGTTTCTTTGGCGGTCTCGGTCATGGCCACGTCCTGTCTGAAACGACGTGGTTCGTAGCGGATAAGACTTAACGCCTTGCAACTCCGGATGAGGTGGAGAGAAATCCTGATTTGGTGATGAGCCCTTGTCCAACCCCTTCGATTGCCGCTACCACCGCGTCATGCCCCCGCTGAAGCGCCCGCAAAGCCCAGACCCCGAAGGCGAACTGCCGTTCTGGCGGCGCAAGGCCATGAAGGACATGACGCAGGCCGAATGGGAGAGCCTGTGCGACGGCTGCGGCCGCTGCTGCCTCAACAAGCTGCAGGAAGAGGGCACCGACCGCACCTTTTACACCAACGTGTCCTGCAAGCTGCTCGACGGCACCAGCTGCCGCTGCACCGACTACAAGAACCGCTCGGCGAAGGTGAAGGACTGCGTGACGCTCACCACACGCAACATCAACCGTATCTCATGGCTGCCGCCGACTTGCGCCTACAAGCTCGTCGCGGCCGGCAAGGATCTGAACTGGTGGCACCCGCTCGTCTCGGGTGACCCCAACACCGTGCACCAGGCCGGCATCTCGGTGCGCGGCAAGGTCGGCGCGAGCGAGCTCGACGTGCCGGACGACCAGCTCGAGGATCATATCGTGAGCTGGCCGCTGAAGTGGCCGAAAGGCGCGAAGGGCTAGCGCAGGCGCAAAGGAGCGCTCAGGCCGCGATTTGCCGAAAGCGGGCCCTTCCGATGTAGGCTCCTCCACACTCAGCTGTGATATGTTGGGCCTGTCTTGATGGCAGGAGACAGACTGACGTGTCCGTCACTCAGAAATTGACGTCCGCACTCGCGACGTCTGGGCGCGACCTGCTGAAGCAAGAAATATATAAAGGTCGAAAGACGCTCTTCTTGCTGCTTCTCCTTTTCGCGATCCCCGCGGACGACTGCTCCGCGCAGACACCGCCGCCTCCACTCGACGAACATGTGTTCGAGCGCGTGCCGCCGACGGTCGTGAAAAGATTGGCGACCCGCTTTTCGCTCGGCGCATTCGCCGGCCGCTTCGAGGAGACGCCGCTCGCCGCGGTCCGCAAAGCCGTGGGGGAAGGGACCATCCAACACCAGGGCGACGCTGGAGGCAGCATCTATTGGCTGTGTTACAGGCGCGCGCAGCATCGACTATGGTTGTCCAGCGGAGAGCTGGGCGGCCCGGACCATCGCATCATAGAGATCGTTGAAGAGCTCACCGGGAAAGACACCGGGACCTCGACCGATTGCCCCATCATCCCGGAAAAGTTCGCGCCCCTCGTCTTCGACGGCAAGCTGCATTTGGGCATGTCGCGTTCGGAGGTCGTCAAGGCGCTGGGACCGCCGTCGAAGTCGGACGCTGCTCAGACGGTGTATTCTCACAAGGGAAAGCTCGCACACGGTTTCGAAGAGACCGCATGGCTCATTCTCCGATTTCGCGAGGAAAAGCTCGTGTCCATGCGCGGCGTCAAGACCACGACGAATTGAAGTGGTCGCTAGGATCTGATTCAACTTCGTTGAATCAGATCCGTCGCTCCTGCTCTTGTTTGGGCATGATCTTTTCCGAAAACCGCTTCACACTTTTCGCGATCATGCCCTGGCAGCGTTCATGCTTCACAGCCTGATGCGAGCGAATCACGCACGATCCCCATCGCATAGCCCAGCTTCTCCACCACCTCTGCCGCACTCGGTCGCTATAGGGGCCAAGCAGACATTGCTTTTCGTCGCATCAGCCCCAATGCCAATGGATCACGATGAGCGAGATTTGGGGCTTAAAGCGATTTGATGCCCCAAGTGTAAATCCAAAGATCGAAAGTCTTCTGGGCAATTCCGGTAAAGCCGGCGCGCTTGAAATATGTTTCCAATTCTTGTGGCGTGGACGTCTTGCTATGATGTGCTTGTCGGTCGGCGGGGGATGTTGCTCGGTGCACCTCGAAGAATTCCCATCCTGCATCGGAAAGCAGATTGACGTTATCAACGAACATTCTGCCGCCTGGCTTCAGGACCCGGAAGCCCTCCGCAATATAGTTGTAACGATCCCATTCTTCGAGATGCATAAAAACGACCGTGCAATAAACAAGGTCGATCGACTGAGATTGGATCGGCTTCAGATCAAAACCGCTGATCGTCAAGGCGCGCGTATTTGGATAACTCGCCAAGCGGCGTTTCATATGGTCGACCATGTGATCCGACACATCGGTCCCAATCCATTCGCGACAAAGCGGAGCAAGCACTGCGCCGACCCTTCCAACGCCAGCTCCGATCTCAAGGACTGTGTCTCCGGCGTCGATGCCCACGGTCTCCCTCAGCGTCGCGATCGTTGCGAGCGCTGTTTCCCGATAGCGGGTCTCATCGACATAGCCACTAACGGCCATTTTCGCGTCGGACTCAGATTGGGCCAGTGAATTCCAATGCGCCTTGTATTCGCTCCTGCCAGGCGACGACGGTGCCATCTTTGGAGCGGGGTCGAAAAAGTCGGACAACTTCCGAAACGTTCTAGCTATTCGTCGTTTGGCCATCGGGGCCGCTCTCATCAGGTTTAACAGGTGATTTTCGTGAGGACGAAGAGGCCGGGCGGTGATTCTTCGATGTGGCAGGCAAGGGCGAACGCTCTACCAAAATGGTCTCTCGTCACATTCACATTCCCTTGACCCCAGCCGTCAATGCAAGAGTGTGATCCTACTCCCGCAATTGGCTTGTGCGAGCCGAGCGCTGAATGTCGCGCGGAGAGACGCCGAACATGGCCTTGAATCTCGTGCTGAAGTGAGCGTGGTTTCTGAAGCCTGCCTGATCGGCAATGTCGCCGATCCGAGCCTGCGGATCGGCAAGAAGGCGGGTGTGGCAAAGCGCTAGCCGCCGGCTCAGGATCGTTTCGTAGACCGATGCGCCGAAGGACTGGAAGGTCGCGTGCAGATGACGAAGCGAGACCGGGATCGCGCTCGCGATGTCCTGGGGCGAGAGGTCGACGTCGGACAGGCGGCGATCGATGAAGGCGAGGGCGCGCCAATAAACGGCTTCGGCGGGGGTCGTTTGCGGCAGCGACGTCCCGGTTTTCCGAGCGGTCAAAAGCAGTTCGGCCAAGTCGAGAAATTGACGCTCAAACACAGCGCCGGCGCTTGCGGGAAGGCCATCCGCCTGGCTCGCGAACGATTCCAGGAAATCTGCCGTGAGCCGCCCGATGCCTGTGGCCGCGCTGCGCATGACGCCCGCGTGCGATCCAAGGAAGCCAACGCGCTCGGCGAGAGCTTGTCGCGACATCTTGATCCCGATCACATGCGCGGGTCGCACGTGCATCCACTCATAAGGCTCCGCCAGATCCAGCAAGGTGAAGCTGTCGGCGCCCACCACATTGCGCCGGGTGTACTGGTCGATCTGGACGTTGCCGTGCCGGATCAAAAGCAGCGCGACCGCATCGTTGACGCTGCCGGACAGATGCCGACGCGTTCGGCGCGCACACTCGCTGCTGCTGCGGACTTCGGTCAGTTGCAGGCCCTGAAGGCCCACGCGCCGGATGGCGCCGCTGAAGTGGGCGTCATCGCGAATCCGCATGTCGATCGCGCCGAACGTTTCGAGAATGGCGCTTTGCCACTGTTGCAGCTTGCCGCCGCGCGGTTCGGCGGCGAGTATGAAGGAATGCATTCCGGCGGCGTCGGATGCTGCGTGCGACACGGCTTCCTCCCGGGCCACATGTGTTTGCGGCCGGACGAAGCCTATCGCCTCCAAACCGGGTCATGCAACGTGTTCCCCATGACCCCATTTTCCTGTGGGCGCAGGATTCCTTTCGCAAAGGCGCATCGCGTCTTTGATTGATTGACCGGGCTGCATCGAACTCGCATCGTCGATGCCGAAACCGCGAAGACGCGCGGGTGTCGAAATCAACTGGTGGAAACATGACGGAAGCGGCAAAGCGCGTTCGGCAGCTCCGCGAAAACAGCAATCCGCTGTTCGGCGACCGCAAGCTCAAGCTCGGCACGTTCTCGACCAATCTCAGCGGTGGCTGCGCCATATCGACCATCGACGGAGCGCTCGAAGCGACCTGGGACAACACGCTCGAATTGGCGCGGCTCGCCGACGCCATGCAATTCGAAGCGCTGGTTCCGGTCGGACGCTGGAAAGGCTTCGGCGGCGTCACCGATTTCAATGGACAGGGGTTCGAGACTTTTTCCTGGGCGGCCGGCATTGCCGGAGCGACCACCCATCCGGGGATCTTCGCGACCTCTCACGTGCCGACGATGCACCCGATCATGGCGGCGAAGCAGGCCACGACGATCGATCACATCAGCCGTGGACGCTTTGCGCTCAACATCGTGACCGGCTGGTACAAGCCCGAAATCGAGATGTTCGGCGCGCCGCAGATGCCGCACGATGATCGCTACGACTGCGCAATCGAGTGGCTCGAGATCATCAAGCGGCTCTGGACGCAGGACGGCGAGGTCGATTTCGATGGGCGCTACTATCAGGTGAAAGGCGCGGTGCTGGCGCCGAAGCCGCTGCAGCAGCCTCACCCCGTCGTGATGAACGCCGGCGGCTCGGACAAGGGTCGGCACTATGCGGCAAAATATTGCGACGTGGCTTTCGTCATCCTCGAAGCGCACGACTTCGAATATCTCAAGAAGCGGGTCGAGCACTACCGCGCCTTTGCGCGCGAGGAATACAATAGCGAACTGCTGATCTGGACCTACGCCTATGTGGTGCAGGGCGACACCGAGGCCGAGGCAAAGGCCTATTTCGACGACTACGTGCACAAAAAGGGCGATCGCGCAGCCGTCGACAATCTGGTGCAGACAATGGGCATGAACGCCCAGACGCTGCCGCCGGAGGCGCTGCAGGCGATCAAAGTGCATTTCATGGCCGGATGGGGCGGATTTCCGCTGATCGGCACGAAGGAACAGGTCGTCGATGGACTGGCGATGCTCGCCAAAGCCGGGTTCGACGGCGTTCTGCTGTCGTGGCCGCGCTACATCGCCGACATGCGCCATTTTCAACAGCACACCTATCCGCTGCTCGAGCAGGCAGGGCTGAGATGACGGCTGCCAGGGCGGCCCCTTATTCGAACCCCTTTGCTTTCAGAACAGTCTTGGCGGCGGGCGAGGTCAGGAACGTGACCAGCGCGCCCGCGGCCTCGGCCTGATTGCTGCCGGTCACAATGCCAGGGGCGAACTGGGTGTAGTTCTGAATCGCAGAGGGCAGCGGGCCAGCGAATTCGACGCTCGGCTGAGCCAGGACTTCGCTGATTTGATTGAAGCCGATCTCAACGTCGCCACTGGCCACGCTTGCGTACAGCACGTTCGCAGACGGAGAGAGCCTGGTCTTGGGTTTCATTTCCGAAGCGATGCCCAATTGCTCGAGCAATTTGGCCATGTAGATGCCGCTCGCACCACCGCCGGCCGGATCGGGGTAAATGATCGATGCCGCGGCCAGCATCGAGCGTTTGAAGGCGTCGGTCGAACTGATGTCGGGCTGCGCGGCACCCTTGCGCACGAAAGCACTGACGCCGACTTTCGCGATGATGATGCGGTCGCCAGCCACGACTTTGCCTTGTGCTCGAACCTGATCCATCAGCGGCGCGGCGTTTATCAGAAGATCGGCGGTCTCACCCTTTTGAAAACGGTCCGCGATGGCGCCCGCGTTTCCGTAGGCGGCCATGACTTTGTGTCCCGACGATTTTTCGAAATCCGGGATCAGTGCATCCATGGCCGGATGCAGAGCCACCGCGCAGAGGAGCTTGATCTCTGCGGCTCTTGCCGTATTCGAGGCAACGAAGCCAGACAATGCAAGCCCCAAGGAGATCGTGGCGAAAACACTCGGAATGCTGCGGCAATTCATTTGTCTCTCCATAAATGGTCGTATCGATCGTTGCGGCCAGATGCGGAAATCGCCCGCGAGGACAGTTCTTCCGGCGTCGTGCATTGCGCCCGGCGCTCTCAATTCTGAAGATGGATCGGGACGCCCGCCGATGGCATCCGTGCTGCCCATTGCAATGATTGGGATTCGGCACGTCCCGCTGGGAGCTTCTGCGGCCAAAATTACTTCAGCCAGTTCGTTCTGCCAAGCGAAGCCATGACGCCGGCCGGTGCGTCCCTCATTGCCGTGACGAAATCATCGATGTGTGACCTAAGTCACTTTACGACGAACCTCACCTCACGCATGGTCGCCTCATGTTCAGGGGCAGCCCGCAAACGATACGCAAGTTATTTCAGAGGAAGCGATTGATCTGAGACCGGGGCCGTCCGAAAGGGCGGCCCTTTTTTTGCGCATGGTGTCTGCGCGAACGAACGGAACCACAAAGCGAAACTGCAGTTATCCAGGCCGATGTCTCGCCGCCATTCGACTCTTCCCCCGATCCTGGAAACCACGCGCCTTCTGGAAGAGGCCTGGAGCCTCGCTGGCCGGCTTCGTCGGAGTCGCATCGCGCTGTGCAGGGAGGCGGAGAATTGCCGGACGGCGATGACCGATACCAGCGCCGCCTTGGTGCGTGACTCGAATCGGGCGCGCGTGAAGGCCGATGCCGAAGGCTGACCGACTTGCCGTCGAACGACGAGTCGGTTGCCGCTTGAGGCGGACTTCGCGTCAGCGCCGGATCAGGAACACCCCGCCGATCAGCAACGCGACGCCCAGCATCTTCGGCAGGTCGATGGGTCGCTCCTGAACGCCCAGCCACGCGAAGTGATCGACGGCGAGGGCCGCGATCATCTGGCCCAGCACCAGGAGCGCGATGTAGGCGGCTCCGCCGAGCTTCGGAATCGTCACGATGGACAGGCCGATGAAGATCGCGCCGAACACGCCACCGCTCCACGCCCATACCGGCACCCGCGCGATGGTGGCCGCCGACGGCAGCGGATCGCGCACGGCGACAGCCAGCACGATCATGCAAACGACGCCGACAAAGTAGCTCATGAAACCCGACCACGCCGCGGAGTTCAGTTCCGTCCGCAGATTGGCATTCAGAGCTTGCTGGATAAGGACGCTGACGCCAGCGCCGACCGTCAGGACGGCCGGCCAGAGGAGGTTTTGCATGAGATCGATTCCGGTTGCATTGGAGAATGGGTGCTGCTGGTTCTAGAACCGGACATGCGCCAATTCAAAACCGGCAATTCGGAATCGGGATGGGCAACGGGCCTCCGTCACAACGGGCCAGCTCTCTCCCTGTCACCCGGAGGCGGCCGCGCCCTAAGCGCGTTCACGCGCGTCTTCGACGCGCTATCGTGCCCCTCGAAGGGCGACGGCCCCGTTGTTGCACAGCCGGGCCGTTCATCCTTCGAGGCTCGCTGCGCTCGCGCCTCAGGATGACGGGGAGAGAGAGCCCGAGTCGATGGAAAGTTTTGGCTTTCTCAGCCCTTCGTCACCACGCCGTTCGGGCTCGCCTGATCGACGGTGGTCGGCAGATGCTCGGCGAGATATTTCAGCGCGGCGTCGGTCGGAATGCCGAAATGCTCGGCGATCTGCCTGACCTGATCGCTGCCCAGGACGGCTTTGAGTTGATCCGCGGATACCGGAAGATTGGCGCCGTTGCCGAGCCAGGATTTCACCTGGGCATCGAGCCCGCCCTGCTGGAGCTGGTTCACGAGCCCCGAGAGATCGCCCAAATTCGTCTTCGCTAGCACCGCCGAGATCAGAGCCGGCGCAGCTGCGGCTGCGGCCGATCCCAAAGCCCCCTTCAGCGACCCGCCCAATTCATCGAAAAGACCCACCGACGCCTCCATTGCGCATCAAAGCGCGATTGGTCGCCGCCCGCGAGGATCATACATCAGATGAGAAGGGGCGACAGCGCCTGGACGTCAAAACGCGACGCGGACGCCGCCCTTGCCGCTGACCACGCTGCTGGAATCCGACAGCCAGCGATATTCGCCGGAGGCGAATGCCGTCATGCGGCGCTTGCTATCGCGGCGGCTGGCCGAACGTGTAATTCAATCCGATGCGGACGATGTGATCGGACATGGAGTTGTTCAGCCGTTCGCATTGCCCGGTCCTCAGATTGAACGAGATGCCCACCGCGGCCGTGCAGGTGCCGAAGAACGTCACGTCGCCAAGGTCCATGTAGAGATATTCGAGCCGGGCCGACCAGTTGCTGGCCCCGAGTCTGGTCTCGACGCCCGCGCCCGCGGTCCAGCCGCCCTTCTGAGCGGTGATGCTCGCATTGATGGGGTCGGAAGCCGGCGTCGTCTTGTCGATCGCGAAGCGTCCGTAGGCGTAACCGCCGGTGAGGTACCAGAGGCTGATGCCCTGCGCGACACCGGCAACGCCCCGCACCGTGCCGAACCACTCGCGCTTCTCGTCATACTGAACGAAGAAGACGCAGCTCAGGCACGACGCGTCCCGCTGTCCGCTCCATTGGAAGTCCGCTTCGGCGCCGATCACAAACCAGCCGCGCTGGAAGCGGTAGCCCGCCTGTCCGCCGCCGGTGATTCCGTTGGGCGATTGCGGCAGAGACGTGACGCTGGTCGGTGCCGCCGGGTTGGGCTTGAGCCTTGTGAGTTCAAGGCGATCGTGACCGACGCCGTAGCCGACATTGCCGCCGATGTAGAAGCCGCTCCAGTCGACGGCTGGCATCGGCGCGGCACGAAGCGGTGCCGGCATAGCCGCAGGCTGCGCGCCGCCAAAGTTGTAGTTTAGCCCGATGCGGACGACATGGTCGCGGTCCGACGTCTCGATGTTTGGTGCGGGCCGGAAGATGAAGCTGCAGTCGAAGATGGCGCCGGGAGGGGCACCCGCACACTGCGGCGCATAGGACGAGTGGCCGAAGTCGAGGTAGAGGTATTCGAGCTTGACCGACCAGTTGCTCGCCGGAAGCCTGGTCTCGACGCCGGCGCCGATGGTCCAGCCGGTCCGGGTTGTCGCCGCGTCGCCGCTTGCAAACTGCGAGCCGCCGAGGTCGATACCGCTCGCTTGGTTTTGGATGCGGCCGTAGGCAAAGCCGCCGGTGGCGTACAGAAGCGAATTGCCCTGCGCGAAGCCAAGGGTCCCGCGCACCGTGCCGAACCAATCCAGGCTCGTGCTGCGGTAGTTGGTGATCGGGCCCGAGCAGCCGCGACTGGTCGCATACCCGCACAGCAGGCTGTCCTGGCCGCTCCATTGCAGATCCGCTTCCGCGCCGATGACGAGCCATCGCTGCTGAAAGCGATAGCCGAGCTGTCCGCCGCCGATGATTCCCGCGGGCGCGAGCCGAGCGGAATCTGGACTGTCGTTGGCGATCACCGCGCGCGTGTCGCCAAAGCCGTATCCGAGATTGCCGCCGGCATAGAAGCCGGTCCAGTTTAGAGCCGGCGGCGAAGGCGGAGCAGCCTGCGCGGTCTGCGCCAGTGCCACCACCGACGCCGCGGCGATCAACGCCGGACGAAGAGACGCTATCCCGAACGCGGCACCATCAGCCCTGAGCCACCCCCACGTCATTCCTTCGCTCCCCTCACGACGCTCAGAACGCGACACGCACGCCACCCTTGCCGCTGATCACAGTGCTGGAATCCGACAGCCAGAGATATTCGCCGGAGGCGAACAGACCGACATCGCCGGTGCGCCACTCCATGCCGGCGCCGCCGAAGCCGCCCCAAGTGTCGTCCTTGCCGGGCACGGCGAACGGGATCGACTGGCCGAGCAGGGCGGCGTTGACGGTGTTGCTGCCGACGCGCTGCACGCCGAGTGCGCCGCCGGTGACGTCGATCAGCAATGCGGTGGTGGCGTTGAATTGGGTGGCGCGGGTGAGCTTCAGTTCGGCGCGCTCTTCCAGCGTGCCGACGGTCTGCGAGTTCACCGTGAGGTTCGCGGTCGAGCCGGTCTCGGTGTAGCCGCCGAACGAGCCGTAGAGATAGCGCACGCCGATGCTCGGCGTCAGCGTGTACTGCGAATCCATCACGCGGCCGAGCGCGATGTTGTGGCCGAGCCTCAGCTCGGGACTAATATACCAGCCGCTGTAGCTGCCCTTGGCGGTTTCCAAACCACCGGCCGCAAGGTTGTTGTTGATGTTGCGCGACGTGTCGTTCTGCGAGCCGCCGCCTTGCACGGCCGCGTAGAGAAACGACGCGCCGCGGAAGTATCGGGCATAGAGTCCACCGAAGCCGAGATTGCTGTTGGTGTCGCCGGTGTTGAGCTCGATGGTCGAGCGCGTGGTGCCGCCGCCCGCGAACGCGCCGACGCGCAGGTCGTACCGCACCTGCTTCTCGATGCCGATCGCGCCGCCGTAGAACGTGTTCGAGGTGCGCAGCAGCACGCCGTCGGCATTCTGCGTGCGATAGCCGCCGAAACCGCGCGCCCAGATCGCGGTGCCGTCGGCCTGAACCACGGTCGGCGCTTTGAATACAGCTTGGTCGGCCGCATAGGCCTGAAGTCCCGGCATGCCGTCGAACGCCGACGACACCACCGACGACGCCGAGGGCGGTGCATAGCCCATCGGTGCGCCGCCTGTGGCCGCAGGCTTGTTGCCGAAGTCCGGCACCGCTTGCGACACGCTGCGGGAGAAGTCGCCGAGCACGCGGCCGTTCGCGGCGAACGGCGTCGGATCGATCGTTGCGACCTGATTGCCCGACACCGCGAACGGTACGGTGCCGGTGATGGTCGCGCCAGCGAGCGTGTCGAACGTCAGGATCTGGTTGCCGGTGCGGAAGTTGACCGTGTCGCCGCCGCCACCAAGATTGATGGCGCCGACGATCTTGGAGCCAGGCAGCAGCGTCAGCGTGTCGGCATTGGCGGCGAACACAATCGCAGCGGGGCCGCTGATGGTGCCGGAATTGGTGATGCTGGTGGTGCCGGAGGCGATGATGCCGACAGCGCTGCCGGTGATGGCGCCGGAATTAACGACTCTCATATTGCTGAGGGCCTCGGCGCTGATGCCCGCTTGGCCGCCCGAAATGTTGCCGGTGTTGACGATGTTGCCGCTGATGCGGACGGCGATGCCGATAAGGTCGCTGGTGATGGATCCCGAATTGGTGATGTTGACGGTGTTGCCTAGGACAGCGTTGAGGCCAAGGGCCGAGACGTTGCCGGTGTTGGTGAGGTTGATCGTGGAGGCATCGAGGCCTTGGCTGATCGTACCGGAGTTGAAGATAGTGGCCGTGCCGCTCGCGACAACGCTGTGTCCGATCGTGCCGGAATTGATGAGGTTGAGGTCACCGAAAACGAAAATGCCGGCATTGGTGGTGGCGTTGATGGCGCCGGCATTTATTACGGTGGCATTGTCAAATGTCATTCCGAACAGAAGCCCCGAGACGCTCGCACCTGGTGCGACCGTCACGGTGATGTTGGACTCACCGCCGGTGCCGTAGCCGGCATTCTGGCCGGTCGTGCCCGGAGCGCCGCCTCCCTGGCCGTTGGTGATCCCGGTGCAGACGGCGGATACGCCGCTGGCGGATGCTGGCGTGCAGTCCGCCAGCGCCGTATCGAACGGCCACAGCATGACAAACGCCGCGGCGGCACCGATCGCGGCCTTCAACATGCGCTCAAACGCGCTGCGTTTCATTTTCAATTCGCCCCTCGATGCTGGCGCCCATCGCACTCAGCGCAGGGCGTCAGCGGGGCGCAGATTGAGCGTTTAGACTCGTTCCGGGAAAGGCAAAAGCCGCGTGAGCCCCCAGCATTTTGCAACTTGTGGCTTTGCGGCCACTTAGGTTGGCGATTGATATTTTGGCGGCTGGCTCTTTCGAGCGCGACGCATCTCGTCAATGCCAACGCGAGTGCCGACAGCGGAGACAAATCGGCTGCGGTGCCAGTCGCCGTAATGGCGTTGCTTGACCAAGACAATTCCAAGCCCCCCAGAATCCCAGCGTGACGCTACTGAGGCGGCCTGCAACCGGGAAGATTGGAACCCGGAAATGAGACTGTAGGTCAAAAGAATGGGACGCCTTGCAAAACCACGTGTGTGCAAAGACACGTGGTCACGGACACTGCCGGAGAGCGCTCGATCGGCTTTCAATTTCGAGTGCCGAGCCCGCTTCGGTCAGAATCTGTAGCTGACGCCGGCGCGTGCGGTGTGGATCTTCAGATCGGAGAACGTGGAGGTGGCGGTGCAGGACGCGTAGCCAGCTCCGGTGCAAGCCGCTGCTGTCGTGGCCGCCGCCGTCAAGGTCTCGCCGTCAAAGCTGTAGTAGAGATACTCGGCGCGCACCGTCCAGTTGCCGATCAACGCCGTCTCGTAGCCGCCGCCGGCCACCCATCCGGTTTTCGTGGTGTTGCTCGCGGACTGGAAACCGCAGCCGGGCAGGTCGCAAAGGTAGGCCCCGTCGCCGAGGTTGGATTTGTAGTCGACGTTGGCCCACGCAACGCCGCCGGTGGCATAGAGCATGCCGGGGCCGAAGGTGACGCCGAGACGGCCGCGGATGCTGGCGAGCCAGTTGACCTCTTGCGACAGGCTCATGAGAGCACCGGGCACCGGACGGCCGGGTGCTGGCCCACAGGTGTCCCTGGGACAGACCGGCGTTTGCGCGCTCGAGACCTTGATGCCGGTGCCGGTGATATCGCCCTCGATACCGGCGACCCATCTCGGATCGATCTGCCAGTTGTAGCCGAGGTGTCCGCCGAACAGCGGGCCGTTGTTGCCGAGATCATGCTCCGCGATCATCGCGTTCTGATCGCCGGGCACGCTGACGATCGACGTGCCGGTGCTGTTGCCCCAGCCCCAGCCCGCATCGAGGCCGGCATAGAAGCCGGTCCAGCTCCGCGCGGCAGCAGCCGTACGCGGCGCGAAGGCCGCGAAGGGCGCGCCAGCTGGTTGGCCGAGCTTGTACGTCAGGCCGGCCCGCACGGTGTGAATGTTCAAATCGGGAAACGTGGAGGTCGTGATGCAAGGCGGCGCGAGGCCTCCGCCGCAAGACGTCTGCGGTGTGCCTGCCGCAGTCAGCGTCTCGCCACCGAAGCTGTAGTAGAGGTACTCGGCGCGAACCGTCCAGTTGCCTGCGAGCGCGGTCTCGTAGCCGGCGCCGACGACGAAGCCGGATCTGGTGGCGTTGCCCGTTGCCGCATAGCTGCAACCACCGCCGGGAGAGGAGCAATTAAAGCCGGCGTCGCCGGTGGCAGCCTTGGAGTCGACGTTGGCCCACGCGGCGCCGCCGGTGACGTAGATCAAGCCCGGGCCCCAGGTGGTGCCGAGACGGCCACGGATGCTGGCGAGCCAGTTGACCTCTTGCGACATGGTCATCACGCCGCCGTTGATCGGTTGCCCCGGCGCGCACTGCGGGTTCGACGCCGAACAGAGCGGCGTTTGCGCGCTCGAAGTCTTGATCCCGGTGCCGGTGATGTCGCCTTCGATGCCGATCACCAGTCGCGGATTGATCTGCCAGTTGTAGCCGGCGTGTCCGCCGAACAGCGGACCGTTGGAGTCGAGATTGTGCTGTGCGGTGAGACCCGTGATCCCCGCGCCGGTGGCGGTCGACGTGCCGGCGGGATCGTTGAAGCCCCAGCCCGCATGCACGCCGGCATAGAACCCGGTCCAACTGAACGACGGCGCGAAGGGGGCCTTCATCGGCACGGCCTTTATCGGCATGTCGGCGGCGTTGGCCGAGCCGACGAGCGCCATCACGACAAAGGCTGCGGTGATACCGGCCGCGGCGCGAAGAACGCGGTCAAGCGCACTGCATGTCATTGCAATTCCCCCAACATGCCTTGCGCACGTTCGCGCTCGACCGTGCGACTTTGGTCTTTTGCATTTTCGTCCGGAAGGCCTTTGGCCGCGGATTCCCCAGCATTTCCAGAGGCGTGGCTTCGCTGCCACACAGGTGTCGGATGACACGTCTTTCGCCGGCGCTGCCACGCGCACCGCATCCCCTCGAAACCAATGCCAACTCCCCCGGATTTCCGACTCGACGCTACCGTGGCGGTCTCCAGCCGAAAATGATGGAACCCGGAAATGAGACTGTGCGTCAAAAGAATGAGACGCCTTGCAAAACCAATTGCACACAAGGCACGTTGTCACGGACACCACCGGTGAACGGAGAGCCGCCTTGAAGCCGTCAGCGACGCAGCCGCGTGGCAGAACGCCGGCCCGCTTCCGTTTGGACCTGTCGGTCACGCCCGGCAACGCGCGTGAGTTTGATCTCTGGCGCGCCGGCCTGGCTCCGCTGTTCACCTTGGACGCACCGGATGCGGAGACGCGTGCTTCGTTCAGGCTCAACCTGACCAGCTATCAGTTCGCAGATGTCGCGATCGTCTCCGGGACATCCTCGGCGGCTAATTTTGAACGGACAGCGCCGCTGATTGCGCGCAGCGGGCTCGATAACATCAGCCTGGTCGTCTACGCCAAGGGTGGATGTGCGCTCGACGCTGACGGGCGCGCCACCGAGGTGCGCGCCGGAGACATCTGCTTTCTCGACAAGTTGCGTCCCATCAGCTTGCGGGCGCCCGATTACGACAGCCTCACATTGATCCTGCCGCGCGCGATGCTTGAACCGCATGTCGCGGATATCGACGGCCTTCACGGGCGCATCCTGAAGAAATCGAATCCACTGAATGCGATGCTGGTCAATCATTTGCAGACGTTGTTCGCAGAAGCGCCGGCGCTGGGCCTGGCGGATGGCCGGCTGGCGGCGCACGGAACGGCGGCGCTGATCGCCGCTTTCGCCGGACCGTCGGCGCAAGGCCGGGACACGATTGCCCGGTCCGAATCCGCCATGTCACAGCATGCCGTGCGGCGGTTCATCGAAGCTCACCTTCATCATCCGGACCTCGGACCGGATTTCATATGCCGGCTGCTCGGCGTGTCACGCGCGAAGCTCTATCGGGTGTTCGAACCGATGGGCGGGGTCAGCCATTTCATTCTTCAACGCCGGCTGAAGCGCGCCTACGCGTTGATCACCGATCCGGCGCAAGCCGGCCAGCGGGTCGGCTCCATCGCGGCTCAGTGCGGTTTCGCAAGCGTCTCGGTGTTCAGCCGTGCTTTCAGTCAGGCTTACGGCATGCCTCCGACCGAATTGCGCGGTGCTTTCGAGCGCGACGAGCTTCCCGATTTCGCGGTTTCCGGCGAATGCGGTTTCGGGACAATGAGCCGCTGGCTGCTGGGCCTCGATTCGGCCGGGATGTAACATCGCCGACGCGGTGATTGTGTCGCCGATATCACCGCTGACCGGAGAAATCCGGGCACCTCAGCCCTGCTAATCCAGCAGTTGTATTTCCTCGCCGCTTCGTCATGGTGCGCCGCGTCATGACCATGCCGAATCCGCCCGCCAAACCGGCCGCAACTCCTGCGCCCGCGCCGCTCGACCACGGCACGATCGTTCAGATCATGACGGGCATTCTGCTCGCCATGTTCCTCTCGGCGCTAGAGCAGACCATCGTCGCGCCCGCGCTGCCGACGATCGGGCGGAGCCTCGGCAATGTCGAAAGCCTGTCTTGGGTGGTGTCGGCCTATTTGTTGACGTACACGGCGGCGACGCCGCTGTTCGGTAAGCTCTCCGACATCTATGGTCGGCGGCTGATGCTGCTGCTGGCGCTTGCGATCTTCATCGTCGGTTCCGCAGCCTGCGCGCTCGCGCCGAACATGCCGGCGCTCATCGTCGCGCGAGCTTTGCAAGGCATCGGCGGTGGCGGCATTCTGCCGATCGCACACACGGTGATCGGCGACATGGTCGCGCCGCGCGAGCGGGCGCGTTATCAGAGCTACACCGCGGTGATGTTCATGATGGCGAGCGTGCTGGGTCCGCTGCTCGGCGGCGTGCTCACCGATCATTTCCACTGGACGCTGATCTTCTGGATCAACCTGCCGATGGGCGCGTTGGCGCTGTGGATGACGGATCGCGCGTTGCGCAAGCTGCCGCGCCATGACCGGCCGCACACGCTCGACGTGCTCGGCGCGCTGTTGATGATGCTTGCGGCGCTGCCGCTCATGCTCGCGATGAGCTGGGGCGGCACGCATTATCCCTGGAGCTCGGCGCCGATCCTGGGATTGCTGTTCGCGTCCGTGGCGTTCTGGGTGCTGTTCGGGCTGCGCGTTGCGAGGGCGCCGGAGCCATTCATCCCGCTGTCGATCCTGCGGGAGCCGACGGTGTGCGCGACCTCGATCGCGGGCTTCTTCAGCGTCGGTGTGTTTCTCGGCCTCACGGTGTTCTTGCCGGTCTATTTCGAACTGGTGCTGGGCTTTTCGCCGAGCGGCTCGGGCATCGTGCTGATCGTCTGGCTCGCGGCCATCACGGCGGGTTCGTTTGTGGCGAGCCGGCTGATCACCATGACGCCGCGCTACAAGCGTGTGCCGCTTGGCGGCCTGGTGATCGGGATCGTCATGCTGGCGCTGCTTGCTGCGTTTCCGGCGCGGCTCTCGCTGCTCGAAGCTTCCGTGCTGCTCGGGGTCGGCGGTGCTGGCATGGGCGTGATGTATCCGATCACGACGACGATCGTGCAGAACACGGTCGCGCCGCATCAACTCGGCATCGCGACCGGCGCTCTGAACTTCATGCGCCAGCTCGGCGGCACCATCACGGTCGCGGCGTTCGGCGCGATCGTGCTCGGCGGTGTCGACATCGGCGGCAAGGGGCTGACGCTCGACATGCTGCGCGGTGGCACGCTCGCCGGAGCAGACTTCGCCGTGGTGTTCGGCTGGCTGTTCGCCGCCGGCACCGTGCTGCTCGTCGCAGCGTTCATCGCGGTGCTGATGATCGAGGAGAAGCCGCTGCGCAGCGGGCGCGACGATGGCGGCCGCCCGGATTTGGGGCCGGACGCCGACCGGATCGCGGCGGAATAGGGCGCGTCAACGGCGCGTTTCGTTCAGCAACGATCACGTCATGGCTGGTGCGCTCCCTGCGCCATTGTATCGCAGGCCGCAAAGCGCGATGTTGCTTTGCAGTATTGACGTCTCGAATCGCTGCGGGGCCTCGGTGCAAAGGGGGGCCGGCCGGAAGTTTTGAGCGGAAGGACTGATTTCTGAGATGAATTTTTCCAAGGCGGCGGCTCGTGCCCGCGCCAGAGTTCGGATGACTGTCCGGCAGAGGCGGAACACCGCAGCCGATCGCTCTCCCATCGGAAAACCAGGCGCTCAGACGCCGGCTGAAGCGGTCGCTGCCGCAGCCGCCGCGGTGGCGAGCCCGCCGCGCGGCGCGATGAGCCCGGCCGAAATCCGTCAGATTTTCTTCGGCTTGATGCTCGTGGTGTTTCTCGCGGCACTGAACCAGACCATCATCGCGACCGCGCTGCCGACCATCGGGCGCACGTTCCACGATTTCGAAAACCTGTCCTGGGTCGTGACCGCCTATCTGCTCACCTCGACCGCGGTGGCGCCGCTTTACGGCAAGCTTTCCGATCTGTTCGGCCGGCGCACCATGATTCTGGTCGCGGTCGGCCTGTTCATGGCGGGTTCGGCCGCGGCCGCAGCCTCGCCGAACATGATGATGCTGATTGTCGGGCGCGGCCTGCAAGGTATCGGCGGCGGCGGCATCCTGCCGGTGTGCCAATCGGTGATGGCCGACATCGTGGCGCCGCGCGAGCGAGGCCGCTACCAGGCCTACATGGGCGTGGTCTGGGTGACGTCCAGCGTCGTCGGTCCGGTGTTCGGCGGCGTGATGGCGGAGCACCTGCACTGGTCCATCATTTTCTGGGTCAACGTGCCGCTCGCGCTTGGCGCCGCGGCGCTGACTCACGTCAAACTCGCCCGCATTCCGCGTCATGACCGCCGCCACAAGCTCGACGTGCTTGGCGCGGGCCTGATGATGGCGTCGTGCATTCCGATCCTTCTGGCGCTGACCTGGGGCGGCACGCAGTTTCCCTGGTTGTCGGTGCCGGTGCTCGGCCTGATCGGATTGTCGGCCGTGCTGACGCTGCTGTTTGCCTGGCGGCTGAACACTGCACAGGAGCCGTTCCTGCCGCTAGCGGTGCTCACCAATCCGGTGATGCGGATGGGCACCACGTCGGCCTCGCTCGCCATGGGCACCTCGATCGGCCTCACCATCGTGGTGCCGATGTATTTCGAGGTGGCTCATCATATGAGTGCGACGGAATCCGGCATCGCGCTGATCCCGCTTGCGATGACGACACCGGGCTCGCTCTTGTCCGGTCAGGCGATGCTGTACTGGAAGCACTACAAGCGCGCGCCGATGATCGGGTTGGTGTGCGCGCTCATCGCGCTCGGGTTCCTGATCTGGCGGCCCGACATGGGGCTCGCCTACGCGATCGTGCTGATGGGCATCGTCGGCACCTCGATCGGTCTCGTCTATCCGGTGACCACGGTGTCGATCCAGAATGCCGTGCCCAATCACCAGGTCGGAATCGCAATGGGCGCGCTGAACTTCTTCCGCTCGCTGGCCTCGGCGTTCATCGTCGCGGTGATGGGCGCGATCCTGCTCGCGGTGCTCGGCGTCACGGTGAGCCGCGGCGGCGGCCATGGCGGCTCTGTTATCGAGAGCGTGAGCACGGCAGGCCCCGGCGCAGCGCTGGTGTTCCGCTGGGTGTTTCTCGCGGCCTTTGGATTTCTGGCGCTGAGTCTTTTCTTCCTCCACTTCATGGAGGAGCGGCCGTTGCGGACCACCGTGCAGCCTGCCGATCCGCCGGTCGCGCCGCCGCCGAAGCGATAGGCCGTGGATATTTCAGAGATTGGCGAGCCAACCCTCGGCCGAAGCGTAGCGGACAAGCTCGGCGCGGGTGCTCAGGCCCAGCTTCTCCAGTCCACGCGCCTTGTAGGTCTCGACGGACTTCACGCCGATATCGAGCCGCCGCGCGGTCTCCTTGTTGGTGAAGCCCAGCGCGGTGAGTTTCAGCACCTCGCTCTCGCGCTCGGTCAGCGCCGGCATCAACGGCTTGTCGCCGCCGCGGCCCTGCCGGGGCGCGTTGTTGACGAAAATGCGATCGGCGATCGCCGGGTCGACGTAGATGCCGCCGGTGAGCACCGCACGCAGCGCCTGGATCAGGCTCTCGGCCGCGGAGCGCTTCAGGAGATAGCCGCGCACGCCGGCGTCGAGCGCCTGCTTGAGAAAGGCCCGATCCTCGTAGACGGTCAGCACCACCACACGCACCGAGGGCGCTTCGTCGGCAAGCCTGCGCGCGAGCGCGATGCCATTGAGCTCCGGCATCGAGATGTCGATCAATGCGATATCGGGCCGCTTTTCGTTGATCAGCTTGAGCGCCGCGAGGCCGTCGGTTGCGGTGCCGACGATGTCGAAGTCCGGCTCGGACTCGATCAGGTTGCGCAGGCCGCCAAGCACGATCGGATGATCGTCGCAAAGCGCAATGGTTGATTTCGTCGTCACGCCGAGAGCCTCGCAATGTTGGCCGGTATCCGTGCGAACACGGTCGTGCCGATGCCAATGGATGATTCGATTTCGAGCTCGCCGCCGATCAGCGCCAGCCGCTCGCGCATGCCGGCAACGCCGAGGCCACGGCGGCCTTTGGCCGGGGTATTGCCAGTCAAGGTTTGGCCGTTCAGGCTTTGGCCGTTGAGCACCGCGGTGTCGAAGCCCGCGCCGTTGTCTTCGATGGTGAGCTGCACGTTGCCGCCGGCGCGGCCGACCACCACGCTCACCGACGTCGCCTCGCGGGCGTGCTTGGCGATATTGGTCAGAGCCTCCTGCACGATGCGGTAGATCGCGGTGCGCTGCTCGTCGGTCAGCGTGTCGAGATCGAAGTCGCCGCCGCGCAGGAAGTCGGCCGGGATGCCGAACTGCTGGCTCCACTCCGAAACGTAATTGGCGAGCGCGGTGTTGAGCCCGAGCTCGTTGATCGAGGCGGGACGCAGCTCGCGGGCGATCCGGTCCAGCGACTTGCCGATCTCATCCATGCGCTCGCGCAACGCGCGGATGCGGCTTCTGCCGGCTTCGTTGTACTGGATTTCGAGACCCTTCAGCTCGAGGAGCGCCGCGGTCAGCGTCTGGCCGGTCTCGTCATGAAGCTCGCGGGCCAGCCGCAGCCGCTCATCCTCCTGCGCCTGCATCAGCCGCCGGCGCAATTCGTCGCGCTCGGACACCGCGGCCTGCAGGCGCGCCGCGGCCTGCATCCGCGGCGTGGTGTCGATGATGGTGACGATCTCGAAACGGCCGGCGCGCGGGGCGATCGGATTGGCGAGGATTTCGATCGGGAATTCGAAGCCGTCCTTGCGGCGGCCGTAGACGCTGCGGTCACCGCTGGTTGGCGGCTTCAGCCGCACCAGCGCGTTGGCGGAAGCCGCAGAGGTGTCGAGGAAGCGCTCCGAAAACAGGATGTCGACGGGCTGACCGGTCAATGCAGCGCGATCGTAGCCGAATTTTTGGTCGATCTTCTCGTTGGTCAAAACGATGCGGCGCTTGTCGTCCACCACCAGCACGCCGTTCGGGGCGGACTCGAACAGGATGCGGAACTCCTCGCGGGTGGGGGTGCGGTCGATGCCGAGCGTGCCGACCGAGTGGGGCAGATAGCCGGACAGCAGATAGGTCAGCGCCAGCGACAGCACGAGCAGTGCGCCGCTCGCGGAAGCGTAATTGATCAATGCGCTGTTCTGCGGCGCTTCCAGCAGCGCCAGCGGCACGCCGATCGAAACGACCCAGCCGGTGATGGCCGAGCGCCGCCAGGTCCAGCGCGTGTCCTCGCCCTCGCGCGACAGGCCGAAGTTGACGCCTTCGGCAGAGCCTGCGTCGTTGAAGCTGAACTTCACCTTGGTGCCGACGTAGTCGCTATGACGCTCGGACCGGGCAATGATGGTGTTGCCGCGATCGATCAACGTGACGGTCCACTGTCCCGGCAGGCCCGCATTGCTCAGTGCCGCGGCAAAGGTGTCGAGCGGAATGGCAACCAGGAGGTAATAGCCATTGGCGCCGCCGCGGGCGACCGGAATGCCGACCGTGATGACGGACTGGTTCATGACCGAGCCGTAGAACACGTTGGAGACCGACGGCTTGCCGCTTTCCAGCGCTTCGCGCATGGAGTCCAGGGATTCCGGCGTGGTGACTTGCGGCAGCGGCTCACCCCAATTGACGATGGTGTTGACGAGCTGCTTGCCGTTCGAGGCGTCGCGCAGCACGATCTCGACGCCGAGCTGACGCGCCACTTCCGTCATCTGCAGGTGGAAGCGCTCGAAGTCCTGGGTCTGCAGGAACTGCGAGCTCGCGAGCGCAATCAGCGTGGCCTTCGACGATGCGATCTCGTGATCGATATCGGCCATCACCTCTTTGGTCTTGTCGTCGGCATTGCGCTCGATCTGGGTGCGCTCCGATCGCGCGGCTTGAATCGTCAGCCAGCCGTCGAACGCCAGCGCCGGCACCAGCGCCGCGGCGACCAGCGCCACGAGGCGGAAGCGGAGCGAGCGGCTCCGGGTGCGGAGCCCGGCGAAGAAACCAGCGATTGTCACAGCGGCTGAACCATCAGCACAGTCTTCGGGTGCCTATGCGGGCCGCAACGAGCCGATTGCTCTGTTGCTGAACGCCCGGTAACCGAGTCCGAACAAGTCTCATCATTTGCGCCGCCGCGTCCAGCTTTGCATCGGGGCGCGGACGGCGGTTCGAGGGTCTTGCACCGCTTTCGCGGTAAAAAGAAGCTCCGGTTCCCCCCGGGAAACCGGAGCTTCTCAGGCGAGCCGGGCTCAGACTTATCCCGGCCTGAATCCAGTAGCCGAGGGCTGTTGCCGATTCCTGAAAATGTCGGGGAATCCCCGACGGTTGGGCGGAGGTATCGCCATCGTTTGAGGCGTGGCGGGGAGGTCGCCTAGGGCGCGGCAGGCCCGCGTTCGAACCGGTCCGCACGCCGCAACGCCGGCACGAGCACGGCCCAGGCCGCGGCCGCGATGACGGCCGCAACGCCGCCGACAACGACACAGGGCACGACGCCGATCACCGCGGACAGCAGGCCCGACTCGACCTCGCCCAGTTCTCCCGAACTGCCGGCCAGCAATGTGTGCACGGCGCTGACCCGTCCCCGCATCGCATCCGGCGTCTGCGCCTGCACGAGCGTCTGGCGAACCAGCATGCTGACCGAGTCCGACGCGCCCAGCATCGCGAGGAAGAACAGCGCGACATAGAAGTTGGTCGAAAGCCCGAAGCCGATCGTGGCAAGGCCGTAGATCGCAACGACGACCAACAGCGTCGGTCCGGCGCGCCGCTGGAGCGGCCAATACGCCAGCACGCTCGAAGTCAGAATGCCGCCGACCGCGGGAGCCGTCCGCATGATGCCCAGCGCCCAGGGGCCGGCCTGGAAGATTTCCTGCGCGTAGTAGGGCATCAGCGCTGAGACCCCCGCGAGCAGGACGGCCACGAGATCGAGCGTCATCGCCGCGAGCACGATCGGTGACGACCAGATGAAGACAAAGCCTGCGATCAGCGTGGACCATTTCGTGTTTGTGGTTGTGTCAATGCGCGCCGCCGGCCGCGGGCCGATCCCGATGCAAAACAGCACGCCCGCCGCGCCGATCACGGCAGCAGCCAGAAACGGCACGGTCGGTCCGGCCATGTAGAGCAGTCCGCCGATCGCGGGCGCGAGCAGCCGCGCCGTGCCGCCGAACGAATTCGTCAGGGCGACGCCGCGGGTGAGCCCGCCCTGGGGAACGAGATTCGGCAACAGCGCCTTGCTCACCGGACTGAGAAAGGCCTTCCCCGAACTGATGAAGACAACGATGAGGTAAATCGGCCAGACGGCGTCGAGATTGGCGGCAAAGCACAATGCCAGCGCGCCGATGCTGAAGGCGGCGCCGGACAGAGCCAGCACACTGCGCCGGTCGAAGCGATCCGTGGCGATTCCGGTCAGCAGCGAGAACAGGATGAGCGGCATGAAGCCGGCGAGGCCGATCATGCCCAGGGCGAAGGTGCTCTTCGTCTTGCTGAAGATCAGCCAGCCCGTCGCCACCACGATGATGTCTTCGGCGCAGCCGAACAGCGTGTCGGCCGCGATGAAGCTCGCGAGAGCGTTCTTGTACGGAACGGGCCGCGCGGCCCCGACGCCTGTCAGGAGCTTTTCAACGTGCGGCACGGGTTGGGGATCGGTCATAGACGGCGAGGATTTACGTTGGCCGATGGCATCGAGCAACCAGATACGGCGCAACGCCGGCATTCCTTGCACCGGAATTTATCCCGCCCAACGGAACGGAATTCCGCTTCGGTTGGCACTGAGACCGGCTATGCTTCCCAAAACAAAACCGGGAGGAATTGATGCCGGCATGGGTCCGCGGTGCGCCTTTCGTTGCTTTGCTACTGCTGCCGGGAGCGCCGTCGCAAGCGCAGAACTGGCCGAACCGGGCGGTGACCATGGTGGTGCCGTTTGCGGCCGGCGGCGGCACCGACGTGCTCGGCCGGATCGTGGCGCGGCGGCTGTCCGAGACGCTCGGCCAGCAGGTGATCGTCGAGAATGTCGGCGGCGCCGGCGGCATGATGGGTTCGGCGCGCGTCGCGAAGTCGCCGCCCGACGGCTATCAGTTCGTGCTCGGCAGCCGGGCCGATGCCATCAATCAGACGCTCTACAAGGCGCCGCTCTACAACCTCGTCAATGACCTCGATCCGGTGGGGCTGGTGGCCGACCAGCCGACCGTGCTGGTGGCGCGCAAGGATCTGCCGGTGAACGGCCTGCAGGAGTTCATCGCCTACGCCAAGGCCAACCAGGGCAAGATGCAGTTCGGCTCGGCGGGGGCGGGCTCGACCGGCTTCATCGATTGCGCGCTGTTCAATTCGGCGATCGGCCTCAACATCACGCACGTGCCGTATCGCGGCGGCGGCCCCGCGATGCAGGACCTGATGGGCGGACGCATCGATTATTTCTGCACGCTGACCGGCACGGCGGTGCCGCAGATCGAGAACGGCTCGATCAAGGCGATCGCGATGATGACGCGCGACCGCGCGCCGATGCTGCCCAATGTGCCGAGCACGTGGGAGCAGGGCTTCAAGGATTTCGAGGCCTCGACCTGGTTCGGCTTCTACGTGCCGAAGGGCACACCGGCCAACGTGATCAAGCGGCTGCATGACGCCACCGTCGAGGCAATCGACACACCTTCAGTGCAGGAGCAGTTGCTCAAGTCCGGCTCGATCGTGACGCCGCCCGACCGCCGCTCGACCGAATATCTGAAGACCTTCACCGAAAGCGAGATCAAAAAGAACGGCGCGCCGATCAGGGCCGCGGGGTTGTTGATCCAATAAGGTCAGCGCTCACGTCAGGATTTCCTGCCAGATCTGGTCGCTCAGCTGATGGAAGCGCGGCAGTTTGCGCACGCTGCGCAGATCGCGCGGGCGGGGCAGGTCGACCACGTACTCGGCCTTGATGCGGCCGGGCCGCGGCGCCATCACCAGAATGCGGTCGGAGAGCCCGATCGCCTCCTCGATATCGTGGGTGACGAACACCACGCTTTTGCGGTGGCCGCTCCAGATGCGAAGGAGCTCCGAGCCGAGCAGGAGCTTGGTCTGCGCGTCGAGCGCGCCGAACGGCTCGTCCATCAGCATGATTTGCGGGTCATAGGCCAACAGCCGGCCGAGCGCCGCGCGCTGGCGCATGCCTCCCGACAGCGCGCGGGGATAGTAGTGGCCGAACTCCGAAAGACCGAGCAGTTCGAGCAGGCTCCTGATCCGCGACGCGTGCTGATCTTTCGGCACGCCAGCGCATTCCAGCCCGACCGCGATGTTGTCCGAGACCGTGGCCCAGGGCAGGAGCGCGTCGCGCTGGAACATGAAGCCGACGTTGGCAGGTTTGCCATCCCGCGGCTCGACGTCGATCCGGCCCTGCGAAGGCTGCACGAGACCGGAGATGAGCCGCAGGATCGTCGACTTGCCGCAGCCGCTCGGGCCGACGATCGACAGAAACTCGCCGTCGCGAAGCGCGAAGTCTATGTCTCGCAAGACTTCGAGCTTGCCATCGTAGGACATCGAGACATGGGACAGCGACGCCGTGGCCGGGCGTGGTGGCTGCTCCAGCCTTGGCGCGTCCGCGATGACGGCGGCGGGTGTCGATCTGATCTGCAGCATCACTTCAGCTTCGCTTGCAGGTCGACGTCGGCCTGGTTGACCTTCTTCAGCGACGAGTCCGACAGCAGCACGATCTCGGTCATGTTGGCGAAGGCCTCGGGCGAAACGCTGCCGTCCTTGGAGAGCCGTTTCCGCGCGGCCTCCGCGACTTCAGTGGCGTGCGCGTCGTCGAAGTTCGGATAGAGCAGCTTCACGCTCTTGGCCGTGGTCGCCGTATCGGTCTGGATGATCCGCGCGGCCTTGCCGACAGCACGCACCAGGCCTTTGGCCAGGGCCGGATTGGCATCGGCCCAGCGCTGCCGGCCGATCACCACGAGCGCCGCGTAACGCGTCGGCCGCCAGTCGACGACGATCTTGAACTTGCCGGTGCGCAGATAGTCGGCGACCTCGGTGGTCACGACGACGCCGGCATCGACCTGGTTCGTCTCGATTGCAGCCCGCATCGAAGCGCCGCCGCCCGCGCTGATGATCTGGAAGTCGCGTTCGGCTTGCAGACCGGCCTTCTTGATCTCCCAGCGTACGGTGTTGTCGGTGAAGCTGCCCGGCGAGGTGACGCCGATGCGTTTGCCTTTCAGCGATTTGAAATCGGTAAGGGGGCTGTCCGCCTTGGCGATCAGCGCATAGGAATGGTGCTCGTCGAGGCCGACGATGATGCGCGCGTCGAGGCCGCGATTGGACAGCCGCAGCACGTGGTCCGCGGCGCAGATGCAGAAATCCACGCCGCCGCCGGCGAAGGCCTGCACCGCGGGTCCGCCGCCGCGGAAGTCGACGAACTCCGCGGTGATGCCTTCGGCCTTCAAGAGCCCCTGATCGCTGGCGACGCGAAGCGGCAGCAGGCCCTCGTTGACGGCAGCGACGCCGAATTTGAGCGTGGTTTCGGCATGGCC
This sequence comes from Rhodoplanes sp. Z2-YC6860, assembly GCF_001579845.1. Lineage (GTDB taxonomy): Bacteria > Pseudomonadota > Alphaproteobacteria > Rhizobiales > Xanthobacteraceae > Z2-YC6860. The sequence continues at coordinate 3,426,720 of NZ_CP007440.1, forward strand.
CGGCGACGACATCGCGAAGCTGATTGCGGCCAGAGCCAGCACGGACAGCCGCGGGAAGACGAAACGCATGGTGTTCTCCTTGAATGTCTTGATCGGGATGATGGCGTCAGTAGCGGCCTGCGGTGACGCGGCTTTCGATGGCCTTGACAATTTCGTTGAGCGCCATGCCGAGGATCGCGAGCACCACGAGGCCCGCGAACACGCCATTGATATCGACGCGGCCAGCGGAATATTCGACGTACCAGCCGAGCCCGCGATTGGCGCCGAGCAGTTCGCCGATCACCGCGCCGACCAGTGCGAGGCCGATGCCGACGCGCAGCGACGCGAAGATCCACGGCACGATCGAAGGGAGCAGCACCTTGCGGAACAGGTAGAGCTTCGAGGCGCGCATCGTCTTCATCAGATCGACCAGATCGCGATCGACGCCGCGCAGCCCTTCATGGGTGTTCAGGATGACGATGAACACCACCATCGAAACGGCCATCACGATTTTCGAGACCGAGCCGATGCCGAACCAGAGAATGAACAGCGGCGCGAGCGCGACACGCGGCAGGCTGTAGAGCCCGAGGAAAAATGGCTCGACCGTATCGGCGACCCGGCGCTTCGTGGCGAACAGCACGCCGACAGGCACGCCGATCACAAGGCTGAGCAGCAATCCGGCCACCGAATGAAACAGCGTGACGCTGGTGTGCGCGAGCATGTCGCCATGCACGAACGCATCCCACAGCCGGACCGCGATGGCGCTCGGTTGTCCGATGAAGAACGGGTCGAGGAACCACACTGCCGCGGCTTCCCAGGAGGCAATGAACGCGGCGCCAAGCGCGAGCTGTGCGACGAGCTTGCGATAGGTGTGCGACGGAGCGGCGATGGGGATGTACGAAGCGGTCATACGGTTATGTTGCGGTGCGAAGTTGTTGAATAAACAGCGTCGCCCAGCCGCGCCAGAACCGCGGAAAAATAAACAGATTGCGATTGCCGAGTGCCTTTTCGGCGGGATGAACGCTCCGCGCCGCGCGCCCTTATCGAAAAGATTTCCTCTGCGGCATTCTGTCCGCGCTAAAAAAGGTATGCCCGTTAACGATCCGGCCGATCGCTGCACACGAAATGCGGCCTTACGGCGCGATCTTGATGTTCTTCTCTTTGACGAGCGTCGCCCATTTGGCGACGTCCTTGGCGAGCAGTTGCCGCATCTCCTCGGCGGTGCCGCTTCGCACGTTGGCGCCCAGCGTCTCGAAGCGGGCGCGCACGTCCGGCATCGCGACGGCGTCCTTGATGGCGCTCTCGATGGTCGCGACCACCTCCTTGGGCGTTCCGGCGGGCGCGAAGAATCCCATCCAGGTGTTGACCTCGTAGCCTGGCACGCCCGCTTCGTTGAGCGTCGGCACGTCGGGATATTTCTTCGAGCGCTCCAGGCTGGTGACGGCCAGCGTGCGGATGCGGTCCGATTGCAGCGCCGCATTGCCGGTCGCGAGGTCGGCGATGATCATGCTGGTCTCGCCGGTGATGGTCGCCGTCACGGCAGGCGCGCCGCCGCGATACGGGATGCTGCGGATATCGAGGCCGGCCATGGCCTTGAACAGTTCGAGCGCGAGCAGCGTGGCCGACCCGCCGGAGGCGTGGGTGAGGCGTCCAGGCTCCTTCTTGGCGAGCGCGATCAGTTCGACGATGGATTTTGCCGGCATATCGACCTGGACCATCACGGCTTCAGGGATCGAGGCCACCAAACCGAGCGGCACGAAATCCTTCTGCGGATCGTAGCCGAGGTCGGCGAACACCAGCGGGTTGATTGCCATGGTGCCGTCGTGAGCGACCAGGATGGTGTAGCCGTCACTGGGCGATTTCTGCACCGCTTCCGCGCCAAGCCGCATAGCAGCGCCTGGGCGGTTCTCGACAGTGACCGGCTTGCCCCACTTGGCCTGCATCTTTTCGGCGACGAGGCGGCCGGCGAGATCGATCGCGCCGCCCGGTGCGGTCGGCACCACGATCTTGACGGTGTGCTCGGGAAACCCTTGCGCCTGCGAAAGCGAGGTGAGGGCGGCAAGCGCCGCCGCGGCGACGAGCGCTGTCCTCAAAAGCCCGGTCATGTCGATCCTCCCGGCGGAGTTCGGTGTTATGCGGCTGCGATCGCCTGTTGATGCTCCTTCAGCACCTGCGGCAAGTCCTTTGGCGGCACGCGGCCGAAGCCGCAATAGCCGGCGACGCCGAAGTCCGGCAGGAACTTGCGCGCCATCGCGATGCGCTCCTTGAAGCCGTCCATGTGATGGACGACGCCGAGATAGACGCGTGCGCCGCGCGGCTTGAGATTTTTCAGCGGTGCAAAGAAGTTTTCGCCGACATCGGGCAGCACTGGAATGTGAATCCAATCGACGCGGCGGCCCGAGGCCTCGATGACGCCGTTGGCGAGCGCGACGGTGGCGCCGAGATCGGGCGGCGCAAAGCGCGGCCAGCCGCCGAGCGTGCCGAAGCAGAGGTGATAGCCGAGCTGCACAGTCTCGGGGATGGCCTTAGACAGGGTGCGGAATTGCGCCGAGTTGCGCTCGACGGCGTCGGCAGCGGAAAAGCCCTGCACCGCGCCATAGGCGTCCTGCACCTCGGTCGAGCAATCCCACTGGATCGCGAGGTCTTCGTTGGGAATCTTGCTGACGATCATCGCGGCTTCGGCGACCAGCGCATCGGTGAAGCCCGGCCTGATCTTTGCGAGGTCGGCATGGTTCGGGAAGATGCGCGGCGGCAGCGCGCTGTTGACGGAAGCCAGCGACACCTGGAAGCGCAGGTGTTTCGGCAGCACGCCTTTCTCGCGCAGCGTCTTAAACACGAAGTAGGAGTTGATGGCGTCGCGGGCGTAGCCGATGCGCCAGCCCGGATCGCCGAAGCGCACGCGCTCGACGCCATCCTTGACCTTGAACCACCAGGCCTCGGAAGCATTGCGCGGAAACTGCTTCTCGACGCCGTTCTCGTCCGGTCCGGGCCGCTGCACCGCTTCGAGCTCGGGATGGCCGGACAGGACCTGATAGTGGATGCGGCTGATCCAGTGCTTTCGCGGGCCAACCTCGCCGTCAGGGAGCGTCTTGAGCGAGGCGCCGAGCGGTGCGCCGAACTCGCGAAACACGTCCTCGACGCTGTCGAGGGGAATGCTGCCGACCAGCAGAGCGTCCGTACCCAAGGCTTCCTCCGATTTACTCTATGGTGAAATTGGTTTATCCCATTATCAAAACTGGCCGCACCCGGGTCAAGCGCGGCGTCTCGGCCGAGCGATCGTCATGAAGCCTGCACCGTTAGAGTCGAATGCGCGCCGCGGCATCCAATCGCTGGAGATCGGCGTGCGGCTGTTCCAGGACATTCATCGGCTCGGCAGACCCGCGACGTTGAACGAGGTGGCGAGGCTCAGTGGGATGCCGCCCAGCCAGGCGCATCGCTATTGCGTGAGCCTCATTCGCACCGGCCTGCTTCAGCGCGACGGCCGCGGGCTCTACGGCATCGGGCCGTTCGGATTCCAGCTGAGCCACGCCGAGGCCGATCGCGGTCACGCGCGAGTGGCGGCACTCGCTGCATTGCGCGAACTGGTGGAGCAGACCGGCGAAACCGGCTTCCTCAGCACCTGGGGTCAGACAGGTCCGACGATCCTGCACGTCGTCGACGCGCCCAAGCCGATCGCGATCCGCCCGACCACCAAAGGCGATCTGCCGTTGTTGAACACCTCGGCCGGATGGGTGTTCGCGGCTTATCTCGAAGCCGAGAGGCTCAAGCTCTTGCTCGACGCCGAGCTGGACGCGCAGCGGCGCAGCCTCAAGCTTTCCGCCGCTGCGATCGCCTCGATGCGCCAGACCTTCATGCGGCGTCTCATTGACGTGCGGCGGCGGCGGCTCGCCCGCGGCGCTGGGGAGCGCCACCCTGGGCTCAATGCATTTTCCGCGCCGATTTTCGACCAGCAGGGCAGGGTTGTACTCGCCATCACGATGTTCGGATTCGCGGCGACCTTCTCGTCGGCCTGGGATGGGTCGATCTCGCGCGCGCTGCAAGCGAGTGCAGCCGAGCTGACCCGGCGCATCGGCGGCGCGCCTCCCAAAGCGATCAGCCCTTCGCCGACTGCACGCCGCGGCTGATCAGCCGCGCCAGCCGCACGGAGAACGCCTTGGCGTCGGCCGGCCGGTCGCCGTCGAGCACGCGTGCTTCGTCGTAGAGGAGGTGGGCCGCGTCCTCCTTGAAGGCGTTGTCGCCGTCGAGCGCGGCAAGCGACGTGACGAGCTCATGCTTCGCATTGATCTCGAGCACGGGCTTTGCCGCCGGAACGGCGCGGCCCGAGCCCGCGAGGAGCTTCTCCAAGGAGCGGTCGGGCCCGCCTTCGGGCGCGACCAGGCAGACGGCGCTGTCGGTGAGGCGGTCGGAGACGCGCACGTCCGACACCGCGTCGCCCAACGTGAGCTTCACGAAGGCGATGAAGTCCGTCACCGCCTCGTTGGCTTCGGGTTTCGTTTCGGTGGTGTTGTCGAGCAGCGGAATGGCGGCAAGGTCGGCCGCGCCTTGCGTCACCGAGCGGAACGGCTTGCCGTCGAACGACGGGTTGTAGGTGACCCAGAGATTGTCGACGATGTCGGAGAGCAGCAGCACCTCGACGCCGCGGGCGCGGAAGCCTTCGAGATGCGGCGAGGCCTCGATCTGGGCCTGGTTCTCGCCGGCGATGTAGTAGATCGCGGTCTGATTGGTCTTCAGGCCTTCGACGTACTCCTTCAGGCTCCGCCGAGTCTCGGATGCTTGCGCGGTGCTGCGGAAGCGCGCGAGCTTCAAAAGCGTGTCTCGGCGCTCGTGGTCCTCGTAGATGCCTTCCTTCAGCACCGGACCGAACTGGTCCCAGATCTTGCCGTAGGCCTCGGCGTCGCTGTCGGCGAGCTTCTCGAGATCGCTCAGCACGCGGCCGGTGACGCTCTTCTTGATCGCAGCGAGGATCGGGCTCGTCTGGATCATCTCGCGCGACAGGCTGAGCGGCAGGTCGGCCGAATCCACGATGCCGCGCACGAAGCGCAGATAATGCGGAAGGATCTCGGCGTCGCCGGTGATAAACACGCGCTTGACGTAGAGCTTCATCCGACTCTTGCGGCCGGGATCGAACAGGTTGAACGGCCGCGCGCTCGGGACAAAGGCGAGGGTGGTGAACTCGTGGCGGCCTTCGGCGCGGAAGTGCACGGTGAGCGCCGGCTCGTCGAACTGGCCGGCAACGCTGCGGTAGAAGTCGGTGTATTCCTCGGGCTTGATCTCGGAGCGCGATTTGGTCCACAGCGCCGCGCCGTCCGCCAGCTCCGTGGGCTCGGCGCCGGGCTTTTCGATGATCGAGATCGGCACCGGCACGTGGCCGGAATTGGCGTGCACGATGCGCTCGATGTTGTAGCGCTCGGTGTAGGACTTGGCGTCCTCCATCAGATGCAGCACCACGCGCGTGCCGCGCGCGGGCGCTGAAGCTGCGTCGACCGGTGCGACCGTGTAGGTGCCCTTGCCGTCGGACGACCACTGCCAGGCCTCAGCGCTGCCGGCGCGGTGCGAGGTCACGTCGACGCGGTCGGCGACCATGAAGGCCGAATAGAAGCCCACGCCGAACTGTCCGATCAGCGTCGCGCTTTCGCTCGCTTTGGCGGCTTCGAGGCGCTCCATGAACGCCTTGGTGCCGGAGCGCGCGATCGTGCCGAGCGCGTCGACCAGTTCGTCATGGTTCATGCCGATGCCGTTGTCTTCGATCGTGAGCTCGCGCTTGTCGGCGTCGAGCGCGATCGTGATGCGCGGCTTGGCATCGTCGCCGAGCAGGGCAGGATTGGCGATGGCGTCGTAGCGCAGCCGCTCGCAGGCGTCGGCGGCGTTCGAGATGAGCTCGCGGAGGAAGACGTCTTTGTCCGAATAGACCGAATGCACCATCAGGTGAAGGAGCCGCGACACGTCGGCTTCGAAGGTGCGATTTTCGGTTTTGGCGTCGGCGGTCGTGTCGGTCATGGCAGGCTGGGATCCCAAGGAATTTGTCGCGCAGGAAATGGCGGGAAAGGCCTGAGAATTCAAGGCCTAAGTGCGGCTCATCCAACCTCGGGATCGGCGATGAGCGGCATCGCGCGCGGTATCTCGGTAAGCGCCTGAATTAAGAGGCAATTTCCGAAGTGTGAGATTGCACACTTCTGGCTACCACGGCGCGGGAGCAGATTGATAGCGGAGCTGGGCACTTGAGGGGAATGCCATGACACACATTCTCGAGCATGATCGCACCGGGTTCTTCACCGTGGTTGGTGCTCCCCCCATCGCCGAGGAGCATCAGGATGCCCACAGCCACTATCATCTGGACTCGATCAGCGGCACCACCGGCGCATTCGTCGCGGGCGTGTGGTTCGCGCTGTACGCGGCCATCGTGGTGGCGGCGATCCTGGGCAAGGACGGCGTCGGCCGCATCGTCGAGACGATCACGGCGGCTCTGATCCGCTGAATCGATGGTCCACTGAAATCCAAAGGGGCGGCGAACGATCCGTTCGCGGCCCCTTGTTTATCTGCCGGTTCTCGCCGTCACTTCTCGTCGCTGTGCAACTGCTGCAGCAACTCGGGCACGTTGGTCAGCACGAACGCGCCGCGTCGCTTCAGCATCAGGCCCGAACGCTCCAGCGCCTTCATCTCCCGCGCCACCATCTCGCGACGCGTGCTGACGCGGGCCGCGATGTCGGAATGCACCGGCGGCGGCGACACGATCGCCTGCCGTTCGTTGGTCGGATCGGGCCGCGACCGCCGCAACAGTTCGGCGAAGATGCGGTGCTTCACGTGCATCGACGAAAATTCGTGCACGCGCTGATCGAGCATGCGGATGCGCGCGACGAGCTGCAGCAGCAGCTGCTCGCTGACGTCCGGATACTTGTGGATGATCTCGCGGAACACCGGCGCGGGCATCGAGGCGATGGTGGCGTCGGTGATGGCGAGAATGCCGGCCGAACGCGGCTGGCCGTCGATCGCTGCCATCTCGCCGAAATAGCCGCCGGCTTCGATGTCGCCAAGGATGACCTCGCGGTCAGGCGAGGGCGTGATCAGCACGCGCACCACGCCGCTCGTCAGGAAGAAGATGTCGGTGCCGACGTCGTTCTGCTCGAGCAGCCACTCCTTGGCATGAGCATGACGCCAGTTGCAGCGCCGTTCGAAGGAGACGCGGTCGTTTGCGTCAAGCGAACGCAGGAGCCCAACTCGCTCCAGGCTTTCGTGTGGTTTAGTCGCCCGAATATCCACTGTGTCCTCGATCCTCCCGCCCAGCGATTCCAATATGGGCAAGCCCGCCGCGCTCGTATGCGGTCTAGCTCACACTCGCCGGATGCCGGACCAGTGCCGGCTCCGGGTCTCCCAATGACCTGGATTGTGGGCGGCACTGTGCCAACCAAGGCGCAGCCGCTTCCATTGCGCCGGCACCTTAAATTGCTGCGGGTATTTTGCAATCAGTTTGCGTGCAAATCAGGGCCGCGGGCAGGGTGCTTTTGCCCGGGTTCCATCGTGCTAACAATGCACTATGGACGTCATCATTACCGGCGGCGGCATTGGTGGGCTGACCTTGGCCCTCGCCCTTAAGGCGAGCGGCGCGGCGCGTACAATTCGCGTATACGAGGCCGCAGCCGAGATGCGGGCGCTGGGCGTCGGCATCAATATCGGCGCCCACGCCATGAAGGAGCTGAGCGCGCTCGGCCTCGAAGACGCGCTGGTTGCGACATCATGTCAGCCGCAGGACTACGCGTTTTTCACGCGCCACGGCCAGCTCGTCTACCGCGAGCCGTTCGGCAAGGCGGCGGGCCATCAATGGCCGCATATCTCGCTGCTGCGACCCGACTTGCAGCGGGTCCTGCTCGGCGCAGTGCGCGAGCGCATCGGTGCGGACAACTTTTTCGTGGGGCACCGCTGCACCGGCGTGGAGCAAAGCTCCGGCCGCGTGACAGCGCATTTTGCCGCGCCTGACGGTACTCCCTTGCCGGATCAGCAAGCCGACATCCTGATCGCCTGCGACGGCATTCACTCGGTGGTGCGCAAGCAGTTCTATCCCGACGAGGGCGCATTCAAGTTTCGCGGTTACAATCTCTGGCGCGGCGTCACTGTGCACAAGCCGTTCCTCACCGGCGAGAGCATCGCGCGCATCGGCGCGCGGCACTCGACGATGATCATCTATCCGCTGCGCCGGAACTACGACGGTGACGGTAGCACGCTCTACAATTGGGTCTGCGAGATCGAGCGCGATGTCGCCGTCCCGGTCGACTGGAACAAGCCGGGGCGGCTCGAGGACTTCCTGCCGAACTATCAGGACTGGGTGTTCGACTGGATGGATGTGCCGGCGCTCATTCGGAACGCGCAGCAGATCCTGTCCTATCCGATGGTCGACCGCGATCCGGTGCCGCACTGGAGCTTCGAGCGCGTCACGCTCCTGGGCGACGCCGCGCATCCGATGTATCCGCAGGGCGGCAATGGCGGCGCGCAGGCGATCCTCGATGCGGCGGCGCTGGCGCGGTTTCTTGCGAGCGAGGCCGATCCGGTCGCGGCGCTGAAGGCCTACGAGGAAGCGCGGTTGCCGGTCACGGCCAAGATCGTGCTGCAGAACCGCACCGCGCCGCCCAACGTCATCGTCGACACCGTCGAGCAGCGCACCGGCGGCAAGAAATTCGAAAAGCTGGAAGACATCATCAGCCAGGACGAGATGAAGGCGATCTTCGAGAGCTATCAGAAGGTCGCCGGCTATCACGTGCAACAGGTTTCACGTCCACAAGGGTAAGGAAAAATGGCCGACACTGCTCCGTCACTGAAGCTCACCTACGAGGGAGCGGCCAAGCTGCTCGCCGCCGCCGTCGCCAAGGCGAAGGATATGAGCGTGCCGCAATGCATCTGCATCGTCGACACCGGCGGGCATCTGCTCACCATGGCGCGGTTGGACGGCGCGTTTGGGCTGTCGGTCGACACGGCGCTGCGCAAGGCGCAGACCGCGGCGTCCTATGGCATCCCGACCGGCGACATCGCAGCCGGCATCGACATCAAGCTTGCGATCGCGACCGAAGGCCGGCGGATCAACCTGCCGGGCGGCCTGCCGGTGATCGTCGACGGCCATGTCATTGGGGGTATCGGGGTCGGCTCCGGCACCGGCGAACAGGACAAAGAGGTCGCCAAGGCCGCGGTTGCCGCTTTTCCGGGCGCAAAGCGCTTCTGATCGCGTCGCGCTGTCAGTTCCGGTTTCAGGCGGCCCTTTGGAACGTCACAAGGCGCTCCTATATTGGACGGCGGTCCTGCCGGACCGCCGCACGACAGTATTGCAGGAGCCGCGATGAGCATCGCCGATACACGACGCCAACAAATCTATCCGGTGCTCACCGCGGCGCAGATCGAGTCGATCCGCCGCTTCGCCAGCGGCGAGCCGCGCGAATTCGCGCCCGGCGACGTGGTCCAAAAGCTCGGCGAGCGCGGGGCCCCAGCCTGGCTGGTGCTGCGCGGGGCGATCGAGATCGAGATGCGCGATGCGCTCGGCCGGGAATCCGGCGAGCTGCATATGGGCGTGGGCCAGTTCACCGGTGAGATGGGTGCGCTTTCCGGCAGGGGTGCCTTTAGCACCGGACGTGCCGGTGCCCGGGGGTGCACCGCGATCCCATTCGACGCGCCGCATCTGCGCGCGCTGATGGTCGGCTCCGCCGAGGTCGGCGAGATATTCATGCGCGCTTTCATCCTGCGCCGGGTGGCGCTGATCCAGGACGGTGGCGCGGGCTCGGTGCTGGTCGGGCGCACCAGCGATCCCGAGCTGATGCGACTGCGAAACTTCCTGTCGCGCAATGGCTATCCACACACCTCGCTCGACGCCGACTCCGACGAAGAGGGCCGCGCCGTGATCGAGCGTTTTGGCGTGCAGCCGGACGAGTTGCCGCTGATGGTCTGCCCGGACGGCACGCTGCTGAAGCGGCCGAGCGAGATTCAGGCCGGCTCCTGTCTCGGCATTACGCCTGAGCTTAATCCGGACGATGTGTTCGACGTGGTGGTGGTCGGCGCCGGACCCGCGGGCCTTGCCACCGCGGTGTACGCGGCTTCCGAGGGCCTGTCGGTGCTGGTGCTCGATCAGCGCCACTTCGGCGGCCAGGCCGGGGCGTCGGCGCGGATTGAGAACTATCTCGGCTTTCCGACCGGTATCTCAGGCATGGCGCTGGCCGGCCGGGCCTTCAGCCAGGCGCAGAAGTTCGGCGCGCAGATTGCGATCCCGCTGCAGGTCAAGCATCTGGAATGCGGTGGGGCGGAGCGGCGTGACGAGGACCCGCTGCGGCTGATCCTCCAGGACGACCGCGCCGTGCAGGGCCGTAGCATCGTGATCGCCTCGGGCGCACGCTACCGGCGGCCGGACATTCCGAACCTCGACACCTTCGAAGGCATCGGTGTGTCGTACTGGGCGTCAGCGGTCGAAGCGAAACTCTGCGAGGGCGAGGAGATCGCGCTGGTCGGCGCCGGCAACTCCGCTGGACAGGCTTGCGTCTTTCTCGCGCCCAAGGTGAAGAAGTTGCATCTCATTTGCCGCGGCAAGGGCCTCGAAGCCTCGATGTCGCGCTATCTGATCGACCGCATCGGGGCGCTGCCGAATGTCGAGTTGCATGCCAGTACCGAGATCGTCGGGCTTGAAGGCGACGGCACTGGCGGACTCAAGAACGCGACGTTCCGCTGCCGCACGACAGGTGAGCTGAAGGTCTGTTCGCCGCGCCACCTGTTCCTGTTTATCGGCGCGGATCCGAACGCCGAATGGCTTTCCAAGCGCGTCGATGTGGACGGCGGAGGTTTTGTGATCACTGGCCAGCAGTTTGCCCAGGGTCGCGCCGGCTCCAACCGCGCGCCGTTGCCGCTCGAAACCAGCGTGCCTGGCGTGTTTGCGATCGGCGATGTGCGTGCGGGCTCGACCAAGCGCGTGGCGGCTGCGGTGGGCGAGGGCGCCGCGGTGGTGTCGCAGATCCACAGTGTGCTTTCGCCGCACTGATCAAAACACCGAAGGCTCCGGCGATGCCGCCGGAGCCTTCGTTAGTTCAAAACAGGAAGCGAACGGTTACGGGCAGGGACGCTCGATGCCACCTGCCCCGATGTATGTGCCGGTATTCGGATTGTAACTCCGGAACCGCTGCATGCAGTAGTCCACGGCGTCCCGACGGCGTGCCGCGTCGGCTGCAATGCCAGCGCCAATGATGCCGGCTGCAATGCCTACACCAATGCCGATCCCGCGGCCGCCACCGCCGCCGCGCCCACGACCGCCGCCGCCGCGAACAACGTTGCCGCCTCGACCACCACCACCACCGCCGCCGCGGCCACCGCCGCCACCGGGCTTTTTGCCGCGCTGCGCCATGGCCGGGGAAACGCTCGAGCTCATGAACACGCCGGTCATGGCGATGGTGTTGAATGCATAGACGCCCAGCAGTGCGCCGGTCGCCAGCAGCCGTGTCAGAAATTTACGGGCCGGTTGGCCCGGTTGTCGCCCAATCATAAATCTCTCTCCGTTGTGCCGTTACAGTCCTCCCCAGACAACCGTAGGCTGTTGTGTTGTATGACACAATGGACGGGTGGGCCGGCATGGGTGCGCCAGCTCGACCAAGCGCGTGGCGGCTGCAGTGGACGAGGGCGCCGCGGTGGTGTCGCAAATCCACAGCGTGTTGTCGCCGCACTGATCGGTGGTGTCGTTCCGGGGCGCGAGCGGCCGCGGAGAACGTTTCGAAACACCGAGGGCTCCGGCGGTGCCGCCGGAGCCCTCTCGATTTTCACCAAAGCAAATGGATCGCTCAGGGGCAGGGGCGCTCGACGCCGGGCGCAGCGAAATAGGTGCCGGTGTTCGGATTGTAGGTCCGGTAGCGCTGCATGCAGTAATCAACGGCGTTGTTCCGGCGGGCCGCGTCGGCCGCGATCGCGCCGCCGATGACGCCAGCCGCAATCCCGAGGCCAATGCCAACACCCACGCCGCTGCCACCGCGGCCTCGGCCTCGGCCGCGATCCCAGCCGCCGCGCCCTCTGCCGCGCGCCATGGCCGGCGAGACGCTCGATGTCATGACCACGCCGGTCATGGCGACGGTGTTGAACAGATAGACGCCCAGCAGAGCGCCGGTCGCCAGCACGCGAGTCAAGATTTTACGAGCCGGCCGGCTCGCCTGATGCCCAGTCATCGTGTCGTCTCTCCAAGTCTGTTCGTTGCAATCCTTCCCCCCGGCAACCTAGGCCCTTGCAAGGTACGATACAATGCAAAGGGGCCGACAAAAGGACGCGCGCAGCGGCAATACACCGCGGACGATGCTATGAGCGATGCGGTGACTGCCAGATGAATGAGGCATCGCGAAAACTCATTGCTGCGTTGAGATTTTGCCATCCACAGCAAGCGCCCGTTTCACCAGATCGAGCAGCGGGCCGACATTGGAATCGTTGTAGTAGCTCGCCGCGACCCGCACCGGATCGCCCGCGTAATAGCGCTCGTACTGCAGCATGCGCTGGCCGAACTGCGTGCCGGTGGCGTCCCAGGCGAGCTTATAGAGCCGGATGCGCTCCTCGGCTTCGATGCTTGCGCCTTTGTAATAGCGCGCGATGTCAGGGCCGATTTCCGAACGCAGGTCCGCCTCGGTCGGGCTGATGAGGAGACCGCCTGCGGCCAGCACCTGCGTCACCTGCACCATGCGCTCGTACCATTTCGGCAAATGGTAACGCAGTGCCTGCAGCGGCGCGTAGGCCGGCCGGATTGCGCCACGGCCGGTCGGCTCGGCCTTCTGCTCGGCCAGCACGATCGCGGCTTCGATCATCTGCAGATAGCCGAGCAGTTCACCGAGCTGCTCCTGCACATGCAGGAAGCTGTCGGATTTCACGGCGCGGGTGAGCGCAATGACGACGCCGGTCATGAACTGGCATTTGGCAAGGCCGCGCACCGCGGTCTGATGGCCCGTGTGATTGCGGATCGAGGCCTGCGCGAACAGCGCGTTGCCCATCTTCACGTCACCGTAGAGGAACACGCGGTCCCAGGGGATCAGTACGTCATCGAACACGCAGACCGCATCGGGCTCCTCGAAGCGCGCACCGAGCGGATGATCCCAGACCGACTGCCTGCCGTCGTCGAACGGCTCGCGACAGATGAAGCGCAGCCCCTTGGTGGCGCACGGAATGCCGAAGGCCAGCACATATTTCTCTTCGCCTTCGCGGATGCCGGGCTGCGGATAGATCAGGATCTCGTCGGCGGTCGGGCCATGCGTCGCCAGCATCTTGGCGCCGCGCACGATCAGACCTTCTTTGGTTTCCTCGACCACGCCGAGGTGTGCATATTCGTCGCCCTGCTGGTGCGAGCCCTTGGAGCGGTCGGTCTGCGGATTGACGATGGCGTGGGTCAGGAACAGGTCCTGGTCGCGGCAAAGCTTGTAGTAGTTGCGGACATTGTCGGCGAACTGCGCGCCACGCTGGCCGAAGAAGTCGGCGCCCTCGGCCCAGGTCATCAGCACGGTGTTGAGATAGTCCGGCGAGCGGCCGACCATGCCGAAGCTCGCCTCCGCCCAGACCTGCATCGACAGCCGCCGCTTGACCAGATCGGCCGGCGCGCGCGGGATGAGGAACGAGGCGCCGTATTCGGTGCCGTCCTCGCGCTGTGTCATGACGTCGCGATGGGCGGGCGCGACCTGCAGATCGTAGAGTTCGGCGATCGAGCGCACGGGGCGGGCGAACATCGGATCGGTGGTGACGTCGGCGATTTTCCGGCCCGCGGCCCAGACCTCGCGCGGCGCGCCGCGCAGGCCGTCGATGAACTGCTGTCCGCTCCGCACCGTCATTCCGACCGCTCCGTCCTCGCCCGAAGGCATAACCTTTGCTTACTATGCATGGCCGCGCGGCACCGCCTAGAGGGGACGCCGCCCCGCAACGGGAGACCGTTATGAGGAATTGGCTTGGTGCAATGGCGCTCGTTGCAATCGCTGCGAGCCTGGGGACCGCAGACGCGCAGACGTATCCGTCGCGGCCGATCACGCTGGTGGCGCCATTCCCGGCGGGCGGTCCCCTCGACGTCATCGCCCGCATCATTGTCGAGCCGATGCGCGAAACGTTGGGTCAGCCCGTGGTGATCGAGAATCTGCCCGGCGCAGGCGGTAATCTCGGCGTCGGCAAGCTCGCCAAGGCTGAACCGGATGGCTACACCGTCGGCATCGGGCAGTGGAGCACGCATGTGGTCAATCCGGTGACCTATGACGTGCCCTACGACATCGTGAAGGACTTCGAGCCGATCGCGCTGATCGCCAACACGCCGCAGCTCATCATCGCGCGCAAGGATTTTCCCGCGAAGGACGTCAAGGAGCTGGTCGTCTGGCTCAAGGCCAATCCGGACAAGGCAACGGCTGCGACCGTCGGCGTCGCCGGCGGCGCGCAGGTTTCGGCGATGTATTTCCAGAAGGAGACCGGAACGTCATTCCGCTTCGTGCCCTATCGTGGCGGCGGGCCGGCGGTGACCGACATGATGGCCGGGCAGGTCGACCTGATGTTCGATCAGGCGGCCAACGCGCTCGGCCCGGTGAAGGGCGGCACCATCAAGGCCTATGCGGTGATGGCGAAAGAGCGCTGGGCGCCGCTGCCCGATGTGCCCTCGATCGACGAGTCGGGGACGCCGGGGCTTTACGTGGCCTATTGGCACGCGATGTGGGCGCCGAAAGGCACGCCGAAGGAGGTCATCGCGAAACTGAACGCTGCGGTGGTCCACGCGCTCGCCGATCCCAACGCGAAGAAGCGGCTGGCCGACATCGGCCAGGACGTCTGGCCGCGCGAGCAGCAGACTCCGGAGGCGCTCGCGGCCTACCACAAGGCCGAGATCGACAAGTGGTGGCCGATCATCCGCGCCTCGGGGTTGAAGGCGCAGTAGGCCTTTTGCTCTTTCCGCCGGCTCGGCGTTTTTGCTTGGCGCTTCTACCTCCACGTCATGCCCGGCCACAGCCGTCCTAAGGACGGCGTCGCTTCGCTCGCCTACGGTGCCGGGCATCTCGATTAGGTGGGCACGGTGCGTCCCTCATCGAGATGGCCGGGACAAGCCCGGCCATGACGACTACTGTGGGCCGCGCAGAGGAAATAGAAAATGACCCATCCCGACTACGCCAAAGCCGCAGCCTTTATCAGCGCCGACAACGTTCGCACCTTGCTGATGGACCTCGTCGACATCTCGAGCCCGACCGGCAGCGAGATCGGCGTCGCGCAATATCTGGTCGCACGGATGCGGAAGTCCGGCATGGACACCGATCTGCCTTTGGTCGACACCAACCGCCCCAACGCGGTCGGTCACCGCCGCGGCCGCGGCGACGGGCTCAATCTTCTGTTCACCGGGCACATGGACACGTCCTACTCGGGGCAGGAGGAGCATCTGCGCGACGCAGGCCTCGGCTTCCAGCCCAAGGCGATCCATCGCGACGGCTGGGTCTTCGGGCTCGGCGCCAACAACATGAAGAGTGGGCTCGCTTCGGCGCTGATCGCGACCGAAGCCATCGAACGCGCGGGCATCGAGCTTGCCGGCGACATCTCGTTCGGCGGCGTGGTCGGCGAGATCGAGAAGACCGCGATCGAGGAATTCCAGGGCGTCGAATATTCCGGCTACGGCATCGGCACGCGGCAGCTGGCCACGCACGGCGTCACGGCGGACTTCGCACTGCTGGCCGAACCGACCGGCATGCGCATCTCGGTCGCCAACCTGGGCTGCATCTGGCTCCGCATCACGGTCGAAGGCACGGTGGCGCATTCGGCGCTCGCCAACCGCCCGAACGTCGTCAACGCTATTGCGGTGATGCATGAACTGCAGACCGACATCGCCAAATGGAGCAAGGACTACGAAGCCGCCCATGTGTTCATGGGCGAGCACCCGAACGTCACGGTCGCGGCCATTCGCGGCGGCGCGCCGTGGCGGCTGTCGCGCAATCCATACGAATGCAGCCTCTATCTCGACATCCGCACCGTGCCGGGCCAGACCGTCGAGAGCGTCAAGCGCGATTTGCGCAAGGTGCTGCGCGGCTTTGCCGACCGCAAGGGCATCGCCGAGCCGAAGCTGCACGTTTACGTCAGCGATCCGCCTCTGCTGCTCGACGACAAGCTGCCGATCATCGAGGCGCTCGGCGCGGCGCAAAAGGACGTCACCGGCGAACGGCCCCCGAACATCATCCGGCGCCCCGGCGCCGATGCGATTCATCTGACAGCCTATGGCGTGCCGTGCGTGGCCTTCGGCCCCGGCGGCCGGATGCACCCGGAGGCCAAGAACGCCAGCTCGATGCATTCCTTCGGCGAGCACGTGCTGGTCGAGGACTGCGTTGCAGCTGCGAAGATCTATCTGGCGATGGCGCTGGACTTGTGCAGCCGGAAAGCAAGCTGAGTTAGGCTCAACTCTCACGGTGTTCCCCGCGCGCGGCGCAGCACGAAGTGGTGCGCCGCAGACGCGGGGTCCCGGTTTCTTGATCAGCCAACCGGGGTCCCGGGTCTGCAGCGCATCATTCCGCTGCGCTTCATGCTGCGCTGCGCCGGGGACACAAGCGGTCAGTCCAAGGCCACACCGCTCGCCTTGATGGTCGCGGCCCAGGACGCGATCTCGTCGTCGACGAACGTCTTCGCGTAGTCGATCGAGCGCCGCTCCGGAGCGACCACGCTGACGCCGGCGTTTTTCAGCCGCTGCTGGGTCGCGGGGTCGTTGATCGCCTTCTGCGTGGCATCGTGCAGGCGTGTGACGATTGGCGTCGGTGTGTCTTTCGGAAAAAAGAAGCCGCTCCAGAAATAGGCCTCGACGCCCGGCAGGCCCTGTTCGGCCGAAGTCGGGATGTCCGGGAAGAGCGGCGAGCGCTCGCGGGCGAGATTGGCGATGGCCTTGGCGGTCTTGGCCTCGAGCTGGGCCGGCACTGCGGCGCCGAGCGAGCAGTAATAGTCGATGCGCCCCGCGGCGAGATCCTGCAGGGCCTGCGCCGAGCCACGATAAGCGATGTGCGTAATGTCGAGGCCGACTGCGGCGAGCGTCCGCGCGCAGGCGAGGTGCGAGCCCGAGCCGACGCCGCCCGAGGCGAATTGCATCTTGGCGCCGTTCGTCTTGGCGTAGGCGATGAACTCTTGCAGGTTGTTGGCAGGCAGGTCGGCGCGCGCGAGCAGGATGATCGGCTGCTCCACGCTGATCCCGGCGGTGGTGAAATCAGTTTTGGAGTTGTAGAGCGGCTTCTTGTAGGCGGATTGATTGATCGCGATGGTGTCGACGCTCGCGAGCGCGAATTGATAGCCATCCGGCGCGGCCTTGGCGACGCGAAGCACTCCCGTCATGCCACCAGCGCCGCCGATATTCTCGATCACCACCTGCTGACCGAGCGGAGCTGCAAGTCCCGCGGCGAGGATGCGTCCGACCACGTCCGACGCGCTGCCGGCCCCAAACGGCACCACCATGGTGACGGGACGCGATGGCCAGTCGTCGGCATATGCGGCGAGCGATGAGATCGCGAATGCCGAAGCGGTTGCCAGCGTCAGGCCGAGAAGACGAGCAGACATAATTCTATCCCTTGATCGGTCAGTGTTCGGAGTGGCCGATGGTTACAGCGCAGCGAAAAAAGCAAGAAACATGCCTGTCGGGCACTATCAGGAGTTTTTCGGCCCGCCAATGTAGCGCGCGATGCCAAGCTCCGTGCTCCAAACCTTACGGTTGCCTTCAAGAAGCGGCGCGACGAGATCGGCGCTGCGCTTGATCTGCGCCTCGACATCGCGGCGGAACGCCGGCGAGATTTCGCCGGCCTCGGCGGCGAGCTTGGCCTCGTCGATGGTGGCGAGCTTCCGCCCGCGCACGACGGGGCGGCCCGCCACCAGCACGGTGTCGATCGAGCCGCCGCATTCGGAGAATACGAGCTGCCGCGATGCGCTGTTGAACGGCACAAAGCTGGGCTCGTTGAGATCGAGGATCATCAGGTCCGCCGCCATGCCAGGCTTGAGCGCGCCGATCTGGCCTTCCATGTTGACCGCCTTGGCGCCGGTGAGCGTCGCAGCCTTCAGCGCCAGCGCTGCGGTGACCGGGTGCGGCTCAGGACTGGTGATGGCGGGGAGGAGGCAAAGCATCTTCATGGCGATGAAGATGTTCTGCGTCTCGGCGCAGCTGTAGTTGTCGCAGCCGAGCGCAACTTCGACTCCGGCCTTATGGAGATCGAGGATCGGCGCAGCCCCGCTCTTGAGCTTGAGGTTGCTGATCGGATTGTGCACCACGCGCGCCCGCGCGGCGGCGAGCATCTCGATGTCGCTTGGCGACAGCCAGACGCCGTGCACGAGATTGAGCCGCTCGTTGAGGAGCCCTGCGGTCTTCAGCAGTTCCAGCAGAGAGATCGATTGCACCTTGGCGGCGGCGGCCTGCGGCCGGGTCTCGTAGACATGGGTGAACACCGGCAGCTTGTGCTCGCGTGACAGCGCGGCCATGCCGGCCAGCAGCTCCGGCGAGCAGCGCTGCGGCGCCGACGGCGCCAGCGCCCAGGTGATCAGCTTCTTCGGCGCCATGCCGAGCCGCTTGATCTGGCCCGCGACGAAATCGAGCTCCTGCTGCGCTGTGCGGCCAGGCTTGCCGAAGATGCGGTCGCGGATCGCTTCCGGCAGGTCCTTCGCCATCAGCGGCGAAATGTCGAGCTGCGACTTGTCGCGCGCCGCGATCGCGAAATTGACGCGGATGCCGGCCTCGTCATAAGCCGACAGCACAGTGTCGAGATAGGCTTCTTCGACCGGGTAGAGGGTGAGGAAGTCCTGCACTGTGGTGATGCCGTTGCGCAGCATCTCGGCGGCGCCGATCAGCGTGCGAATGCGCACCTCGCGATGGGTGCGCGTGCCGTAGCCGGCCGCGCCCGTGTAGCTCGTCCAGATATCGAACGGCGCTTCCTCGAACATGCCCCGCATCAGCACGTCGTGAGAATGGTAGTGCGCGTTGACGAGGCCCGGCGCGACAAGCTTGTTCGTTGCGTCGATCACCTGCGCGCCCGCTGGTGCGTCGATATGCGGGGCGATCCGTTCGATCCGCCCCGCGGAAATCAGGATGTCGCCGGTCGCGGGCTGATGCACGTCGCCATCGTGGTCGTAGATGCGTCCGCCACGAATGAGAATGGTCGCGTTCTGGCCGGCGTCGGTCATGCAAATTCCTCCGTCACTTCGATCCTAGCATCGCATGCGGATTTGCATTGAGGGAATGTGCGGCAGCGTCGCCCCTGGCATGCGGTGTGCTTGCAGGTATGATCTTTTTCAAGCTGCCAGGATGGAGCGGGGCATGACTCTCAAAAATGGAATCGTTGCACTGGGCTTGCTGGCGCTCGGTCTCGCACCGGCGCCAGCGCAGAATTATCCGAACCGGCCGATATCGTTTGTGGTGCCGTTCGCGCCGGGCGGGCTCACCGACGTGCCGGCGCGTGTGCTCGC
Source organism: Rhodoplanes sp. Z2-YC6860 (assembly GCF_001579845.1). GTDB lineage: Bacteria > Pseudomonadota > Alphaproteobacteria > Rhizobiales > Xanthobacteraceae > Z2-YC6860. The sequence continues at coordinate 3,446,103 of NZ_CP007440.1, forward strand.
TCCGATCATGCAGGAGAAGCTCGGCGCCTCGATCGTGGTCGAGAACAAGACCGGTGCTTCGGGCGTGGTCGGCGCCACTCATGTGCTGCGCGCCGATCCCGATGGCTACACGCTTCTGGTGAACGCGCTCGCCGACGTTCAGAACCTGCACTACATCAAGGTTCCTTATGACGCGGTCGCCGACTTTACGCTGATCGGCAAGATCACCGATGGCCCGCCGCTGGTGCTCGTGGTCAACGCGGCGCTGCCTTACAAGTCGCTCAAGGAGCTGATCGACGACGCCAAGGGCAACCCCAACAAGATCAGCTTTGGTACCTCGGGACCGGCGACGTCGCCCGCGATTGCCATCACGCAACTCAATGCCACGGCGGGCACCAAGATCGTCGACGTGCCGTATCGCGGCTCGGGCGAGGCGGCCGCCGCCGTCGTGACGGGGGCCGTGCAGGCGACGTTCACGTTCTATCTGGCGGCCAAGCCGCTGGTCGAGGCCGGCAAGATACGTCCTCTCGCCGTGGCCGGCGCGCAACGTATCCCGGCCTGGCCGGACGTGCCGACCATGGAAGAGCTCGGCTACAAGAATTTCAACCATAGCGGCTTTGTCGGTCTCGTCGGGCCGGCGAAGCTGCCGCAGCCGATTGTCGCAACCTTGTTGAAGGCGCTCAACGAGTCGATCCATACCGAGCTGTTCAAGACGCGGATGCAGGAGCTCGGCATGACGATCCCGGATGCGGCCTCGAACACGCCGGAACGCTTCGCTGCCTACATGCGCGCCGAGCGCGAGCGGCAGGCCGAGCTTGCCAAACTCAGTGGGCACAATCCGATGTCAGCGAAATAGCACAAATCAGGGAGGAACAAACCCATGGCCAAGATCACGCGAACCAATCCCCCGACGATCTCAAAGCCGTTCTCGAACTATGCGCATGTGGTGACGGTGGAGGAGGCGAAAAAGCTCGTGTTCTGCGCCGGACAGGTCGCGGCAGACGTCGACGGCACCGTGCTGCCGCCAACCAGCTTCGAGGCGCAAAAATGCGCTCGCTGCCGGCGGGGCCAGATTCTCGGACGTCACCAAGGTCACCATCTACATCTGCAATCCGCACGATGTGCCGAAGGCGCGTGCCATCCTGAACGACTATTTCGGGGAAAACCCGCCCGGCAGCACGCTGTGCGTCCTGCGCGGACTCGCCAATCCGAATTTCCTGTTGGAGGTCGAAGCCATCGCGGCGGTGTGACTCTCGTCCCGTCATCCTGAGGTGCGAGCCACCAGCGCGTTCACGCGCGTCTTCGACGCGCTATGGCGAGCCTCGAAGGATGACGGCCCGGCTGTCGCACCAGCGGGGCCGTCGCCCTTCGAGGCCCGCCTATGGCGGGCGCCTCAGGGTGACGGTGATGGTCTACCCAAGTTGCCTGCAGATCGAGGCGGCTTGCTACTTCTTCATCTCGTAAGCCGCCTTCACTTTCTCGACCAGTTCCGGTGTGAGCGTGCTCACCTCGGCGACGACCTTTTGCAGTTCCTCGCCGGTGAGCGGGCCGACCGTGAGCTTCAAGCGCTCGGCTTCGGCCAAAAACTCCGGGTCCTTCATGGTGGCATCGAAGGCGCGGCGCAGCGCCTCGACCCGGTCGGGCGGCGCGCCCGGCGTGGTGAAGAAGGCGGTGCCGATCTCGGCGGCGTTGACCACGGCGCTGAGGATCTTGCGCTGCTCGTCGGTCTTGGCGAGTTCGACCACGGTCGGCACGTCGGCCATCTCCGGGTGGCGCTTCACGGAGAACTGCACCACGACGTTGATCTTCTTCTCCGGCCGCCAGTCGGGATGCGCGACCTTCACGGCAGTCCAGGACGTGGAATGGCCCTCGACCTCGCCACGCTCGACCGCAAGCTGCGCGTCGCTCGAGCCCTTGTAGCCCATGATCAGTTTGAACTTGGTACCGAGCACGTTGTTCATCACGGTCGGATAGATCGCGACCGTCGAGCCTACGCCGGTGCCGGAGAGCTTCGACTCGATCTTGAATGCGTCCTCGATCGTCTTCACTGGAGCGGTGTGCCAGAGGAACACCATATTGATCAGTGAGTCGATGCGGCCGATCCAGTTGAACTCGGCGGCCTTGAAGCGCACGCCCTGGGTGCCGAGCTTCTCGTCAAGCGGCGCGGTGGGCGCGCCGATGCCGATCACGGAGCCGTCCTTCGGCGCGACGTTGTAGACATAGGCGAGGGCGAGAAAGGAGCCGGCGCCGGGCCGGTTCTGCGGCACGATGGTCGGATTGCCGGGAATGTGTTTGCCGAGGTAACGGCCGAGCAATCGCGCATAGATGTCGTTGCTGCCGGCCGGCGGATAGCCGATCGCAAGCTCGATCTGCTTGCCTTTGTAGAACTGCTCGGGTGTCTGCGCGGAGCAGGGCGAAGTGCAGATGGCCGCGAAGGCCACAAGGCCCGCGGCTGTGACACGCTTCATCGGACGTCTCCCATTCACGTACGTTTCTTGTCGTTGACGCCAGATGATGCCGCACGCCAACCCCGAATGTCCTGCGGTAAACCACCGCGCCGGGCTTGGCAACGTGGACGAAACCCGACGGCCTTGGCTGCCGAGCAAAAAAAGAAGAGCCCGCACCGTTCGAGGTGCGGGCCCCACTTAGTTCAGGTCAATTCAGCTTAGTGGTCGTGATCGCCGTGGCCGTTGCCGTTACCATTGCCGTGGCCGTTACCATTGCCATGGTCATCGTCGTGGTCGTGCCCGTTGTCGCCACGGCCAGCGGCCTGCAATGCCACCGAGAGGCTGCGGACCGGACGAGTCAGCATCGTCTGCAGGTCGAACCGCCGCTCGATCAGCTTGATGATCGATGTCGTGTCGTAGTCTTCATGCGCGACACCGGAGCGTTCGAAGCGCTTCGAGACCAGCAAGGCAGGGATGCGGGTGCCCGGGCCCCATTGGTCGGCGGCCTGCGCGTCGCGGCCGTGGCGGCCATAGGGCGGGGGCGGGACGTGATCCCACTGACCGCCGAACTCGTCATAGGTGACGATGATCAGCGTGTCCTTGGCCTGCGGCCCGTTCACCACGGCCTTGATCAGGTCGACCAAGTGGCTGCTGCCCTCGGTCTCGCTGGTGTAGCCCGGGTGCTCGTTCTCCTCGCCGACCGGCTTGATGAAGCTTACCGCTTTGAGCGTGCCGTTCTGCGCCGACTGCAGGAACTCGGCCTCGTCGCGGAGATGGGTGCGCCCGACGGTGCCGATCTGGAAGTTGGCGAAGTAGTTGAACGCCTGATGGTGGTACTGGAAGTTCTTGTCCGGGCACAGCGGGAAGCCAGCGCTCAGATTGGCGTTCGGGTCCGTGCAGGACGAGGTGCCGTTGGTCCAGCCCGGGCCGCCGACGTTGCCGGAGGCGTTCGACCAGCCGCCCGAATACCAGGCCCAGTCGACGCGCTTGGCCATCAGGCGATCGCCGATCGTCGGGTTGGTGAGCGGCGGCAGGCGCTTGTTGTCGGCCGTGCCAGGCGAGTAGGGCTGGCTGAACGGCTGCGTGGTGTTGACCGCGTAGTCGCCGCAGGCGAGGCCGTTCGAAGCCGGGCAAGCCTGGGTCATCATGGTGTCCTTCACCGTGCCGGTCGGCGTGTAGAGCGGCGTGGCGGTCGGCATCCCGTTCGAGTCGACGATTGAATGGAAGTCGTTCGTCGAGCCGTCGTGGACCGCATTCGCCCAGAACGGAGAGGCGCCTGCAACCAGCCATTGATGGTTGAGGAACGAACCGCCGAACGCCGCCTGGAAGAAGCTGTCGGCGATCACATATTTCGGCGCGCCGCGCTCATGCAGATACTTGAAGATAGGCAGCTTCTTGGTGTCATAGGCGCCCATCGTGAGGCCCGAAGCATCGCTGCCGGTCAGATAGCGGTTCTGCTTGCCGCCGTTGAGCTGATACTGCTCGCTGTAGAAGCGATGCACGATGTCCTTGGTGCAGCCGCCGGGCAGGGCGCCGGCGCTGCCTTTCGCCAGGCCGTTGGCCGCAAATACGCCGGGAGCCGGGCAGGTGCTGTCGGTCGCCGCGATGTAGTTGTCGATGAAGAACGGCTCGTTCTTGAAGGCGCTCGTGAACGTCGTCGTGCCGATCGAGGTGTCGCTGCAGGATTGCGCCAACGGCGGTGACGTCAGGTTGACGTCGTTCTGCAGCAGGCACCTGTATTGAGTGACATTGTCCTGGCGGACCTGCTTGGTGCGCGCCGGCGTGGCGTTCTGCGGGCCGTTGATCTCGTCTTCGTCCACATCGCCCCAGTGGCCGTAGAGGTTATCGAAGCTGTGGTTCTCCTGATAGATGACCACGATATGCTTGAAATCCTGCAACGACGCCGCATGAGCGTTGGGCGCTATGGCAACAAGGCCTGCGATCAACGCGGCCATGGAAATTGAGTCTCTAAAGCGCATCTAGACAGCCTCCCGATTTAGAAAAATAAAAACCGCGGGAGACGCTAGGCCGGGCACATATCGGTTCGATGACTGTTGATTGACGTTCCCATTTTTTATGTGTGACGGACGTTTGCAGCCGTTACATCGGAAACCTTGCGCACTCGCGCGCATATTTCGACAGCATGATGTGTTCTGTGACTTGGCTGTCGCCGATCTGTAATTCAAACGTCATCGAAGCGCTGGTACAGATTCCCAATATCTCGCGATCAGCGTTCGATCGAAATCTTCGCGGAAACCGCGAGCCTTATTGTTGTTCCCAATGCGTCGAGCATCCTGCGGCGCTCAAGACCTTTGACCGGTACGGAGGTACTGATGGCGCGGGCTAAGAAAATTTTGGCGGCCGCGTCGGGCGTCACATTTCGCGGAATTTCGTTTTCTCTATTCTTTTCCGGCGCGCTGTGGCTCAGCGCCGGCGCCGCGGTGTCGAACGGTGTGCAGCCTTCGCTCGACGAAAGCGCTGAACGCTACCGGGCCTATCTGATCGAGGACATCGACCACGCGCTCGCCGGCGCGCGGCAGATGCGCGACTGCATGACGGCCAACGACCTGCCGTGCGCAAAAAAAGCTTGGATCGAGGCGCGCGTCGGCTGGGAGCGGTCGGAGGTATTCACCTCGGGATTCGTGCCTGACCTCGACCAGGACATTGACGCCTGGCCGAACGCCACGCGCGGCTTTCACGGCGTCGAAGCCAAGCTGTTCGGAGCCGGGAACGCCGACGCGCGTGCCGAAACCAACGTGCTGATCGCGCGGCTCGAGGAACTGGCCGCGCAGCTACGCGGCATTCCGCTCGCACCGCAGCGCCTGCTCAACGGCATAGCGCGGCTTGCCTTCGAAGTCGGCGGCAACAAGGCCGATGGCGGGGAGTCGCGGCTCAGCGGCACCTCCTTGAACGACATGCAGAGCAACGCTGACGGCATCGAGCTCGCCTATCGCGTGATCTTCGCCGACGCGCTCGCGGCCGGCGATCCGAAGCTCGGGCAGGAGGTAAGGACCTCGGTCGAGCGGCTGAAGGTTGCGGTCAGGATATCAGAGTTGAAGCAGCTCGACGGCGAAAAGCTTCGTGCCGAGAGCGAGGAACTGGTGACGCTCCTTCAAGTCGCCGCCCCGAAGATCGGACTTGGCAAGCCGACCCTCGAAGAAACCGCCCAGTGACACTCTGAAGTGATATCGCCATGAAGCTCCGGCTGACGATCTGCCTTGCGACCCTTTGTCTTGCCACCTTCGGCGTCCTCGCCGTTCTGCCGCTGCGCGACGCGAACACATTTCCGTTGAACGGTAATGATACGACGCTGCCGGCCGGCACCGAGTTCAACGAGGAAGCGCTCAATCGGCCGCGCGAGCTGTTCCACAGCGAGGCGTTCGGCGGCAAGAAATCGCACCTGGTCAACCTCGGCGACATGGCGTTCCATTCGCCGACGCTGTTCGGCGGTGCCGCGCGGCAGGCGGCGCTGAGCTGCGGCACCTGTCACGTCAACGGTGCGGGCAACGGCAAGCTGTTCGTGCCGGGCCTGTCGACGCGGCCCGGCAACTTCGACACCACGAGCCTGCTGTTCAACCCCAAGACATACGACGCGCAGATCAATCCGGTGCGTATCCCGAGCCTGCGCGGTGCGCGATATCTCGCGCCCTATGGCAATGACGGCCGCATCGGCTCGCTGCGTGAGTTCGTCCGCAACGTCATCGTCAACGAATTCGCCGGGGCCGAGCCCGAGCCGGCAATCCTCGATGCGTTGGTGGCATATATCAATGACATCGATTTTCTGCCGAATCCGCGGATCGGCGCCGGCGGGCGGCTCAGTCCCCAGGCCAACCAGTCCGAGCGCCGCGGCGAGACGCTGTTCTTCAGACCATTCCGCAACCAGGCGAACTTGAGCTGCGCCGGCTGCCACGTGCCGACCGGCGCCTTCGTCGATCATGCGCAGCATGACGTAGGCTCCGGCGGACTGTTCAAGACGCCGACACTCATGAACGCCAATTTCAACGGTACGTACTTTCACGACGGCCGTTACGCCAGCTACGACGAGGTCGTCGATCATTTCGATGATTACTTCGATCTCGGCTATTCCAGCCAGGACAAGACGGATCTGGTCGCCTACCTCAACGCCGTGGGCGATGCCGACCGGCCATACGAGCGCGACAACGGCGCACTGCGCATGAAAGAGGTCAACGATTTCTCCAGCGTGCTGCTGCTTGCCATTCCGGCACGCGACACCGCGGTCATCTCGATGGTGGCGACCACTGTGGGTGCCGAGCTTCGCGAACTCGCCGAGCGCATTCCAGACCACAAGAACACCGCAGTGGACGGCGGGCTCGATGAACGCCGCGCCGCACGCAATGCGGTGAAGGATCTGGTGCTCAATCTGCGCCGCATCGAAATCGCGGCCGCGGCCGGCGATTTCGACAAGGCGGCGGCCGAGTATCAGAGCTTCAGCGACCAGACCTTCATCCAGGTGCCGGCGCTGCTCAAGAAGGCGCAGGCCTGGACGCTGTTCAACTCCGGCGTCAGCGACGCCCATTACGGCGCGATGCGGCAGATGCTGCAACCGCCGAACGGACCTGCCTCGGACGGGCAGGCCCGTTAGGCGCTGCCCGCCTACGAGGCGAGTGCCTCTTCGTCCTCCCGCACGTCTTCGGCAACGGGCTCCGTGTCCTGCGGCGGTTCGTCCCTGAGCGTTTCCGTCAAGCGGGCGAGCCTCAACCAGGCCAGCGCCATATTGAGGACGATGATGCGATCCCCCGGCGTCTGCTCGCTCTGCGCCCGGAGCATGCAGTCGGCGGCGTATTCACGGTAGCTTTCCACATTCATCATCGATGGTCCCCGCGTTGAACGATTCGCCCGTCCCAGCCTTCATTCATAGGGGCAGCCAAGTGTGGCCTGCTGCCGACAGGAATGGGGCGATGTCGGCAGGCACTGCCCGATCTCGGACATGATTGGACGGCCGAATTCGAATCGCGAATCGGCACTTTCCAAAGATGCAACCCACAGAATGTAAAGTCTCCACAAGCGCGAGCGACTCAGATTAATCGAAGCCTTGATGGGGATGCAGGCTGGGGAGCGGCAAGGCTCGGGTTGGCTGGCGCTGTGGTGGAGTCGCAGGTTTGAGTATCGTCGGCAGATCGAACTTGCAGTGGTTGATATGCACGACCGGTATGGCGCAGCCGCCTATGGCATTGCGCGGAATTCGGCGCGTGCGCGGGGCGGAGCCGAGCATCGCCGATTCTGGAGCCGAGTGGCACGGCGGCTGCGACGCCATGCTCTCGCTGGCAGTGTCGGCTTCCTGATCGGCAACCGCACCGCCTGAAGCGTCACCATTCGAGCGAACGGCTTTCAGCTTGCTTGGCGCACGAGTGCCCTGCGCCGTGCTGAAGGCTGCGGCTCATCGCCGCTTCCGCTGCCGCTCGTTTCCACGCTGCTCCAGACATGCTCGGTGTTGCAGTACGGACAAAAGATGCGTCCGCTGAACATGTCGGTCGATGCGCCGGCGTTATGGTTGCTGATGATGTAGTTGCCGGTGTAGCGGCACCGGATCATGGTCCGTGCCATGGTCAAGACTCCTTGTTGCCTCTGCAACGTCGATGTCACAACCAGCGGCGCGGGCGTGGGTTCCCTTCATGAAACGGCACGATCATGCCGTTTCATGAAGGCTGGCCGACAATTCTCTCTTTATTCCAATGAGAGATGAGGCGAAGCGTGCGCCCCGGCGCAATTGGCGCCGATGTGGCGTCAATTTCTCGTCAAACTGTCGGGCGTGCGGCGGATTCACTCTGTTGTGAACGCTTTCGTTTGATTATGGCGTTTGCGAGTCCTGCGCTTTTGCAAAACTGCCGCAAATCTTCGCTATCGAGGCGACCGTTGGACTGCGCGATTCAAAAAGCCTTAAGCCGATGAAGCGAAGCGCCTCTCGCGGCCTTAGGCAAAGCCCCAGCCGGCATCGACACGCCGGCTGGGGCTTTCTTTGTTGAGCGCTGCCGCGCGTATTCAAGCATCCTGCTTGTCGAGCACCGTGCGCACCTTGGTCGCGAGCTGCTCGAGCGTAAACGGCTTGCTCAGAAGCTGAACGCCGGGATCGAGCACGCCGCCATGCACAACGGCATTGGGTGTGTAGCCGGTGGTGTAGATGACCTTGAGATCGGGCCTTCGGCGCAGTGCTTCGTCGGCCAGCGTTTTGCCGTTGACCTCGGGCATCACGACATCGGTGAACAGGAGCGCGATATCGTTGCGGAGCTCCAGCACCGCGAGCGCCTGTGCCGCGCTTTCCGCATCGAGCGCGGTATAGCCGAGCGCGGTGAGACTCTCCATCGTCGTGCGCCGCATCAACTCGTCGTCCTCCACCACAAGGATGACCTCGCGGGCGTTGCCGCTGCTGACTGCTGCGGCAGAGGGCGGGGGCGCGGCGGCAGCCTCACCTATGAAACGCGGCAGATAGATCTTGATCGTCGTGCCGGCGCCGAGCTCGGAGTAAATCTTGACGTGACCGTGCGATTGCTTGACGAAGCCGAACACTTGGCTGAGGCCCAGTCCGGTGCCAGTGCCAGCCGGCTTGGTGGTGAAGAACGGGTCGAACACGCGACTGACGGTTTCGGCGGACATGCCGGTGCCGGTGTCGGTGATGGCCACCATGACGTACTGGCCGGGCTCGACGTCGGTGTTGTCGCGGGCATAGGCCTCGTCGAGATAGGCGTTGGCGGTTTCGATGGTCAGACGGCCGCCGTCGGGCATCGCATCGCGGGCGTTGATCGCGATGTTGAGGATGGCGTTCTCGAGTTGATGCGGATCGGCCCGGGAGGTCCACAGGCCGCCGGCCTTGACGGTCTCGATCTGGATCTGCTCGCCAAGCGTCGACCGCAACAGGTCCGACATATTGGCCATCATCCGGTTGGCATCGATCGGTTGCGGCGCCAGCGGTTGACGGCGTGCGAAGGCGAGCAGCCGTTGTGTCAGCGAAGCGGAGCGCTTGGCGGCTTCGAGCGCCGCGCTGAGCTGCCGGTCGATGTTGAAGTCTCCAGCAGTGATCCGCCGCTTCATCAGTTCGAGGCTGCCGGAGATCACGGCGAGCATGTTGTTGAAGTCGTGCGCGATGCCGCCGCTGAGCTGTCCGATCGCCTCCATCTTCTGCGCCTGGCGGAGCTGGCTTTCCGCGGTTTCGCGCTGGCTGATCTGCTTCAGCAGTTCTTCGTTGGTGTCGACGAGCTGCCGGTGGGTGCTGTCGATCGCGGCGAACGAGCGGCGCGTCAGCATGGCGCCGAACACCGCAGACGCGCAGATCAGCACAAAGGCCAGCGCCGCTCCGGATTCGAGCAGCACGCCATAGAGCTGCTGGGCGGCCTGCCGCTTTTGCAGCAGACCGTTTTCCTCCTGCTCCATCCGTCCGACCAGTGTGCGGATTTCGTCCATCAGATTCTGGCCGCTGTCGCTGTTGACCACGGAGAGCGCGCGGTCGTTGTCGCCGGACCGCTTGAGCTCGACCGTGCTGCGCACCTCGAGGAGCTTGTCGGCGGTGATTTGCCGCAGTCGGCGGACTGCATCCTGTTGCGCCGGGTTGTCGCCAACGAGCTTCTCAAGCTCGCCGAGCGCGCGGGGGATCGCCTCGGCGGCGGCCTCGTAGGGCGTCAGATAGAGCTCGCGCCCCGTGTACAGATAACCGCGCTGGCCGGATTCAGCGCGCTGGATCAGTGTCACCACCTGGGCGATCTGATTGCGAACCTCGAGGGTGCGGCGCACCCGGTCGTGTTCGCTTTGCTGGAGTGCCACGAACCAGAACGCCACCCCGACCAGGATGGCGGCGAGCACGGTGCTTGCGACGAGGCTGAAGTTGAGCCGCCTGAGGCTCACATCGATAAGCGACCTGAAACGTACCGGCATGAAGTGGAATCAGCCTGAGAAGCCCCGGCGCAGGATATGGCAACGCCGTCTGGCCGGACAAGGATCGCGTTGTGGGGCCTGGGCTTGGCTTAACGACGCAGCGCAGGCGGCCTGGCGAGGGGCAGCGGGACCGCCGCGGGTTCCGCGGGGGCCGAGACCTTGACGGCAGCGGGCGCTCCGCCGGCCTGCGGCGCCGACAGAGCCATTGTCGCGGCCGGCGCGCCGTCCGACGCCTCACCGTGCGGTTCCGCGGCGCCGACCGTGTAGCTGCCGCGGCAGAACAGCCGCTTGGCGGCGTCGCTCTCGCCAAACACCTCGGCATAGGCCGCGATGTCGGCACCGGTGATGACCGGCAGATTCTCGGTCTTGGGCTGGCTCGCCGCGACGGTCCGCATGGCTTCGAGCGCCACGCTCGCGGCCTTCGATGCCTGCTGGGATTCGACATTGGCCTTGGCAGAAGCCTGTGCGGCCTGCTCAGCCGGGCCTTTCGTCTGCAGCTCGCGCGCCGTCGCTGCCTTCTGAACCTCGTCGGCCGCGGCCGCCGTTTTGATGGCGTTCTGCACCAGATCGGCGCGGCGTGAGGCCTCGCGTGTCGCGGCCTCCGCATCGGCACGCGCCAGGTCGCGGAAGGCGGCCGCCGCGTCGGCGGCGTGCCGGGCATCGCTCGATTGCAGCGATGCGGACTGCGCCAGAGAGGTGATGCGCGCGGCTTCGCGGGCCTCGTTTGCGAGCGCTGTCTTGGCCTCATCGCGCGCGGTTTCGGCGTTGCGCGAAGCGTCGCGGCCTTCGGTCGACAGACGCTCGGCAGTCCGGGCGGCGTTCAAAAGCCTCGCGGCTTCCTTGGCGGCGGCCTCGGAGGCAGACTTGGCCTGGTCGCGGGCGGTCTCGGCGGCCGTGGCGGCATTCGCCGCCGCGGTCGCTATGGCCTGCGCATCCTGCGCGGCGCGCCCGAGTTGCGCCGAAAGCGCGGCCGCTGCGCTGGCGGTTGATTGCGCGCGATCCCGCGCAGCCGTGGCCATCTTGATCGAAGCGACAGTGACTTTCAGCGCAGCCTGTATCGTCGAAGCCGCATCGGCGGCATCGCGGGCGGCGTCGGCGATTGCCGAGTCGGATTTGCCGGCATCGGAGAGCTGCTCTGCCGCTGCCATGGTGCGGTTCAGCGTCGCGGTCGCGTCGTCAGCGCTCTTTTGCAGGGTGGCGAGCCCTTCGGTGAACTCGCGTGCCGCGTCCGCAAGCTTGTTGCTGAAATCCTGCTGGACGTCGGCTGTGCCCTTGGCCCCCTGGTATTTCTGCTGCTCGGTCTCGGCCACCACCTTGGCGGCCTCAAGCTTGCGCTGCTGCTCGGTCACCTCGACTGCCGCGGTGTCGGCCTTGCGCTGCTGCGCGGTGGCGGCGGACTGCGCGGCGCCGGCCTTCTGTTGCAAATCGGCGGCCTGGCGGATCGCCAGGTCGAGTTTCTGCTGCAGATCGGCCAAGCTGCGGCTCTGCGCATCGACCTTTTTCTGTTGTTCGGCGACGGCGCGCTGCGCGGTCTCGAGCGCCGCGAGCGCCACGGTTGTGGCACCCTGCCGCGCCGTGGTCTCGATTTCGGCCACGCGCAGCGCTTCGGACGTGTCTTTCGCCACCTCGGCCTGGGCATTCGAAGCATCGCGCGCTTGCGACAACGCGGTCGCGGCTGCTTTCGCTTTCGCCTGCGCGTCGGCCGCTGCGGCAGCCGCGCTCTTGGCAATGCCATCGAGCCTCGCGGCCTCCTGGGCTGTGGCACCGGCGTGCGATTTTGCCTGGGCCGCGGTTGCGGTCGCGGCATTGGAGGCGAGCAGCGCCCGGGCGTGATCGTCGACGTAACGCAGCACCGCGTTGAGGCGCGCGCGATCCTCGACCGCCGGCGGCCGCAGCACGCCGTCAACGTGCGCCACCATCAGCTCTTCGGGTTCGACCGACAGAAGCTTGACGCGTTCTGCGTTGCTTTCGTCGATCGCCGGATCGGATATCGCGGCTTTGATCGCGCCGAGATAGCTCGCAAAATTGAGATAGCGCTCGAGGAAGTCGGGCGGGCTGTAGGCGCGGTTGGCTTGCAATGGCGCGAAAGCCTTGTCACGCGCCATGGCGTTGCCGAGGAAGCAGCGCCAGTGATCCTTGGGCTGCCAGCCGGTGACCTGCATCGCGGCGCGAAGCTTGCGCAGGCGGTCGAAATCGATGCGAGCGAAGATACGGGTCTTGGCCGGCGTCGCGCCGCGCAGCGTCAGCCGGTCGCTGTCGAGCGTGACGGTCCAGTTCGCGACCGCGGTGACGGCATCCTGCCGCACCAGCGCCTCGCCGGTGGGGGTGTCGAGGCGGGCGTTGCTCGGCACCACCTGAATGAAGCTCAAGCGGTTCGTGTTCACTTTGAGTCTGGCAGTGGCGACCTGTGGCAGATCGCTGCACACCTTGTTCTCAAGGCAGCTGCGATGGCTGCCAGCCCAGAAGTTCATGACGCGGTCGGTGACGCGGCCATCCGGGTTGATCTGCAGCACCTCTTCCATCGGCGTGATGGCGCCGGACTTCCATTGCTTGGGGAGCGTGTCGTCGATCGCGATCCACCAGCCGGATACATCGCGCAGCTCCACGGCTTGCGCAGGGCGCGCTGATTGGCCCACAGCCATCAGGACCGCCACCGTCGCCAGAAATGCGGAACGCCGCATCGTCGCCACCCGAGCCATCGCAATTCCTGTCGCCCGCGCGGGCGTCCGAACAAACTGTCAATTTATAACCCGCCGGAGGGGCAGGCAACGCGACCACATGAAGGGCTGTTCAGATTCACAGCGTAAAAAGCGGTACTTCGCGTGTGCGGTAGCGGCAGCAGGACCCACCAATGAATCTCATGGCGCAAGCGGCGAGCCGAGCTTCCGCGCCGTCTCCTCGATCCAGGCGCGATGCAAAGTCAGCGGCGTGACGCCGGTGAGCCCGCCGCAGCCGGCCGTGTTGGCAGGCCCGGTCGACCAGCTCACCACGCCGATCACCGAATAGCTTCCGGTGTTGTTGATGAAAGCGGGGCCGCCGGAATCGCCCGTGCAGGCGCCGAGGCCGGCGCGCTCGCCGCGCATGTCCGGATCGACCAGCCGGATCTGCAACGTGCCGGGCTTGCCGGTTGCGATCAGCACGGCGGCGCGCGGCGTGCCCTGGCCGGTATCGCTATTGGCAACCGTGCTGCCAAAGCCTGCGATGACGAAGCGGTCCCCCGGCGCGACGGTGGAGGGCGTGGCGATCGCCGCCGGAAGAATCTCGGCCGGCAATCCACCATCGACCTTCAGCAGCGCCACATCGGCGGTGACGCGGCCCGACGCGTAGTCCTTCGGATTGTAGCGCGGATGAACCACGACGCTTTTGAGCGGCAGTCCCGGTGGAGCAATGCCGGGCAGGAACACGCGATAGGTCGCAGGCGGCGCCACGCAGTGTCCGGCGGTGAGGACAAGATCGCGCGCGATTGCTGTGCCGGTGCAGAGATTGCCGCGCGTCGACACGATCATCACGATGTGGCGGCCGACGGCTGCCGTGCGGACAACGGTTGCGTTTCCGACCAGCGCGAACGCGTGCGAACTGCAAACCAGCGAGAATGCGAAGGCGAGGAGGGGGCGGCGCATGGCAGCGCCGATCAAGCCGTCCGCCCGACGGTTGTCAATCGAGGGCCGGCCTGCCTTGTTGATGGCCGATTTCCGGACTTGTTTGGACGCAGTTCGCAACTACGTCAGCGGTCGCTCGCGGCCGTCGGCGGGCTGGTGTTCAAAAGAAAATGATCGACCGTTCATGCGGCATTCACCGGGCGGTTCATATGACGGAACGCATGGTGCGGTTCGCTGGCATAGCGCTCGTTCTCGCTGCTGTTTCCGCTGCCCGGGCGATCCCGGCACAAGCAGCGGACGAAGCTCGCGCTTGTCTCAGCAAATCCGAACAACGGGCGGCGATTTCCACCGGCCATGCTGTTACGCTGGCGCAGGCGATTCGCACGGCCCGTGGCACCGCTCGCGGCGGTCACGGCCCTCGCGAGGTCGTTAACGCCAAGCTCTGCCGGGAGGAAAAGGGCCTCGTCTATCTGCTGACAGTCTTGTCGCGGGATGGCAAAGTCACCCACATGACTGTCGACGCGACCAGCGGCAAGGTCGTTGACGCGCTTTGACGGCGCCCTGATTTGGAGGAATCTCCTTGCGTCTCCTCGTCATCGAGGACGATCCCGACCTCAACCGGCAACTGGCCACGGCCCTGACCGATGCGGGCTATGTGGTCGATCGCGCCTTTGACGGCGAAGAAGGGCACTATCTCGGCGAGACCGAGCCCTACGACGCCGTGATCCTCGACATCGGCCTGCCGAAAATGGACGGCATCTCGGTGCTGGAGTCCTGGCGCCGGGCCGGCCGCGCCATGCCGGTGCTGATGCTGACCGCCCGCGACCGCTGGAGCGACAAGGTGCAGGGCTTCGACGCCGGCGCCGACGACTATGTCGCCAAGCCGTTCCATCTCGAGGAGGTGCTGGCGCGCATCCGCGCGTTGCTGCGCCGCTCGGCCGGCCATGCCAAGAGCGAACTCAACTGTGGGCCGGTGCGGCTCGACACCCGTACTGGACGCGTTGCGGTTGACGGCAATCCGGTGAAGCTCACGAGCCACGAATACCGGCTGTTGTCCTACCTGATGCACCACGCCGGCCGCGTGGTGTCGCGCACCGAGCTGGTCGAACATCTCTACGATCAGGACTTCGACCGCGACAGCAACACCATCGAGGTGTTCGTCGGCCGCATCCGCAAGAAGCTTGGTGTCGATATCGTCCAGACGGTGCGTGGGCTCGGATATCTTTTGACACCTCCCGATGCGCGCTAACTCGCTTGCGCTGCGGCTGTTCCTTTCTGCGACGGTCTGGACCACACTCATTCTGCTCGTCACCGGCTTCGCGCTGTCCGGGCTCTATCGCAACTCGGTCGAGCGCGGCTTCGACCGCCGCATTGGCGTTTATCTGAAGACGCTGATCGCCGACCTTGCGTCGCCCGACATCCCGATCGAGAAGACCGGTCAGATGCTCGGCGAGCCGCTGTTCGAGCTTCCGTTGTCCGGCTGGTACTGGCAGGTGACGCGGCTCGACCGCACCAAGCCCGAGATCACCTCGTCGCGCTCGTTGTGGGATCGCACCCTGCCGCATGTCGAGCCGCAGGCGGTGCCGGAGCCGGACGGCGCCCGCAAGGCTTATGTGCAGGGGCCGGAGGATCAGCGGCTGCGACTCGTCGAGCGCGATGTGGACTTGGGCGACGACGGCCGCTTTCTCGTCGCGGTGGCGGGTGACGCCGCCGAACTCGACGACGAGATCACGGCGTTCAACTGGGCCATTGCCACGACCTTCATGCTGCTCGCCGCGGTCTTGCTGTTGACCACGCTGTTCCAGGTGCGGTTCGGTCTCGCGCCGCTCGTTCGCATCTCGCGCGGGTTGGCCGCCATCCGCTCCGGCACGGCCGAAAAGCTCGAAGGCCGGTTTCCGGTCGAGATCGAGCCGCTCGCGCGCGAAACCAATGCGCTGCTCGACTCGAATCGCGAGATCGTCGAACGCGCCCGCACGCATGTCGGCAATCTCGCCCATGCGCTGAAGACGCCGCTCTCGGTGATGATGAACGAGGCTGCGGCGCGGCCCGACGATCCGCTCGCCGGCAAGGTCTCGGAGCAGATCGGAATCATGCGCGATCAGGTGACGCGGCATCTCGAGCGCGCGCGGATCGCGGCCCGCGTTGCCGTGGTCGGCACCATCACCGATGTGGTGCCGGTGGTGCAGGCGGTGGCGCGCACCATCGAGAAGACCCAGCGCGACAAGGATCTCGAGATCGCGATTGACGTGCAGGGCGAGGCGCGCTTCCGCGGCGAGCGTCAGGACCTGGAAGAGATGGTCGGCAATCTCGTGGACAATGCAGGCAAATGGGCAAGCTCGCGCGTTTCAATCGAGGTGCTGCTGGAGCGGCCCGAGCCCAGCCGCCAGGCGGTGCGTATCGTGGTCGACGACGACGGGCCGGGGCTCTCGCCCGCGCAGCGCGAGCAGGTGGCCCGCCGCGGCCAGCGGCTTGACGAGAGCAAGCCGGGCTCAGGTCTCGGTCTCTCTATCGTGGTCGAGCTCGCGCGGCTTTACGGCGGCGCACTCAATCTCGGCACCGCGCCGATCGGCGGGTTGCGTGCTGAACTCGTGCTTCCGGCGGGTTGAGTACGTATTCGGACGGATACCGCATCCGCGAAGTCCCGCTTATCAGGTTGTGCCTGGAACTGAATGCAGCCTGTGCTTGGTAGGCAGGCGAGCAGGTCGTGTCGTTCGCGGCGGCTGAGATTGGCTCTTGCGTGGCCAAAGTGGCGCGGCTGTCGGCTCGGAAAACCGAACTCTCGGCGCTTGCGTCTAATCGCGGAGGTCATTCCGCGGGACCTAGCCCACGCGTCGTTTCTGAGGGCGATTGGGCTCAGTCATCCTTGTGTCGCCTATACGACAAAAGATTAGGGATGATAGCGCGTCTGTGAAATGCAACCTTTGAGAGTGTTTACTAGAGAGTGACATGCACCGTCGGCACGAGCCCACGAACGTACCCATCGAGATTCTTCGGTCGCTCGTCGTCATCCTCGACCGGGGCAGCTTCACCAATGCTGCACGCGAGCTTGCTTTGACGCAGTCGGCCATCAGCGCCCAAATGAAGCGCCTGAAAAGCATCCTCAGCGATGATGTTTTTGAGCCGGGGAAACTCAACATTACCCTCACCAAGCGCGGCGAATGGGTCGCGTCGTTCGCTCGCAGAATTGTCGCGATGAATGACCAGCTCATTGGCGGCTTCAGCGCCGAGTCACGTGTCGGCATTTCGATGCTCTATTCCGGCAGCGTTTTGCGAAAAATCGTATCGTCGTGCCGTGAGGCAGGTCTGGACGGCATCCGCTATCACTGTGACACCAGCACCAATCTTCTGAAACGTTTCGAGGCCGGCCATTTGGATGCCGTGCTGATCCTGTCGTCGTCTCCACGCCCGGACGCCCGCGCCGGGTGGTCAGAACCGATGGTTTGGACCAGTTCGAAATCCTTCGAACACGATCCCAGCAAGCCCTTACCGTGGCTGAGCTGGCCGGGGTCCGCCGAGGACGAAATTGCTCAGCATGCGTTCAGGCTGGCGAACACCCGGTATGAGACGGTTTTCGTGGCCGCCGATCTGACCTCGCATATGCAAGCCGTGTCCTCGGGGCTCGGATACCGGTTGATGCCTCTGCGGGCTGCGCCCGCGGACGTCAAGATTGCCGATGCGCCGTATCTGCCTTCGGTATCTCACATCCACTTCAGCGTCATGGTCGGCGAAGAATTGGCGCAGGAAAAAGCCGAGACTCTCACACGTTGTCTGCAAGACGCCGCGCGGTAAACGGTGCTCGGAGAAACTCTTGCGGCAGACGCAGCCAGTGCATTCGATGGCCGGTGGTCAGGTTTCGTCGCGCGCGGTCAATATCGCAATATAGAGAAGACCATCCGCCATTTCGGACCAACGCTCCCGATCGTGAGCGTCTCTGGCGTTCTCAGCCGCTTCGCGGCAATCCGCGGCGCGACCGATCAGAAAGGCGATGTCGCCCGGCAAGCCAACAGCCCCCGGGACGAACAAGGCGCCCACACTGGGACGGTCATTTGGGTCGTGACGGCCCACGCTTATCGTTTAACGGTTGACCGGATCGCAGGGCGCGGCCCCGCGTTGCTGCAGCGGTTCTGCCTCGACCCGCACGCCGAGCAGTTCTGCAGCGGCATTCGCGACGTCACACGCCTCGGCACGACTGTCGCACTCCAGAAATTGTCCCTCGAGAGTGCAAATGCCCCAGCGGTCGTTTCGCTGCGCGACACGATAGGTAAAGTCCGAAGTTATGCGAGCTTTTGCCGGCGCCCGTCCTTCGGGTTTGAGTGCGCCGTTGCGCTTTCCAAAGCTCATCTTGCGTGCCCGTACCAAGAGGAATTCGGTCTGGCGTGGCGGACAACCTCTACAATGGCGACGATCGCCGGTACCACAAAGTACATGTACTCGCGGATCTGCAGGTGTTCCGACAGGACGTAGAGAACGCTGGCGGCCGGGATGCTCCAGCGCAGGACATTGAAAAAACCTTCCTGAATGGACGACAGGAGCGGCGGGATGCCTTCCCTCTCTTGGCAATATCCGGCAACGACTTTGAGAATGCCGAAAGCGATCGCGGTGAGAAACAGAATCTGGATCGTGTTCATCGACGGGCTCCCGTATTTTGGAGCGGGGAGATGGAGTCGAACCACCGTCTCGACCTGGGTTAGGAAGCGCTCTGCCGTTGAGCTACACCCGCACAAGTGTTGCATAACAAGGCGTCGGCCAAACGCGGCTTAACGCGGACAACAATGATTTTTGTGGAACACGCTCGTCTGCTTCCGTGACACGGAAATCGCAATTCAGCGCGTGGGTTACAGCGGCGCGTGCATCGCGGCTGCCTTACCGACCGCGGTGATTGCTGCTCAGGGAGCCGAGCAGCACGCCGTCCGCGCCGGTGCTGACATTCACGTTGACCCCGATATCAGGCGCGCGAGGTTGAAATTGGTGCCAAGTTGTGGATTTATAAAATTGCTCTTAAAGATTGCGGTCACTTCGGCGTCCGGTGTGCTCCTGCTGCTGTGGTCGGCAGAAGCGTGCGTGCGGAGGCCGGCGCACGCAACGGCGATCAAGGCCCATTTCTTCGTGACATTTCCTCGCCAATAGAAGCCGAGCACCATCGCCCGGGGCCGGCGATTCATTGATATTTGTTGATTTCCAAAAACGATGTCCCATCGACAGTAATCGCGTTGTGCGCTCCGGATTGTTAGGCGGAGCATGATACGACGGCTGGGTAATCACTCGTTTTGGTTGCATTTGATACGATGGAGATCTGCGTGCTGGCGCGTTTCCAATCACCTTCTTTTCATGCGTTATAAAAAATGGCGCGTCAGAACTTCTTCGTCGAACTTTGAATGGAGGTGGGGTGTGATTCGCGTATTGGTTTAGCGGGTATCTTGGGGGCGACACCGGAATTCGCATCCGGAATCGGAATAGTGAGAAAACAGGGGGCAATCCATGCATCGGCGATATGACCGGAACCACATTCCGATCGAGTTGCTGCGCACGCTCGTCGCCATTGAAGCCGAAGGTAGTTTCACGAAGGCGGGGACGGTTCTCGGGCTGACGCAATCGGCCATCAGCGCGCAGGTTCGCCGCTTCGAGCAGCTCGTGGGAGGCGATGTTTTCGTAAAATCGGGCGGCGGTCTTTCGCTGACGCCTCTCGGCGCATCGATCGCTCAACACGCTCGCCGCATTCTGCAGATCAATGACCAGATTCTGTCGCGGCCTGGTGCGCAATCGTCGGAGCGGCTTGTGCGCATCGGTATATCGACGACGCTCGCGCCCGGGCTCCTGTTGCCGATACATCATAAATGCCGCACCAGCGGCAAGACTCATCAAATCCAGTTGCATTGCGAAGACTCCGTTGCCTTGAGCAGGGCCATCGAAGGCGGGTACCTCGATATTGCCGTGTTGTTCCTGTCGCAGGGGCAGACCCTCGAGGTCATGGAGGAGTGGCTGGAGCCCCTGGTCTGGGCCTGCTCGCCGAATTTGATCGTCAGCCCCAATGAGCGCATCCCCTACCTCAGTTGGCTGAACAATCCGGTCGACGACATTGCGATCTCCGCGCTGGAACGGGCCGGCCGCCACTATCTGGTGTCGTTTGCCACCCCCGATTTCAACGCCCGCATGATCGCTGCAGAGGGCGGCCTCGGATACACCTTGCTGCCGGAACGGGCGGTCACCGACCGTCTCAAGATCGCGCGCGAGAGTTTCCTGCCAAAGCTACCGCCCGTGCGGATCGGTGTGGTTGTTGGACCCGATTTCGACCAG
Organism: Rhodoplanes sp. Z2-YC6860; assembly: GCF_001579845.1. Taxonomy (GTDB): domain Bacteria; phylum Pseudomonadota; class Alphaproteobacteria; order Rhizobiales; family Xanthobacteraceae; genus Z2-YC6860. The sequence goes on from NZ_CP007440.1 coordinate 3,466,306, forward strand.
CACGCCGCACGAGACCTGGTGCGCGCGGTCATCGAGGTGACGAGACCGGCGGAGCCGTTGCGGCTCGTGGTGGATCGGACGACAGGCGGAACTCTTTCCGTCGCGAGATCGTCGCAGCTGGCGCAATGGCGCTGAGTTCGTCGATGCATGAGCGATTTTGATTGGATTTCAAATCTGATCGCGCATTGAGGAGCGTCGATAATCCCTTTACCGGACGAAAGTGCGCAGCCCGCTACATCGGACTGCACACACGAGTTGTCTTGCCATGAAATTACGGTCCGAGTCGCTTCGCTACGTCGCGTGCCGCGAGGGCACATCGGCGATCGAATTTGCGATCGTGCTGCCGGTGTTTGTGATGCTCCTGTTCGGCATCATATCATATGGCGCGTATCTGGCCGTCGTTCACAGTGTCCAGCAGCTCGCCGCCGAGGCGACGCGTGCGGGGGTTGCCGGCCTGAGCGACAGCGAGCGCGCATCGCTCGCAAGCAGCAACATCGCCGCCAATGTCGCGTCCTATCCGCTGATTTCTGCAAAAAAACTCACGGTGAAGAGCGCGGCCACCGATCCGGCGACGAGCACGTTCTCGGTCACGCTGAATTACGACGCATCGGGCATGGTCGTCTTCACTCTGCCAAGCTTCGTACCGTCGCCGCCGACCACAGTCGTGCGTTCGGCGGCCATCCAGCGGGGCGGCTATTGATGACCCTCCGCCCGAACGCCGGATCGAGGTGGATCGGGCTCGCCAGGCTCGAACTTGCGAAGCTCGAACTTGCCAGGTTCACGGGCGATACACGCGCCAATGTCGCAGTCATCGCCGCGCTGCTCATGACTGTGGTGATGGGGTTTGCAGCGCTGGCCGTGGATGTCGGCAAGATGTTTACGGATCGGCGCAAGGCGCAGGGCACGGTCGATCTCGCGGCCATGGCCGCGGCCTCCGACCTCGCCAACGCCGTCAAGGCTGCCAACGCAACGGTCTCGCGCAACGGCTATGGCGGCGACACCTCGGTCACCGTCGAACTCGGGACTTATACGGCCAATGCCGCCGTTGCAGCGAACACCCGGTTCACGCCGTCTTCGGCACCAGGTGCCAATGCGGCGCGGGTGACGTTGCAGACCACCACCAAGCTTTTGTTCGGCAAGGTCCTGACCCACTCCGACAGCTTTGCGATCAAGACTTCGGCGATCGCCACGCAGTCCGCGTTTGCCGAGTTCGCGATCGGATCACGGCTGCTCCAGATCAACAACGGCATTCTCAACAGCGTCTTGGGCGGTCTGCTCGGCGCGAATCTGTCGTTGTCGGTGATGGACTATCAGTCCTTGATCAACGCAAAGGTCGACCTGTTCGATTTCGTGAACGCCATCGCGACGTCGGCGCAGATCACCGGCCCCACTTACAATTCCGTGCTCGGTGCGAACGTCAAGGTCGGCACCGTGCTGAACGCTTTGGCGACGACCGAGCAGAACGTGCCCGGCGCGAGTGGTGCCGCGAGTGCTCTGAGCAGTGTGGCAAGCTCTTACTCAGGGGGCTCCACCAAGATGAGCATTGCTCCTCTCGTGAATCTTGGGCCCTACAGCACGATGCCGCTTGGGCAGAAGCCGAAAACCTCTGTCACCGTTTCGGCGCTCGATGTGCTGAATGCGGCGGCACAGATTGCCAATGGCCAAAACCAGGCCAACGTGGCGCTTGGCGTCAATCTTCCAGGCATCCTCGGTGCGACATTGCAGCTCTCCGTCGGAGCGCGTCCGATCAACACGAGCTGGATCACGGTCGGCATGGCCGGCGCACAAGTCCACACGGCCCAGACCCGCCTTCTGTTGACGGTGCAAGTCGGAGGCACAGGCTCCATCGCATCGGTCAGCGTTCCAATCTATGTCGAACTGGCCTCCGCCACAGCATCGCTCACCAATGTGACTTGCACCTTTCCAGTCAGCGCATCGACGGTATCGCTCGGCGTGACGCCGTCTGTCATCGATGCGTGGATCGGGAATGTGTCGAGTGCCCAGTTCAATAATTTCACGTCCGCACCAAACCCTCCGGCGGCCATGCTGGTCAATGCCGCGGGACTGCTTCAGGTCACCGGGCTCGCCCATGTCACGATCAGCAACATGTCACCCCAAAACGTGACGTTCTCCTATTCCGACATCAGTCAGCAGACCAAGAAGACCGTCACCACCACCAATTTTACATCGTCATTGACCTCGCAGTTGCTGGCCAGCCTGCAGCTCAACGCCAATGTGCTGGGTCTCGGGCTCGGTCTGCCCGGCGTGCTGACCAGCCAAGTCGCGAACATCTTGGCGGGCGCGACGTCGCCGATCGATCAGCTTCTGGCGAGCGTTTTGTCCGCGCTCGGTGTCGGTATCGGCCAGGCTGACGTGTGGGTTCCTGGAATTCGCTGCGATGGCGCAGTCCTGGTCAACTGAAAGCCACCAGTCATGAGCGCAGCGAAGTCAAGGAACGCCTCGGATCAGCAGGATATGGAGCCTCCGCTTTGCCGGAAATGCTCGGGGGCCATGCGGCTTGTGTCGTGGATGCGTCGGACCAACGAACTGCCGGGCGTGTACGGTTTTCGTTGCGATCCGTGTCATGAGGTCTATGTTCTGGAGAATGCGTGATCAAAAAGCCGCGTGCAGCGGCGGTGCGGGAGAGGTGGGCTTGGAAAACTGCAACGCTCTTCTTTCGGGGGATACCGATGTTCTGGAAAGGCAAATCTGAGATTGAAGCCCGCAAATCCGCAAACGATGACCTAACCGGGCAGATCAAAGCCATCAATCGTTCGCAAGCTGTCATCGAGTTCGATCTGCAAGGAAAAATTCTGACCGCCAACGAGAATTTTCTCGCTGCTGTTGGCTATTCGCTGGACGAGATCAAAGGCCAGCATCATCGGATGTTCGTCGCGCTCGCCGATCGCGAGAGCGCCGAGTACAAGGCGTTCTGGGACAAGCTCGGCCGGGGCGAATTCGATGCCGGCGAATACAAGCGAATCGGCAAAGGCGGCAAGGAAATCTGGATTCAAGCAAGCTATAATCCGATTTTCGATTCCGCCGGCAACCCGTTCAAGGTCGTGAAATTCGCGACCGATGTCACGGCGTCGAAGCTGCGCAACGCCAATTTCGAAGGTCAGCTCGATGCGATCGGCAAGTCGCAGGCGGTGATCGAGTTCGACCTGAATGGCACGATTCTCACGGCCAACGATAATTTCCTGAAGACATTGGGCTATTCGCTCGACGAGATCAAAGGACAGCATCACCGGATATTCGTCACGCCAAGCGACCGTGAAAGTCCTGAATACAAGGCGTTCTGGGACAAACTTGGTCGCGGCGTATACGACGCCGGTCAGTACAAGCGCATTGCGAAGGGCGGCCGGGAGGTGTGGATCCAGGCGAGCTACAATCCCATTCACGATTTGAACGGCAAGCCCTACAAGGTCGTCAAGTTTGCCTCCGACATCACCGAGCTGCAGACCATCGCGGAATTCGTTTCCGAAGCGGCGCAGAACAAGGACCTGTCGCAGCGCCTGCCTTTGGCGGGAAAGGCCGGCGCAACGAAGCTGGTGAGCGAGGGCTTCAACAACTTCCTCGACACAGTCGTCCAGGTGCTTGCGCAGATCAAGTCTTCTTCTGCCGAGGTCGCCGATGCAGCGGCGGGCATTTCAACCGCAACCACCGATATGTCGCAGCGGACCGAGGAGCAGGCGGCAAGCCTGGAACAGACGTCGGCATCGATGGAGCAGATTGCATCGACCGTGAAGAAGAACGCCGAGAATGCCCGTAACGCCAGTCAGACCTCGTCCTCGACTTGCGATATGGCCGAGCGGGGCGGCGCGGTTGTCGCCCAGGCCGTTTCGGCGATGTCGAAGATCGAGGGGTCGTCGCGGCAGATCGCCGACATTATCGGTGTGATCGATGAGATCGCGCGGCAGACCAACCTGCTCGCGCTCAACGCGGCGGTCGAGGCCGCCCGCGCCGGCGATGCTGGGCGCGGCTTCGCCGTGGTGGCTTCCGAGGTGCGAAGCCTTGCGCAACGTTCCTCGCAGGCTGCGAAAGACATCAAGGACCTGATCAACAACAGCACGGGTCAGGTCAAGGAGGGCGTCGATCTCGTCAATCGCGCCGGCAGTCAGCTTCAGGAGATCGTCAAATCGATCAAGGGCGTGGCCGAGGTCGTCGCTGATATCGCGGCGGCGAGCAGCGAACAGTCCAACGGCATCGATCAGGTCAACAAGGCGATTGCTCAGATGGACGAAGTGACGCAGCAGAATTCGGCGCTGGTCGAAGAGAATGCTGCGACAGCGAAGACACTTGAAGAACAAGCCGCCAGCATGGACGGATTGATCGCGACCTTCATCCTGGCCGATTCGGAGAACGTGCAAAGTATCGCCACGGGCCATCCGCAGCGCACGGTTCAAGCGCCGCTCTCGGGAAGCGGTTTTCCCGCGGCTTCAGCGAAGGTTGTTGCGGTGTCTTCCATGCGGCGGAGCGCGTGAGGCATCGTACATGACAGTTCGGAGCGAGTGTCTTTTGACGTTCCCGTAATCTGTTTATCAAAAGACGCGATTTTTGCTGTGCACTGATCAAACAAACGGAGAGGTGAACAGCACGAACAGTTGCTGCACATTTTCTGCTGGGGAGTGTTTGGACTTATCGCGATGTCGGCTCGAAAACCATCTTGCATAGCCTCCATGCGCAATGGTTCGATTGATGTCAGTAGAATTACTGACGCGGCGAGCTAAAAACCGCGATACTCGCACTGCAACTTAAGCGAGTTTGCAATGCAGCGCCGTCACGACCAGGAGAATGTGCCGATCGAGATATTGAGATCGTTTGTAACGATTCTCGATACGAACAGTTTCACCCAAGCCGCTGTGGCGATGGGTTTGACGCAGTCAGCAATCAGCGCTCAGATGAAGCGGCTGCAGAATATTCTGGGGGACGAGCTGTTTGTCCGCCAACCGACTGGCGTGACGCTCACGAAGCGGGGTGAACTCGTTGCTACATTTGCTCGCCGAATTGTCGGATTGACGGATCAACTGCTGACGTTGAATGCGCAAGACCTCCGGATCGGCCTCCCTTCGCTGTACTCGAAGCCGCTGCTTCGGAGGCTGACTGAGAAACGCGCCCAGCTTGGGCTGGGAAATTTGCAGTACCGCTTCGATTCGAGCGGAAGCCTGATCAAGCAACTTGAAGCGCGACATCTCGACGTCGCGCTCGTTCTTTCTCCGGCATCGCGGCCGGATGCGAGGCGCTCTTGGTCATATCGGATGGTCTGGGTGACCTCGCGCGATTTTGTCCATGATCCAAGCAAGCCGATCCCCTGGCTGAGTTGGCCAGGGTCGACGACTGACGGATTGGCTGCCATCGCGTTTCGCAACGGCGGAGTTCAGTATCAGGCAGTCTCCATTTCTACGGACCAGACGTCGGCCACCGAGTCGGTCTACGCGGGGCTGGGTTTTCGTCTGATGCCCTACAATCACGTGCCGCGCGATCTGAAGATCGTCGAGCAAGGTGTTCTGCCTGACGCCGGCGACCTTTACGTGTGCATTTTGGTCAATGACGACAACGAGAACGAGGGAGTGCGTTCACTCGTTGAGATTCTTGAGGAGATGGTTCGTGGTGCGGAAGTTCGGCCGGAACCGGCCGCTTCCACGCTGAACCACGGGGACAACGCTCGTTCCACGGCCCGGTTGGGCCCCGGCAAGGCGCATTCGAACGTGGATTATGTCGCGGAAGGCGAAAGGTATCGCAAAAAGGCCGAGGAATGCCGCTCGTTGTCGGAAACGGCCTATTTGAACGTCAGCCGGGATCAGCTTGCGAAGATCGCCGACACTTATGATGGGATGGCCGAGGAGATGGAGCGGCTCGCCAAAAGCGGTCATCCCTGCAAGAAGGCCGGTTGACGTGTGTGATGTTGATGTTCGGCGGAATGAAGCGCAAGGCGTGTGCTGCCCGCGGGATAGGGCAGCCGGCTGAAGGTCAGATCGGGCCCACCTGCCTGCGAACCTCGTTTGCGACCGGCCGCAGCGTCTCGGCCGGCGCCTCGCCGACCAGGCTATAGCCGATGCCGGCGTCCGCCCAGACGAAGCCTGTGACGCTGCCTTTCGATTGAGGCGTCATCGGCGCATTCTGATCCGTCGTGCTCATCCGGCGCGTCAGCACCACAATCCGGCCGCCGTGATCGTCGTCGTACATGAACATGGCTGCGGGACCATGCGAAGTCGCCACCAGACGCCCGCCCATCAGCCGATAGCCCGACGTCGTCAGATCCGGCGCCTTGACCGGCTGTCCCAGTCGATGGGAGATCCATTGAACGAGCGCCGCGCTGTCGGACGCGCGCAGCTCGACCGGGCGGACGTGATCCGGCGCATAGACACTGTAGGAATCCGCGGCCTCCTGGGCGAGCACGGCCAATCCAGCGGGCGGAGGCTGAAGCGAACCACGCAGCGCCCAGCCGCCGGTGCCGCCGATGCTCAACAGCAGCATCGCGGCAACCGCCCACCACACCCGCGACGGGCGCCGCCTGCGGTTCTCGATGATCCGCGACAGAACAAGTTCGGCCGGCAACGGCTCCTCGGCAATCGGCGCCAGCGCCGAACGCAACAGCTCGCGCTGATCGGCAAACGCTCCGATACGTTTTGCAACATCCGGATGATCGGCCAGGTAAGAGGCGACTTCGGCTCGACGCTCGGGTTCGAGCGCATGGTCGACATAGGCGTGGAGATCGTCCTCCGTGATCGGCCGCTGGTTCATCGCTGGCTCCGTATCGGCACAACGTTGTTCGGCGCGCTGACCGGACCGTCGATCTCCTGCTGCAATTTCTCGCGGGCCCGCGACAGCCGCGACATCACCGTGCCCACCGGCACGTTCAATGCCTTCGCAGCCTCGGCATAAGAGAAGTCCTCGACCGCAACCAGCAGCAACACGGCCCGCTGCTCCTCTGGCAGCTTTGTCAGCTTGTTCAGCACATCCTGATAAACAAGCCTGTGTTCCTGCGCGGCGGCACCGTCGAATCCGGTTTCGCTTGCGGCTTCGATCGGCAAGTGCCTGCCGTGCGATGCCGCCTTGCGAAACTGACTGACGGCGAGGTTGTGCAGGATCGCGAACAGCCAGGCCCGAATGCTGCCGCCGCGCCGCTGGTGCCAGCCGCTGAGGGCTCGCTCCAGGCAATCCTGTACCAGATCGTCGGCAGCGGCGCTGTTGTGCAGCAGAGCGCGCGCGTAGCGACGGAGCGCCGGGATCAGCGGCTCGACCTGGACCAACATGTCCTGCATGACGCGCTCCGTCCGCCGTCCGTCATCGTCGAGCAGACCTCATCGGCTCTCGATCTGCACAGGCTCGCCTGGCATCGTCGGTTCGCCGGTCGTGATGACCAGATACCGCTTGGCGGCCTTGGCCGATGGGTCGACGATCTGCCGGATCGGACCGACGGCGTTGACGATAGCCGATCCGGCCGGGTTGGTCATGAAGCCGGCCAGCGGCTGCAACGATCCGCTGCCGTCCTCATGCTCCGCGAGCGCTAACACGTATTTCTGCTTCGGCTGAAGTCCGGTCACCGAGGCCTGCAGCACCTGGATCAGCCCCTGATCGAACAGCGACACGCTGGTCGGAGCCTTGCCGTCCTTGGCGCCACCCTTGGGCGACAGCGTCAGATGCGCAGCCTGGCCTGCTACGCCGAGCCCTTGCAGGTTCTGCCGGTCATCCGGATTGGGCGCGGCATTCGGTACATATGCGATAGCCTGAGGCGCCTGGCCGATCGGGATGTTTGCGATCACCTTGTTGGTCGCGGTGTCGATCGCGGCGAGCGCATCGGCATTCTCGAGTCCGACATAAATGCGCGTGCCGTCGCCGGAGGGCCAGACCCCATGCGGAAGATTACCGACCGGGATGGTCGCCACCTGCGAGAAGTCATCGGTGCGGAACACCTTGACCTCGTTGGTGCCTCCGATCGTGACGTAAGCGAACGTGCCTTTCGCGGTGTGCGCGAAGTTGACGTGATTGGTGATCGGGCCTGTGTCGATCGTCTTGATCAGATTGAACGGCGGTTTGGCGTCGAACACCTGCGTCTTGCCGATGTCCTTGAGCGTGAACCACACTTGGTCGCCCTCCGGCGTCGCCGCGATGTTCGGGCAGAACGGGCTCTCCTGCTTGACCTTGGCGACGATCTTGTGGTCGGCCACCGAGACGACGTCGGTCTCGGGGTTGAAGGACGAGCAGATGTAGCCGTACTTGCCGTCCGGCGAGAATATCTGCATGCCGGGGCCGGCCGGCGTGACGATCCGCGTCTTCTCCTCGAAGGTTTGAGGATCGATCACGGAGATATAGTTTTCGCCGCGCACGGTGACCCAGACCTCCTTGCCGTCGGGGGTGAAGAACGCCTCGTGCGGCGAACGGCCGATGTAAGTGGTGTGCTTGACCGCGTTGGTCGCCGTATCGATGAACGTCACCGAGTTCGAGCCGATCGACACCACGGCGAGCGTACGGTGATCGGGCGAATAGCCCATGCCGTGAACCAGCACCTGACCCTTGTAGAGCGGGGTGAAGTTGACCGGCTGCGGATCGCCGAGCCTGATGACGCCGAGGAGCTTGTTGTCGACCGGGTCTGTCACCGACACCGTGTTCGAGAACTGCTCCGCCGCGTAGACGCGGTCATGGTGACTGATCGGTATGTCGGGCGCGGAGAGGGCGCCGGGCGCCTGACCGGCCCAGGCGGCGGAACCAGTCGCCAGCATCGTGGCGGCGAGGAAAAACGTCTTACAGCTATTCATCCCTTTCTCCTATTGCTTCGCGGGCATGTGCATCTGCATGCCGGAATGATGGTGATCGGTCGTGGCTGGGCCGGGCTGAGGTTGGGTTGGCACAGGTGTGGTGTCGGTCGCAGGCTGGCCGATCGCGAGCTTCATGGCTGCGATCTCCTGCATCTGGTCGACGATGATCTCCTGGGCGATCCGGCGAAGCTGCTCGTTCTTGCCGTAGCGCAATTGAATGACCGCCATGTCGATGGCGCCCTGATGGTGCGGGATCATCATCGCAACGAAATCGCGATCCACGTCGCCGCTCGGCTTTGCCGCCATGTCGTTCATCATCTTCGTCATCGCGGCGTCATTCTCTTTCAGGAACGCGCTCTCTTCGGCGGACAGCGCAGCCGGAGCGTGCGCGGGATGAGTCTCATGAGCGAATGCCGGCGACGGCATCGCGGCTGCGATCAGGACTTGCGCGCCAAATATCGCCGCGACAGGACAGCGAAATCGAGAACCGGCGGCTGGCGCTGCAGTGAGGTGACGGAACGGTGAGCGGCGCATGCTGAACTCCCCATGCAGGTGGTTGCATGGGGGTGTGACGTCGGCGCTCGCGTTCTATTCCTCACCGGTCATCGGCATTCCGCTTGCCGGAATGTCCGTGGTTCGGAAAAGCCAGTCGAAACAATGACAAAGCGCTATCGCACGACGTGATCACATAAACGTTAGCGCAGCCGGCTGGCTTGGTTGAATTGCCTGCCCACAGCGCGTCAAAGAAGCGAGCCAACGCGCTTATGGCGGCGCCAGAATTGCTATTTTTTTGCTCTCGCGGTTGTCTTCGCCGGCCTTTTCTTTGCGGCGGCCTTCGCGGCCGCCTTCTTCACCGGCGCCTTCTTCGCGGCCGCCTTCTTCCACAATTCCTTGCTCGCAAGCCGCGCGCCTTCGGCCAGCGCCTCGAACTTTGCCCAGACGATGCTCGGGTGCACCTCCTTGCTGCCCGCGAAGGTCGCGAAGCCGCAATCGGAGCCCGCTATCACGCGCTCGCGGCCGACGAGGCTCGCGTAACGCATGATGCGCTCAGCGACGAGCTCGGGATGCTCGACCAGGACGGTCGAATGGCTGATCACGCCTGGGATCAGCACCTTGTCCTTCGGCAGCTTCGCGTTGCCCCAGACCTTCCATTCGTGCTCGTGCCGCGGGTTCGCGGCCTCGAACGAATAGGCGCCGGCGTTGATCTTCATGATGATGTCGATGAGGTGTTTGACCTCCATGTCATGCACCCGCGGCCCCATGTTGATGCCGTAGCAGGTGTGGTGACGAATTTTTTCGGGGGGAATGCCGCGCAAGGCGTGGTTGAGCGCTTCGACGCGCAGCACCGCCCACTTGCGGCATTCCTCGATTGTCGCGTTGGGATTGACGAGATAGTAGGAGACGAGTCTCGGGTCGTCGATCTGCACGAGGAAGCCCGCGTCGACGATCGCCTTGTATTCCTCGCGCATCGCCTCGGCGATGGCGAACAGATATTCCTCCGCGGACTTGTAGTAGCGATTGAGCATCCAGTCTTCGATGTTGGCGACTGAAATCGCCGGCATGAAGGCTTCGACGCCGGTGTCGCCGATCGCCGCTTTGAGATTGGCGATGTCGCGTTGCAGGAGCGACTGGCCGCGATAGGTGACCGGCCCGGTGCAGACCATGCGGATGTTGCGCGCCGGTGCGGACGCGTAGAACTCAGGAAACGCCAAACCTTCGCGCGATTCCGACCACGAGCCGCGGCGCGGCGCGTTCGCATCGGCCTCGAAGCCGGCGAGCCGGTCGTTGACATAGGTGACGAAGCTCGGTTTGGAGTACTCGCCATCGTCGATCACATCGAGGCCGAGCTCGATCTGCTTTTTGACGATGTCCTTGACGGCCCCGGGAAGCCGCGCCCGCTGCGCGTCCTCGTCGATCGGCTTGCCCTCGGCCTTGGCGACCAGCATCTCGATCATATCGGCCGGCCGCGGCAACGAGCCCGCATGCGTGGTGATGATTCGTTTGGTGCTGTGCTGCATGACGCTCTCTGCTTGCCATTCGACGCGCGCGGAAGGCTAGCGGCTCCGAACCCTATCCGCCAGCATGGGCAACGGCTTGCGGCCGGGTGGGCAAGATTGGTCGCAGGGCGCGGCCGGAGTTTTGCCCCAATCGGTGCGTCTAGCTTGCGGCAGGTGGGAGGGTCTGCCTGGTGTTCCATTGGCCGGACCACGAAGGCGACTGAAGGCGGGGGACTGCGATGAAATTCAGACTTCTGGCGATGGCGCTCCCGGGTGCGTTCCTGGGCGTGAGCCTCGCGGGTTGCGCGGCGGACTCGGGGCCGAAAGAGGCGGGCGGCACGCTGGTGGGCGCCGGCGCGGGCGCGCTGATCGGCAATGCGATCGGCGGCGCAGCCGGCAACCGGGCAGCCGGGACCATTGCCGGCGCCGCGATCGGCGGACTGATCGGCAATCGGGTCGGGGCCGCGATGGATGACGAGGACAAGCGCCGGGCTTACGAGGCGCAGATGCAAGCGCTGGAAGCCGGGCCCTCGGGAGCACCGGTTGCCTGGCGTAATCCCGATTCCGGCCGCTACGGCTCGGTGGTGCCCGGTGCGGCTTATCAGGCCAACGGCATGAATTGCCGGCCTTATACGCACACGATCTATATCGACGGCCGGCCGCAGACGACCCGCGGCACAGCCTGTCGTAATCCGGACGGCACCTGGACGGCCCTGCAAGGTTGAGGGCGGAAACATCGATTGCGACGCGGGCGGCGAAAGCCGCCCGTTTTCGTTATAGAGAGCAGTCGCCGAACAGTGGCGAGGTCGGGGAGAAATGCTGGATCGTTCATCGAAGGCCGCAGGCTTTCCGCTCGCTGCGGCGTTCGGCATTTACACCGCGGCGTTCCTCGCCGTGGCCTCGCCGTGGCTGCTCGGCTTCGTTGAGGTGCCCTGGGATTCGGTTTCGACGTTCTATCCGCCCTTCGCGTTCCTGGCCCGCTCGATCGCCACGGGACAATCGCCGTTCTGGACACCGAACATCTTCGCCGGGTGGCCGCAGATTGCCGATCCGCAGGCGCTGATTTTCTCGCCGCTACATCTGTTCGTTGCGCTGATCGATCCCAGTCCGACACCGCGGCTGTTCGATGCGCTCACCTTCGTGTTGCTCTACATCGGCGGTGCGGGCGTGATCCTGCTGTTCCGCGATCGCGGCTGGCATGTGGCCGGTGCTGTTGCCGCGGCGCTCGCCTTCAGCCTCGGCGGCTCGGCGGCCTCACGGATACAGCACATCGGGCAGCTTCAGAGCCTGGTGTTCCTGCCACTCGCGATCCTGATGCTGTCACGCGCGCTGGAGCGCACGTCATGGATGGCCGGCGCTGCCGCGGGCCTGTTCGCTTCGTTCATCGTGCTCGGCCGCGATCAGGTGGCGCTGGTCGGCACTGATGTGTTGATCGGATTCGTATTGTGGCACTGGCTCGACGGGCCGGGCAGGGGCGCTCGTTTTGTCGCGAGCCTCAAGCCGCTGATCGCAGGCGTCGCGGTCGGCGCTTGTGTCATCACGGTTCCGGTGGTGCTCACCGTGCTGTTGGCGCAGGCCTCCAACCGGCCCGATATCTCCTTTGCGCATGCGGTGCAGGGCTCGCTGCATCCAGCGAGCCTTTTGATGCTCGCTTTCGCCGATGTGTTCGGCGCTTCCGATTTTCATCGCGAGTTCTGGGGGCCGCCGAGCATTCCGTGGCACGACATGATCGGCCAGACCGGGCTCTACGACTCGCAGAACACCGGACAAATTTACACCGGCGCGCTCGTTGCCGTGGCATTGCTCGGGTTCGCGATGACGCGTGGCGTGCTGTGGACGCGCGACGTCCGGTTTTTCACCACGACTGCTTTGATGGCGCTGCTTTACGCGCTCGGCAAATACACGCCGGTGTTCTATCTGTTGTACGAGTATCTGCCTGGCGTCTCGCTTTATCGCAGGCCTGCGGACGCGACCTTCGTGCTGTGTGGGATGCTCGCGATCGTCAGCGGCTATCTGATTCATCGGCTGCTGACCGGAACGCTACCGGTGCGCCGCTGGCAATTTGTCGTGGCGGCGCTCGCAGTCGGGGTCATGGTTGTGATTTCCGTGGTGCTGGCGCGCTGGGCCGGCACGTTGGAGAGCGCGGCACTGCCGTTGTTGTGGGGCTGCGGCTTTTTGCTGGCGGCTGTCGGCGCGCTGGCATTGGCTCAGCGTCTGGCGCTGCGAAGTGCGGCCGCTGCCGCTTTCGTGCTCGCGATCTTCTGCGCCGCGGATTTCGCCTGGAACAATGCGCCGAACGAGTCGACCGGTCTGCCGGCTTCGCTCTATGGCGCGCTGCGTTCTGACAGCAACGACGAAACCCTTGCGCTGCTGAAATCCAAGCTCAAGGCCGCGGCCGCTCCGGACCGCCGCGACCGTGTCGAGATGGTCGGTGTGGCGTACCATTTCCCGAACATCGGATTGATCCACGACTTCGACCATCTCTACGGCCACAACCCGCTGCGGCTTGCGCTGTTCGAGGACGCGACCGGTGCACCCGACACGGTGGCCGCAGTGCGTGGGCCGTTGACGCCGCTGCTGCCGTCGTACCGGTCGCCGCTGGAGGACTTGTTCGGCGTGCGCTTCCTCGCGTTCGGACAGCCGATCGAAAAAATCGATCCGTCGGTGAAGGCCGACGATTTCCCGCTCGTAGGCCGCACCAAGGATGCCTACGTCTACGAGAATCCGCGTGCGTTCCCGCGCGTGCTTTTGGCGACGCAGTGGCGGAAGGCCGATTTTACCGAGATGCTGAAAAAAGGCGGGTGGCCCGAGGTCGATTACCGGCGCACGGTGTTGCTGGAGAATGCGCCCCCGCTCGCACCGCCGGGCGATGTGCCTGGCCATGTTCGCATCGCGCGTTACGAGAACACCAGCATCGAGGTCGAAGCCGACGCGCCGTCGGGCGGCTTCGTCGTGCTCAATGAGGTTTGGCATCCATGGTGGCGGGCGACCGTCGACGGCAAGCCGGCGGACATCCTGAAAGCCAATGTGCTGTTCCGGGCGGTCGTCGTGCCGCCGGGCCAGCACACGGTGCGATTTACGTTCGAACCCTTGGCGGGCGGCTGGGCGGAACTGCGCGGCAAGCTCGACGCGGCAATGAAGTAGTGCGGAGCCCAGGCGGCCCGGGCTCCACACGATCACGCGTTAATGGTTGCCGTTCTGCGCCACATGATCATGGTCATGGCCATGATCGTCATCGTCGCGATGCCGGTACACGGCGATGCATCCCATGTTGTCGCCGCAGATGCCGGCGCCGACTGCCGTCGTATCGCCGCCGCTCCCGACCACTGAAACGGGCGCCACCTGCGGAACGAGGATCAGATTCTTCTCGGCTTCCGCCGCCACCGAGTGCGAGCCGGACGATTGCGGGATCGTCTCGACCAGCGTGTTGCGGAGTGCGTCGATCACGCCCAGCACTGCGCCACCGGGCTGCCGGTTGCTGCCGGTGTAGTACCGCTGGTCGCCGCGGTTGAACCAGACCTCGTCGGAGCCGACGATGCCTGCGATCGGGGTCTGCGTCTTGGTGATGCCGTTGATCACCAGTGTGATCTTGTCGCTCGGGTTGTTGGCGGGTGTGCAGCCGAGCAGCAGATTGTCGAACGGGCCGACCGTGGAGCCGTTCGGTCCACAGCCGTGCAGCGCGACGACACCTTCGTTGGTCGAAGGATCGAACGCACCTTGCACAGCAGTGGGTGTTGCGAGCGTTCGAGGGTTGGTCACCAGGAGGCCGCCATCGCAGGTGATCGGGCTCCCGCTGACCTGACCATAGTTACAACCCGGCGGATTGTTGGCGATGATCGGGATCGACGTGTAGAAGCGCCGTGTGACCGGATCCCAAGACGGCTGCTCCAGCGACAGGCCGAAGCCGGCTGGGATAATCGTTGGATCGACGCTGATCTTCGTGACAATCGAGACATGGCTCACATGCGAGTCGCCGTTCGCGGTGAGCAGCGTCGCGAAGGGCGGGTCCTCGGCGTTGTTGGCGGCGAGCAAATGCTCGCCACTTGTGGTGAGCGCCATCTCGTCGACGCGTGTGGTGCCGCCGGTCGCGATGGTTTGCTTCAGCGCGTCCGCGTGAGGCGCGTCGAGGTCGAACACCTTCAATGTGCTGTCGCCATCGCCGGCATAAACCCAGCGCCCATGCGCGACCACGCCGTCCGGTCCGGAGTGGTTGTTGTCGATGGCGCCGGACGGATTGAGCTTGACGCCAACGAAGCCGCCGAGCGTCCGTTTGAACTTCAAGCCGCGAACGTCGATGACGTCGACGCCCGCGTTGGAGCGGTCGGACAGATAATATTCCCCGCGGTGTTGATTGACGAAGCTGATGTCGAACGACCGCAGCGCGTTGCCGGGGATGTGGATGGCGGTCAGGCACTTTGTTTGCGTCGTGGCTGGTGCTCCGGGACCGGTACACGGACCGGCCAGCGCCGAAGTGGCTGTAAGCGAAACGAGCAAAGCAGGCAGCAGTGTCGATGACAGGCAAACGATCGATTTAGACGACGATAGCATGTCGAGCCTCCCTGTTGACGCTTTTGAGGGTTCGCTGAAGACGCGCTTCAGCGACTCTTCTGTCGCCCTTGCATCGTTCCTAGCGGCGCAATAGGGCCGAACGACACGCGATCAATCTGGAGGTTTTCTTTATTTATCTGCGCAAGTCATCTCTCTGTCATTCCACTGTCATCGGCGCGGAGGCGCGCCGATGGTTGCGAAATCGAACCAGTGGTATCGGTCAATCAAGCCGCGCGTAGATGTCGCCGGAGTTTGCTGCGTGCGGCAGCGCTTCAAGCCAGCGCGCAATGTCGGTGGCGTTGCGCCATTCGCCAAGCTCCTGGCTTTCGCCAAGCGCTGCGTTGAAGCGCATGTAGCCAAGCGCCGCGCAGCGATCGATGCAGGCTTTGGCGACGTCGCGCTGGATTGTCGTGAACTCGAACGACAAGGCTGTCACCGGTTGCGTCAGCCCTTCCAGAGCTTCCGCCTCGAAGCCTTCGACGTCGATCTTGATGAAGGCGGGACGCCCGTGCGCGGCGATCAAGGCGTCGAGCGTCGTCATCGGCACCACGATCGACTTGCCCCAGCGTTGGCCCTCCCAGCCGGCCGCGCCGTCGGCGGCTTTGACGAACGCATCCGACGCCGTCGTCACGGTAGGGTTGTCGATGTTGACCTGCAGGGTGATCTCGCCCGCGGCGCGGCCGACAGCCTTGCGCTCGATCGCGACCAATCTGTCGCGGCCGTAGATCGCGCTGAGCGTCAGCGCGAGTGCCGGCTGTGGCTCGACTGCGACGACCTTCGCGCCAAGCCTGCGGAACGCGCCGACGCGATCCCCGACATGCGCGCCGACATCGAACACCAGATCGCCGGAGCGCACGAACGCGCCATAGAGTTGATCCATCGCGGTGTGGCGCTCGCGGTGGCCGTAGTAGACCCGGAGCGATCGCAATACGGCGCGCGCGGTGCGAAGCGTCTCGAACATCGGATCAGGCCGCGCGCGCCGTGGCTTTGTCGAGGGCCGGCAAGGCGAGCGCCGTCAGGGCCTCGGGCGGTGCGGTCTCCTCGGGCAGGCGCCCGATACCGAGCCGCGTCAGCCATCGTCCGACCGACGGCCAGGCGCTGATCACGGCCATGGGAACGGCGAGGGCAGGGCCCGCGGCGAGCAGGAGCGCATATGGAATGGCGCTCGGATGCGTCGCGCAAAGGAGGGCGACGATGCCGAAGCCGAGCACCGCGTGCGGCCAGAGCTGCTTGAACGCTTCGGCCCACGACACGGTGTGGTCCTCGCGCACCTGTCCGGCCCAGCCGATGGAGCGGCCGAAACCGAGGATGCCGATCATGAACAGCGTGTGGCAGAACCACATCATCGGCAGGATCAGAATATAGAACAGCGTCATCACGGCGATGCCGGCGATAAAGCGCGGCGCGCCGCCGAATGCCTGCCGCAGTTCCGGCCGCAGCAGCACGTCGATCTCGGTGGCAAAGTGCGGTGCGAACCACATCACGAAGGTCAGCGCCATCAGGGCATGGCCGGCGCCGAAATGCATGAAGTCGGCGGTGGTGGGCGCAACCGCGGCGTCGATCGCGCCGAACACCAGCATGCCGATCCAGGCCGGCGAGGCGAGGAACATCAGCATCGCGAAAAACAGCTGAAACCGGCTGACCGCCTTCAAACCCGGCATCTTGATGAACGGCCAGTATTGCAGGTTGCCCTGACACCAGCGCTGATCGCGGCGGAGAAACTCGATCAAGGTCGGCGGGTTCTGCTCCCAGCCGAGGTCTTCCTCCGGCAGCACGCGCACGTCGTAACCCGCGCGGCGCATGAAGGCTGCCTCGATCTGGTCATGGCTCAGCACATGACCGTCGAGCACGCCGTCGCCCGGCAGCACCGGGATGCGGCAATGCGCGACGAACGGCGCGATACGGATGACGGCGTTGTGGCCCCAATAAGGACCGCAGTCGGCCTGCCACCACGCCGCGCCGATGGTCCAGGAGCGCATGCCGAGCCGCATGCCGAATTGAAAGAGCCGCGCGAAGGCGCTGGTCGAGGGCAGGCCGACGACAAGCCCCTGCAATATGCCAAGCTTCGGATCGGCCTGGATGATGCGCACGAGGCGCAGGATCGCGGCAGCGGTCATGAAGCTGTCGGTGTCGAGCGTCACGGCGAACTCGTGCTTGTCGCCCCAACGCTCGCAGAAGTCCCAGAAGTTGCCGGCCTTGAAGCCGGTGTTCGCGTCACGCCGGCGGTAGGTCACTGCGATGCGATGCTTCCAGCGCTCGGCGAGCACGGCGAAGCCCGCGTCCTCCTGCGTTGCAATATCGGGCAGGCTCGTGTCGCTCAGCACATAAAGGTGAAAGCTTTCGCCGGCGCCCGCATTGGCGATCTC
Source organism: Rhodoplanes sp. Z2-YC6860 (assembly GCF_001579845.1). Classification (GTDB taxonomy): domain Bacteria; phylum Pseudomonadota; class Alphaproteobacteria; order Rhizobiales; family Xanthobacteraceae; genus Z2-YC6860. Next base: position 3,483,976 of record NZ_CP007440.1, read on the forward strand.
GCGCAGCATGGCGTCGAGATTGCGGATAACGCGATCCGGCGGTTCGTTGCGCACGAACATGCAGATCGCAGTCGAGGCCGTGATCGGTTCGTCCCCGCGGATGCGCGCCACGGCCGGAACGACCACCGCGATGGGATCACGCGCAAAGCGCATGATGCAGAAGCCGATGACGGCGTCCCAGAAGCCGATCACGGTCCAGGGCAGCGTCAGCCCGAAGAAGATCAGCACCAGCGCGTCGAGGACGCCAAAGCCGCCAGCGGACAGCGCGTACGCCGCCAGGGTCAGCGTGCCGACGATGGTGCCGACGACCAGCAGCGCGAACAGCATCCGCCGCGCGGTCAGTTCCCATTCGGAGCCGCGGCTGCCGTCCACAGCTTTCAGTTCGAGATCCGACAGACCCGCCCCCTAAAAATCGTCCTTATCTCCGAGCGTCTTGCAGGGTATAGCGGGCAGTTGGGTTCCGGTCCAACGGCGAAGTCCGGTTCGCGTCGCAGGTTCGGGAGGGGGGAGTGTCGGGGCAGGAGGAAATCGCGGAGGCGCTCTGGTACGTGGGGCCGGGGCGCGCCGAGATTCGCGAAGAGCGGCTCAAGCCGCTGACGGATGGCAAAGTACGGGTCCGGGCGCTCTATAGTGCGCTCAGCCGTGGCACTGAGGCGTTGATCGCTGCGGGCCGGGTGCCGGTCAGCGAGTACCAGCGGATGCGCGGGCCGTTCATGGCGGGCAATTTCCCGTTCCCGGTGAAATACGGCTACCAGACCGTCGGCAGGGTCGAGGCCGGGCCCGACGATCTGATCGGCCGCAACGTGTTCGTGCTGTATCCGCATCAGACGCGTTTTGATGTGCCGGCTGATGCGGTGGTGCCGGTGCCGCAAGAGATTCCACTGTCGCGTGCCGTGATGGCTGCCAACATGGAAACGGCGCTGAACGCCACCTGGGATGCCTCGCCGGGGCCTTACGGCCGGATCGCCGTGGTCGGTGGCGGTGTCGTCGGCGCTCTGGTCGCTTTCATCTGCGCCCGCATCGACGGCGCCGAGGTCACATTGATCGACATCGATCGTTCGCGCGAGGAACTGGCTGCGTCGTTGGGGGTGGCCTTTGCAACACCGGACGCCGCGCCAACCGAATGCGACTACGTGTTCCACACCAGCGCCAGCGCCGAGGGGCTGACCACGGCGCTCAATATCGCGGCCGAGGAAGCGACCATCATCGAATTGAGTTGGTATGGCTCCGGTATCGTCGCGGTGCCGCTGGGCGGCGCGTTCCACAGCCGGCGGCTTCGGCTCATCTCCAGCCAGGTCGGCAAGGTTGCGCCCTCGCACCGCGCCACCTACAGCTACCGGGAGCGGCTCGAGGCTGCGATCACGCTCACCGCACACCCGCATCTCGACGCGTTGCTCACGCCTGCGGTCTCCTTCCGCGAGCTTCCAACGGCGCTTCCCGATATTCTTAAGGCCCGAAGCGGCGTACTCTGCCAGCTCATCAGCTATTCGTAAGAGGTGTCTGTGTTCACAGTTGAAGTCCGCGATCACATCATGATCGCCCATTCGTTCCGCGGCGCGGTGTTCGGCCCGGCGCAGGCGTTGCACGGCGCGACCTTCGTGGTCGATGCCGCCTTCATCGCCGACACGCTCGATGCAAACAGCATCGTCATCGACATCGGCCGGGCGCATGAGGTGCTGAAGGCCACGTTGGGCCCGCTGAACTACAAAAACCTCGATGACGTGCCGGAGTTCAAGGGCAAGAACACCACGACCGAGTTCCTGACCAAGCACATCTACGATCAGCTCGCGAAAGCCGCCCGCGGCGATGGGCTCGGCCGTCCGGGCCGTGAGCTCAAAGCGATCCGCATCACCATCTCGGAGTCGCATGTGGCCCGCGCATCGTACGAGGCGCCGTTGTGGTGAACCGCGTCGCGTTCGCGGTGCCCGGTGATCTTGCGACACCGACCGGCGGCTACGCCTACGATCGCCGCATCATCGCTGAGCTGCAGAGGATGGGCTGGCAGGTCGATGTGGTGAATCTCGGCGAAGGCTTTCCGCGGCCGACCTGGGAAACCAAGGCCGCGGCAAAGCGCAAGCTCGCTGAAGTGCCCAAAGGATGTCCGATCGTGATCGACGGGCTCGCCTTTGGCGTCATGGACGAGGCCGCGCGCGAATTGCGCGATCGCAATCCGTTGATTGCGCTGGTGCATCATCCGCTGGCGCTGGAGACCGGCTTGAAGCCCGAGGAAGCGCGCGACCTCAAGGGCACCGAACGCGAAGCGCTGTCACACGTTCGCTGGGTGGTGGTGACGAGCCCATCGACCGCGACCATGCTGGTCGACAGCTACGACGTGGATGCCGACCGCATCACCGCGGCATGTCCCGGCACCGACCGCGCCCCGGCCGCGACCGGCAGCAAGGACGGCACCCTGCGACTTCTTTCAATCGGTGCGGTCGTGCCGCGCAAGGGCTTCGACATTCTGGTGGCCGCGCTCGCAAGCCTGAAGGATTTGCGCTGGCATCTCACCATCGCCGGCGATCGCACCCGCGATCCGGCTGCGGCCGCGGCGCTGGACGCGGCGATCGATGAGCACGGCCTTGGCGGGCGCATCGACGTGCTCGGCGCGCTGCCGCCCGACCGCATCGAGGCGCTCTACGCGGGAGCGGACATATTCGTGCTCGCCTCGCATTTCGAAGGCTACGGTATGGCCTTTGCCGAAGCACTGGCGCATGGCCTGCCGGTGATTGGCACCACCGGCGGCGCGATCCCCGACACGGTGCCGCCCGGCGCCGGCATCCTGGTCGAGCCGAAGGACGTCAAGGCGCTGTCGCGCGCGCTGCGCATGCTGATCGCCAATCCAACCGAGCGGAAGTGGCTCGCCAATGGTGCGCGCACGGCGGCGCAAGAACTGCCGACCTGGCGCGATTCCGCGAAGCTCGTCGCCAAGGCCATCGAGGCGGCCGTATGAGCTTCAGCGCATCCTGGCTTGAGCTTCGCGAGCCGCACGACCGCCGTGCCCGCAACGCAGCAGTGCTCGACGCAGTGGTCAAGGCCTTCGCAGATCGTTCTTCGGTTGCGATCACCGATCTCGCCTGCGGCACCGGTTCGACCTTGCGTGCGCTGTCGCCACGGCTCAAGGCGCGGCAGAACTGGCGGCTCGCCGACAACGACCTGAGCCTGCTCGCCCGCACGCCGGAGTCGCGGCCGCCCGGCCTCATGGTCAGCACAACGCCGGTCGATCTCGAGCGCGATCTCGAGGCTGCGCTCGATGGCCCAGCCGATCTCGTCACCACTTCGGCGCTGCTCGATCTCGTGTCCGACGCCTGGCTCAATCGGCTTGCGGTCGAAGTCGCGGCGCGACGGCTGCCGGTCTATGCGGCATTGAGCTATGACGGGCGTGTCGACATGACGCCGTCCGATCCCGGCGACGGTGCGATCGTTGCCGCCGTCAATCAGCATCAGCGCACCGATAAAGGCTTCGGTCCGGCGCTCGGCCCTGACGCCGCGAAGCTTGCGCCGCAGCGCTTCGAGCGCGTCGGTTATGCGGTGGTGCAGGGCGCCTCGGATTGGGTGTTCGGGCCGAACGATCGAGAGATCCAGCTCGAGACTCTAACCGGCTGGGCCACCGCAGCGCGCGAGATGGGCACCGTGCCGTTGCCCGAGGTGGTGTCCTGGCTCACCCGCCGCCGCGATCTTGTCGCCGCAGGCCGCTCCACGATCCGGGTCGGTCACATCGATTTGTTCGCGAGGCCGACCGGCTCGCGCTGAGCGGAAAGATCGCAGTCGAACAGCACGTCGTCGCCGAGCCGGTGCAGCTTCATCGGTGTCAGCACGGCCTCGTCGACGCGTTCGATCGGCGGCAACGCAAAGCTCGCGCGGCCGGAGCCCAAGATGATCGGCGCCACCATGACGTGGAGCCGGTCGAGGCATTTCGCGGCCAGAAATCGCGAGATGGTGTTGGCGCCGCCTTCAATCAGCACGCGACGGAACCCGCGCTCGGCGAGTGCCGCCAGGATCGCCGAAGGCGCGATCTCGCCGCCGGCGCGGGGCAGGGGGACCACTTCGATGTCGGCAGGCAGCGGCGGCTTGGCGCCGGGGCCCGCCAGCACCAGCCGCCGGACGCCGTCGGCCGCGAGCAGTTTTGCGCCTGACGGCAGGCGCCCGCGGGCATCGATCACGACCCGCGCCGGCTGCGGACCAGCCACGCGCCTTACGGTGAGCTGCGGATTGTCGGCGAGCGCCGTGCCGATGCCGATGACCACCGCATCGACCAGCGCGCGCAGGCGGTGGAGGTGCGCCAGTGCCTCCGGTCCGTTGATATAGTGAGAATGGCCGGTTTCGGTCGCGATCCGCCCGTCCAAGGACTGGCCGATCTGGGCGACCACGACCATATCGTCAATCTTGCTGCGGCGCAGCGGACCGAACAGCGCCTCCCAGGGAGCCGGCAAGGGTCCGTCGGTGACGCGAAACGCATCCGGAACGCCGGACCAGGAATCCATCGATCTGCTTGCCTTAATTCATCATTTTCGGCGTTATTCGTCCGACCCCCTCTTGGGTCGGACCGGCCAAAGGTTTACCAAAGCCAGGACATCACCAAAGCCAAGACATCAAGGGACTGACCTTGTCATAATGGTTCCACAATATGACGGGGAATGGCCACGCTATACCCAGGGTTATTAGTCGGGGGCGTGGTGGTGCGCCAAGGAGTGAATTTTCAGAATGCGGGACGATAACGGGGCGACCGCCGGTTCGATTCTGTTTGGAACGCGTGCGCAAGTTGGAGTTGGACGAGGGCTGGCGGAGTTCCGGGCTGGGCGTCCGATCGTCGTGAACAGCAGCGGCGAGGCTTTGCTTTGCTTGCCGGTTGAAGGGCTGGACAAGAGCAGGCTCACCGCGTTCCGCGCGCTGTGCGCGCCGATCGTCCCACGCTTGGTGCTCACCGGTTTCCGCGCCCGATCGCTCGGCATCGACACCGACGAGCCGGTGGCGCTCGAGATGATGGACGATGTCGATGCCAATCAAATCCTGACGCTGTCTGCCGAAGCCGTGTCCAATCACGCCTTCCTGCCGGAACCCGCGGGCAAGGCCGCTGGTGCCGCGATCGAATTGGTCAAGCTCGCCCAGATTCTTCCGGCGGTGCTGGTTGCCGACACCACGGTCGGGGCACTCGCCTCGCACAATCCGCCCGTTGTCACGGTGGAAGCCAACGTGGTTGCACGCTTCCGCGCCGAGGCGACGCAGTCGCTCACGATCGCCGGTGAAGCCCATGTGCCATTGAACTCGGGCGTGCGCACCCGCTTCGTGGTGTTCCGCGACCTGCTCGGCGACGACTCCGTCGCGGTGATCGTCGGCACGCCGGACTTGTCCAAGCCGGTGCCGGTGCGCCTGCATTCGGCTTGCCTCACCGGCGACGTGTTCGGCTCCAGGCGCTGCGACTGCGGCGACCAGCTCAAGCTTGCGCTGGCGCGGCTGCAGGAGGCTGGCGGCGGCGTGATCCTCTATCTGGCCCAGGAGGGCCGTGGGCTCGGTCTCGCCAACAAGATGAGGACCTATAAGCTGCAGGACGCCGGTCTCGACACCGTCGACGCCAACACCACGCTCGGCTTCGACGATGACGAGCGCGACTATGGCGTTGCGGTGCGGATGTTGCAGATGCTGGGCTGCACCCGCATCGTGCTGATGACCAACAACCCTGCCAAGCTCGATGGCCTGTCCAAGGCTGGCATTGAGATTACCGACCGCATGCCGATCGAGACGCCCATCAATTCCGACAACCGCCGCTACCTCGCCGCCAAGGCGGTGCGCGCCGGCCATCAGCTCGGACATGTCATCGCCTCGCTGAACGAAACGTCCGAGAGCGACGAGCCGGTCGGGTCGTAAGCCCGCCGATGGCTGCAGGCAGGCGAGCGCTCGGACATCTGACCTTCCAGGAGGTCCGCTCCTCGCTGCGCGAGACCTCGATCCTGTGCCTGCCGATGGGGTCGATGGAGCAGCACGGCCCGCATCTGCCGCTCAACACCGACAGCGTGCTGGCCGAGGCCCTCACAGGAAAGATTGTCGAGCGCTGGGGCGAGACCCTCGACCTCTGGCAATTGCCGGTGGTCAGCGCCGGCCTTTCGCGCGAGCACGATTGGGCGCCAGGCACGCTGTCGCTGTCGATCTCGGGCATGACGGCCTATCTGCGCGATCTCGGCCGAGAGATCGCGCGCTCGCTGCCGACCCGAAACCTGTTGATCGTCAACGGCCATGGCGGCAACCGCGGCATCCTCGAAGCGCTCGGCCGCGAATTCCGCGCCGACTTCGGGCTCAACGTCGGCACGTTGCATCTCGGCGCCCTGATCAGCCCTGTGACCGATGCGGCGGTGCCGGAGATTCACGCCGGTCGCGACGAGACGTCGGCGATGCTGGCGCTGGCGCCCGAACTCGTCCGCAAGGAGCGTCTCGCCGACACCAGGGGCCCGTCCAGCGGCGCCGCCATCCACGCGCTGGTGCTCGATCCGGCCACGAGCTGGCCGTGGTCGAGCGACGACAAGCGGATCGCGGAGCAGGGCGTTATTGGCGATGCCCGCGACGCATCGGTCGAGCATGGCCAAGCGATCGTTTCGCGCGTGGTCGATGTGGCCGGCGCGGTGCTGCGGCAGCTTCGTGAGAACCGGAAGGCCTGATTGTTCCTGTTCGCCGGCGCTGCCGTCATTCTCAGTCGGTGCCAGAGCATGTGGCTCTAAAGAGCTGTTATCTCGAAGAAATCGAAATCTTGGGCTGACCTCATCCAGGCCCATCGAACGCTTCAATATGACTCCAAATAGGTGAGTTATCTCTTTGAAATATCGATGTTTAAATCGGTTTCTGTAAGCTCTAACGCGTTCTTAATCCGACAGTTTTATCCATTGGTCCGGACCAAGCGCGAGTGGTGCGTATGCTGGGTCAGGGTCACCCTGCCGCGGAAAAGTTGCGTGCCTACCTCCGGCAGCTGAAACCCGGAGCGCGGGCCCGTTTGATTGCCGAGCTCGAGCGCGGGGTGCTGCACGGCTCGAGCCCTCAGGGCGCCGACATGGTGCTTGCCGAGCTCCGCAGGAGCTTGCGGGAGGGCAGCGTCCGCATCACCCGTTTCGACGACAATGCGCGGCTGTTCTTTCATCCGCTCGAGCCTTTCCTGGTCGATGACGGGCCGGATCACGGGCATCGCGGCCGCATCGCGCGCTCCACGCTCGAGCCCATGTGGCTGTGGATCAACAACACGCTGATGCCCGAGGACGCGCGAGCCTATGCGCTCCTGGTCGACGATGCGATGCTGGCCGGCAACTTCGGCCGCGCCGAACAGGCGGCGCATGAGTTTCAAGACCGCGTGCTGCGACGCGTCCGAGAGGTGCTCGCCACCGCAACCGACCGTGATCGCGGACGTCTCAGCGTCGAGCTCGGGACCTCGCGCGCGGCCGATGACATCAAGACGTTGAGTGAAATCCTGAGCGGCCGCGATGCACTGGCCAAGCTCGGCCAGGAGCTGCCGGGCTACATCGGCACGTTCGGCGGGCCGGTGGCGGATAGCGTCCGGTCGCAGCTCGATGAAACGATCGGAAACCGGGATCATCTCTTCATCTATGCGCTGCTGATCTCGCTGACGCGGCTGGCCGCGCCCTGGCAGCTGATCCGGCTCGCCACCAAAGTGGCCGGCGGTGACGACGCCAAGCGCATCGCTGAGACGCCTTATGCCGTGACGGTCGACATCGTGCTTGAGGAGATCGACCGCCGCGTCCGCGAACTGGCCGGCGATCTCAAGAGTGGCCGCGGCATTGCCGTGTCGGCCCTGCTCAAGGAAATCCACGATTCCCTGCGCGGGCTCCGTTCCGAGCTCGATCTGTCTGGTGATTCAAACTGGAGCCGGCAGCTCGCGACGTTGCACACCGATATCGCCAGGCTTCTCTCCAGCGAAATCGAGCTGATGCCCGGCCGGGTGCGGCGGCTGGTGCGGCCGCGCCCGTCGAAGGAAATCGGGGCCAACTCAAGACTCGATCCGCATGAGGTCGACGAGACCCAGGCGCTGATCGTGTTCGTATTGACCTGCCGGAAATACGCCAGCCAGCTCGCCATCAACGAGGTGACGCAGCGAAGCTTCAACGAATTGCAGCACCTGCTCGACAGCGGCACGCGCGCGCTGCTCGATGCGCTGCGCGTGGCGCCCGTCCATGAGCGGACGTTTCGCCTATCGCAGATCGATGCCGCGGTGCGCTTCTGCGGCAAGGTGTTCGGCCAGGAATACGCCTCGCTGCTCGCGAAGGCAGCCGAAGTGGCGTCTCACGCCGAACGCAAAAGCGCCTGATACATCAGGCCGCGACGCTGATCGTTCCCTTGGTGTTGTCGACCTCGACCGGCGCATGCAGGTATTCGACCTGCGGCGGCGTGCCGTATTTGCCCTCGACAAACTTCCGCCATTCCGGCGTATAGACCTTGTCTGCCGCAGCGCGGCTCTCCCAGACATAGACGCCGCCGACCCTGCGACCGTCCTCGCTCATGAAGTAGGTCTTTCGGATCAGTCCCGGGATGCCCTGGTAATTCGGGGCGGTGGACTCGAAAGTTTTGGTGATTTCGGCAAGCGTTGCGGGCTTCGGCAGCTGAAATGTCGTAATGGTCACGATCATTTTAGACCTCCGGCGAGGGCTTGAGCTTGGTGGACGCGAATTCTTATTTTCGGCCCCGTGGCCGGTGATGTAAACCCAGCGCCATGACACTCTGGTTTGTGATGGCGTTGATGACGGCCGCCGCGATTTTCGCGGTGTTGTGGCCATTGTCGCGGAACAGGCCGCTTGCCTCGGGCAGCGACGTGGCGGTCTATCGCGACCAGCTCGACGAGATCGGGCGCGACCGCGCCGCGGGTCTGATCGGGGAGGCCGAAGCGGAGGCGGCGCGGATCGAGGTGTCGCGCCGGCTGCTCGCGGCGGCGGATGCGCCGGCGGCGGCGCCGGCCGTGGCGAGTTCGAAGCGCCGCCGGGCGGTCGCGGTCGTCGCGTTGGTTCTGCTGCCACTCGGAGCCGCGGGTCTTTATCTGACGCTGGGCTCGCCGGAACTGCCGGGGCAACCGCTCGCGGCGCGGCGCGAAGCGCCAGGGCAACAGTCGATTCCCGAACTCGTCGCCCGGATCGAAGCGCATCTCGAACAGAACCCGGAGGACGGCCGCGGCTGGGAGGTGGTCGGGCCGGTTTATATGCGAATGGGCCGTTACGACGACGCGGTGACGGCGCGGCGCAATGCGCTGAAGTTTCTTGGATCGAGCCCGCAGCGCGAGGCCGATCTCGGCGAAGCGTTGACCGCCGCCGCCAATGGTGTCGTCACCGCCGAAGCGAAAGCAGCGTTCGATCGCGCGCTGAAACTCGACGCCGACGATTTCCGCGGGCGCTATTTTGCGGGGCTTGCCGCCGAGCAGGACGGCCGGCCGAAAGACGCCGCCGAGATCTGGCGCAAGCTTCTGGCCAGCGCGCCGCCGGGTTCCGGATGGGCGGGTTTCGTGCGCGAGTCGCTGGTGCGTGTTGATCCATCTGCCGCGACCGCGGCGCCTGGGCCAAACGCGGCGGATGTGGCTGCGGCTGGCGAGATGTCGCCCGAGCAGCGCGAGACCATGATCCGCGGTATGGTCACGCGGCTGTCGGAGCGTTTGAAGCAGGACGGTTCCGACGTTGACGGCTGGTTGCGCCTGGTGCGCGCCTATACGGTGCTTGGCGAAAAGGATCAGGCGCGGGCCTCTGCGGACGATGCGCGCCGCGCGCTCAACGGCAATGACGATGGGCTCCGCCACTTGGATGAGTTGATCAAGGAACTGGGGCTCGAAGGCTGATATGACGCGCAAGCAACGGCGCCTTGTTCTGATCGGCGGCAGTCTCGGCGTGCTGGCGCTGGCGGCCGGCCTGGTGCTGTCTGCGCTGAAGGACTCCATCGTGTTCTTCAACTCGCCGAGCGACGTCGTGGAAAAGCACATCCAGCCCGGCAGCCGCATTCGCCTCGGCGGGCTGGTCAAGCCGGGTTCGCTCCAGCGCGGCGATCAGCTCGCGGTGCGCTTCGAGGTCACCGACGGCAACAATGCGATGCGGGTGAACTACCAGGGCATCCTGCCGGACCTGTTTCGCGAAGGGCAGGGCGTGATCGCCGAAGGCACGCTCGAACCCGGCAATATGCTCAAGGCGGATTCCGTGCTCGCCAAGCACGATGAGAAGTACATGCCGAAGGAAGTGGCCGACGCGCTGAAGAAGCAGGGCCACTGGCAGGAAGATTACGGGAAGAAGAAATGATCGCAGAGTTCGGTCACTACGCGCTGGTGCTGGCGCTGGGTCTCGCTCTGATCCAATCGATCGTGCCGATGCTCGGCGCAAGATTTCGCGACGACACGCTGATGGGTGTGGCCACTCCCGCCGCGCTCGCCCAGTTTGCTTTCGTCGCCGCATCGTTTGCGGCGCTGACCGCCTGTTATGTCGGCTCGGACTTCTCGGTCAGCAATGTGTTCGAGAATTCGCATTCGGCGATGCCGCTCATCTATAAATTCACTAGCGTGTGGGGGAACCACGAGGGCTCGATGCTGCTCTGGGTCCTGATCCTCGCGTTGTTCGGCGCGCTGGTGGCGGCGTTCGGGAGAAACCTGCCGGCGACGCTGAAGGCCACGGTGCTGGCGGTGCAGTCCTGGATCGCGGCGGCGTTCTATCTGTTCATCCTGGTCACCTCGAATCCGTTCCTGCGGTTGCCGCAGGCTCCGTTCGAAGGGCGCGATCTCAATCCGATCCTGCAGGACTTCGGCCTCGCGGTGCATCCGCCGTTTCTCTATCTCGGCTATGTCGGCTTCTCGATTTCGTTCTCGTTTGCGGTCGCGGCGCTCATTGAGGGGCGCATCGACGCGGCTTGGGCACGCTGGGTGCGGCCGTGGACTCTCGCGGCCTGGATGTTCCTCACCGTCGGCATCGCGATGGGCTCGTACTGGGCCTATTACGAGCTCGGCTGGGGCGGCTTCTGGTTCTGGGATCCGGTTGAGAACGCCTCGTTGATGCCGTGGCTTGCCGGGACCGCGCTGCTGCACTCCGCCGTGGTGATGGAGAAGCGCAACGCGCTGAAGGTCTGGACCATTCTTCTGTCGATCCTGGCGTTCTCGCTGTCGCTGATCGGCACGTTCCTGGTCCGCTCCGGCGTGCTCACCTCTGTGCACAGCTTCGCCAGCGATCCCACGCGCGGCGTGTTCATCCTCGGCATTCTGGTGCTGTTCATCGGCGGCAGCCTCGCGCTCTACGCCTGGCGGGCGCCGATGCTGAAGCAGGGCGGGCTGTTCGCGCCGATCTCGCGCGAGGGCGCGCTGGTGCTCAACAACCTGCTGCTGACTGCGGCCTGCGCCACGGTGTTCTTCGGCACGCTTTATCCTTTGGCGCTCGAGGCTTTTAACGGCGAGAAGATCTCGGTCGGGGCGCCGTTCTTCAATCTGACCTTCGGGCCGATTTTCATTCTGCTGATTCTGGTGTTGCCGCTCGGGCCGCTGCTGCCGTGGAAACGTGCGGATCTGCTCGGCGTCGGGCAGCGGCTGATGGGCGCGGCGGCACTCGCGCTCATCGGTATTGCCGCGACCTTTGCGGCGACCTCCGGCGGGCCGGTGCTGGCGCCGTTCGGCATCGGATTGGCGGTGTTTGCCATGGCCGGCGCGCTGACCGATCTCGTCGAGCGCATGAGCCTGTTCAAGTCGCCGCTTGCCACATCGATCGCTCGGGCGAGGGGCCTGCCGCGCTCGGCCTTCGGCACCGCGCTGGCGCACTTCGGCCTCGGGGTTTCTCTCCTGGGCATCGTCTGCGCCTCGACCTGGGGCACCGAGCGCATCATGTCGATGAAACCCGGCGCGGGCGTTTCGATCAGCTCCTACGATCTGACGTATGAAGGCACGCGGATGCGGCAGGGCGCGAACTATCGCGAGCTCACCGCGAAGTTCACAGTGCGGCAAGGCGGCTCGGCGATCGCCACGATGGAGCCTTCCAAGCGCAGCTTTGGCACGCGGCAGATGACAACCACCGAGGCTGCGCTGCTCACGCGCGGTTTCAGCCAGCTCTATCTGTCGCTGGGCGACGTCGAACAGGATGGCTCGATTGCGATCCGGCTCTATCACAAGCCGCTGGTGCTGCTGATCTGGCTCGGCGCCGTGGTGATGTTTGCCGGTGGCGCCTTGTCGCTGTCCGATCGCCGTCTCCGGATCGGTGCGCCGAAGCCCGCCCGTCGTGCGGTCATGCAGCCGGCGGAGTGAGCGATGCGGGCCGCGGCTCGGACATTCCTGGGTTTGCTGGTCGCGGCGTCCTGCCTGATCGCGTCACCGGCGTTTGCCGTGCAGCCCGACGAAATCCTGCCCGATAAGGCGCTGGAGACGCGGGCACGCGACTTGTCGCGCGAGTTGCGCTGCATGGTCTGTCAGAACCAGTCGATCGATGATTCCGACGCGCCGCTGGCGCGCGATCTCCGGCTCCTGGTGCGTGAGCGGCTCAAGGCCGGCGACAGCGACCAGCAGGTGCTCGACTTCCTGACCGACCGCTACGGGCAGTTCGTGCTGCTCCGGCCGCGCTTCGGCTGGGACACAGCGATCCTCTGGCTCGCCCCCGCCGCGGTGCTGCTGCTCGGCGGCCTGGCCCTCGTTTCGTTCAAGCGAAGGCGCGACCGTAATCCCATTGCGGTCGGCGAAAAGCCTCTGACGGACGCCGAACGGACGCGCCTTGCAGCGCTCCTGGAGCAGGGGCGGCCATCCACGCCGAATTCGCAGTAAGTTGCTGGATTTGTAAGGGAAATCCCTACTTCTCCACCTTACCAAAGATTAATACGGCCGCCACTGCTCGGTAAGGCTCAAGCTCCCATCTTCCGTCCGTACGCGGCGCCCGGCGCCGCCGTCATCAGACGGAAGAACCGATGAACCCGGCCCCTCAAAAGAAAGCGCGCGTTCTGCCCTTGCGCCGCCTTCTGCTGGCCGCCACGGTCGCGACAGTCGCGGTCGGTGGGTTCCTCGCCGTGCCGGCACTGTCTCCCTATACCCCGCTCGCCTATGCGCAGAACCTGTCGCAGGAGGCCGAGCACGTTGCCCGCCCGATCGGCTTTGCTGACATCGTCGAGAAGGTGAAACCTGCGGTGATTTCGGTGCGCGTGAAGATGCGCATGGAAAGCCAGGACCTGAGCGGCGATGAACTGCCGTTCCCCAAGGGTTCGCCGATGGAGCGCTTCTTCAAGCGCTTCGGCACGCCGGAAGGCGGCCCGCAGGCGCCGCGCGGCCGGAAGTTCGGCAGCGCGCAGGGCTCGGGCTTCTTCATCTCCGCCGATGGTTATGCGGTGACCAACAATCACGTGGTCGACAAGGCCACGACCGTCGAGGTTTCGACTGACGACGGCAAGGTGCATAGCGCCAAGGTGATTGGCACCGACTCGCGCACCGACCTGGCGCTGATCAAGGTCGACGGCGACAACTTCCCCTACGTGAAACTTGCCGACGCGCCTCCGCGCATCGGCGACTGGGTGCTCGCGGTCGGCAATCCGTTCGGCCTCGGCGGCACCGTGACAGCAGGGATCGTCTCGGCTCGCGGACGCGACATTGGCGCCGGCCCGTACGACGATTTCCTGCAGATCGATGCACCGGTGAACAAGGGCAATTCCGGCGGACCGACGTTCAACACCGAAGGCAGCGTGATCGGCGTCAACACCGCGATCTTCTCGCCGTCCGGCGGCTCGGTCGGCATCGCCTTCGCGATCCCTGCCGATACCGTGAAGAACGTCGTTGCTCAGCTCAAGGACAAGGGCTCTGTGACGCGCGGCTGGATCGGCGTGCAGATCCAACCGTTGACGCAGGAACTGGCTGACAGCCTCGGCATCAAAAAGGCAGCAGGCGCGCTTGTCGCCGAGCCGCAGAAGGACAGTCCGGCTGTGAAGGCCGGCATCCAGGCCGGTGACGTGATTACCGCCGTTGACGGCAAGCCGGTGATCGACGCGCGCGATCTTGCGCGCCGCATCAGCAGCATGCCGCCGAAGACAACGGTAAAGCTGACCCTTGTCCGCAGCGGTGCCGAGAAGAGCGTCGATCTGACGCTCGGCGAACTGCCGAACGTGAAGGAAGCTCGCGCCGAGTCCGATCAGGGCCGCAAGAGCCGTGATGACGAGCCGCAGCTCGGCCTGTCGCTGACGCCTGGAGAGAGCGACGAGGGCGTGGTCGTGGCGGACGTCGATCCGCAGGGGCCCGCCGCCGACTACGGCTTCAAGCCCGGCGACATCATTCTCGAAGTCGCCGGCAGGACTGTCGCGACGCCGGATCAATTGCACAAGGCGCTGGGCAAGGCCCGGGCCGAAGGCAAACACAGCGTGCTGCTGCGCGTGAAGTCAGAGCAGGGAACCCGTTACGTGGCCATTCCGCTCGGCCACGCTTGAGATGAGAGGCCGCGCCCGGTGGGCGCGGGAAGGAATCGGGCACGTTACGTCGGCATTCGTCGCCCCCGCCGGCGGAGCGAACCCGGGGGACGGGTGAAAACCCGTCCCCGCTTATACCGCCCTTGTTAACGGCATCCGTCGCCCCCGCCGAAGATGAGGGTGGTTGTCGGGAGGCGGCGGAGCGATCCGCCGCCTCCCGTACTGCATTTACGATTGATGAAACTCGGTCGTTCAGCCCAGAGGCGCAAGCCGCCGGAATTGGGTAGAGTGGGGGCGCGAAGCGGAGCGACCCCCAAATGAACTGCCACTCAAGCCGCCATAAGCCAGGCAGCCGCAACTCAAGCGGACCGACATGCGCCTGTTGATTGTCGAAGACGACCGCGACGCGGCCGATTACATCGCCCGCGCTTTTCGAGAAGTGGGGCATGTGGCCGATCAGGCGCCGGACGGCGAGGAGGGCCTGGCCCTCGCACTCGACCGGCAATACGACGTCCTGATCGTGGACCGGATGCTGCCCAAGCGCGACGGGCTGTCAGTCATCGGCGAGCTTCGTGCCAAGGGCATCGAGACCCCGGTGCTGATTCTCTCGGCGCTCGGCCAGGTCGACGACCGCGTGAAGGGGCTGCGGGCCGGCGGCGACGACTACCTGCCTAAGCCCTATTCGTTCTCCGAGTTGCTGGCTCGTGTCGAGGTGCTGGCGCGCCGCCGCGGCGGCCGCAGCGAGGACACGGTCTACCGGGTCGCCGACCTTGAGCTCGACCGGTTGTCGCACCAGGTCAGCCGCGGCAAGGAAGAGATCGTGCTGCAGCCGCGCGAGTTCCGGCTGCTCGAATATCTCATGAAGCATGCCGGGCAGGTCGTCACCCGCACCATGCTGTTGGAGAATGTCTGGGACTATCATTTCGATCCGCAGACCAACGTGATCGACGTGCATATCTCCCGGCTGCGTTCCAAGATCGACAAGGGATTCTCGCAGCCGTTGCTGCACACGGTGCGCGGCGCCGGGTACATGATTCGTGACAAATAACGATGTCGCCATACCAGCAAAGGTTCAGGACCACGACGCTCATGCTGTGACCGTGGCGCGCCCGAGCGCGCTTCCCGCCCGGCTGGTGCCGGCTTGGGTCTGGCCGCGGTTCAACGCGCTCACCAAGCTGTTTCACACCACGCTGTTCAAGCTGACGCTGGTGTATCTGACGATCTTCGCCGTGTTCGCGGCATGTCTCCTCGGCTATTTCGCCTGGAACACGCGGCGGCTGATCACCGAGCAGATCACGCGCACGGTCG
This sequence comes from Rhodoplanes sp. Z2-YC6860, assembly GCF_001579845.1. Taxonomy (GTDB): domain Bacteria; phylum Pseudomonadota; class Alphaproteobacteria; order Rhizobiales; family Xanthobacteraceae; genus Z2-YC6860. The sequence goes on from NZ_CP007440.1 coordinate 3,499,648, forward strand.
ACGCCGAGATCACGGGACTTGCCGAGCAATATAACCAGGGCGGCATCCAGCGCCTGGTGCTCGTCATCGACAACCGGGCGCGGCGACCGGGCTCGAGTCTCTATCTCGTCACGACCTTCAGCGGCGACGGCCTTGCCGGCAATGTCGGCGTGCTGGGCGAGGGCGTGCTCGAACATGTCGGCTGGACCGAGACGGTCTATCGCAGGCTCGACGATCCCGAGGGCAGCGAGCACCACGCACTGGTCCGTGTGTTCCAACTGCCGAGCGGATTCCGGCTCCTCGTCGGCCGCGATCTCGAAGAGCGCGAGCGCCTTTACGACGTCATCCTGGCTGCCGGCCAATGGTCGATCGCGGTCGTCATTGTACTGGGTCTTCTCGGCGGCTTTTTTGCCGCGCGTCGCCTGCTGCGCCGTGTCGATGCGATGACCGAAACGTCGAAGACCATCATGGCCGGCGATCTGTCGGGGCGGCTGCCGGTCGCGGGCTCGGAGGACGAGCTCGACCGGCTTGCTGTCAACCTCAACGCCATGCTGGAGCGGATCGAGACTCTGATGCGGGGCTTCAAGGAGGTCTCCGACAACATCGCCCACGATCTCAAGACTCCGCTGACGCGGCTGCACAACCGCGCCGAGGAGGCGTTGCGCTCGGGCAAGAACGACAGCGACTACCGCGCGGCGCTTGAGGGCACGATCGAGGAGTCCGACGACCTGATCCGCACCTTCAATGCGCTCCTCATGATCGCGCGGACCGAATCCGGCCAGTCGAGCACGCCGATGGCGGAATTCGACGCCGCCGAGATGGTGCAGGGCATTGCCGACCTTTACGAACCGCTGGCAGAGGAAAAGGGCCTTGCGTTCCGCGTCGATGCGGAAGGCTTGTTGTCGATGCGCGGCAACCGCGAATTGCTCACCCAGGCGCTCGCCAATCTCGTGGACAACGCCATCAAATACGGTCTTTGCGATGCAGCATCGGCCAACGGCGTGCCGGCCGACGTTGTGGTCAGCGCGGCCAACGACGGTGACAAGATCAAGCTTTGCGTCGCCGACCACGGTCCGGGCGTGCCGGAAGCCGATCGCGACCACGTGGTGCAGCGCTTCGTCCGGCTCGAGCAGAGCCGCACCGAGCCGGGCTCAGGCCTTGGTTTGAGCCTGGTATCCGCCGTGGCGCATCTGCACGGCGGCGAATTGAAGCTCGAAGACAACAATCCCGGATTGAAAGCCTGCCTGATATTGCCGCGGAACGGCCGTCAATTGCCCGCGCGCTAGAACCGCGACACGAGCGCATGGTCAATTAACCGCGGTGCGGTTATGACAGGCGCATGGTCCGGGGCGTCAAGAAGCCATCCAAACCGGCGAACGAGCCGGTTCGGTCAAGCAACACGGGGCAGGGACTCGCATTTGCGGTCGGCGATGCGCCGTGTCTTGCCGATCCGAAAGCTGCGCGGGACCGCCTGAGCGAATGGCTGTCCGAGATCGGCAGCGGTGCGGCTGGCAAATCGATCAAGCAGCTGATCGGTGAGGCGCCAGGCCTCGAAGCGCTGCTGCTCGGCCTCGCCGATGGATCGCCCTACCTCTGGGATCTCGCGACCGCCGAACCGGACCGCTTGTTGACGGTGCTGACCGCCGAACCAGGCGGGCATCTCGCTGCGCTGCTGGCGAAATCCGCGAAGGCCGTGGCCACGGCCGCGGACGAAGCCACAGCGATGCAACTCCTGCGGCGGATGAAGGCCGAGGCCGCGCTGTTGATAGCGATGGCCGACATCGGCGGCGTCTGGCCGGTGATGCGGACCACGCAGGCGCTGACCGAGGTCGCCGACACGGCGGTGAGTTCGGCGGTGCGCTATCTGCTTCGCGAGGCGGCCGCGAACGGCAAGCTCAAACCTGCCGCCCCCGACGCACCGGAGGCGGACAGCGGCTACATCGTGCTCGCCATGGGCAAGATGGGCGCTTATGAGCTGAACTATTCCAGCGATATCGACCTCATCGTGTTCTACGACCGCGAGGCGCCGGCGCTGGTCGACAAGGACAACGCCACGACGTTCCACGTGCGCATCACGCGGGGGGTGGTGAAGCTCCTGCAAGAGCGCACCGCCGACGGCTATGTGTTCCGTGTCGATCTGAGGCTGCGGCCCGATCCGGCCTCGACGCAGATCGCGGTCTCCGTGGAATCCGCGCTGAACTACTACAGCAGCGTCGGCCAGAACTGGGAGCGCGCCGCGATGATCAAGGCGCGGGTCTGCGCCGGCGACGTCAAGGCCGGCGAGGATATCCTGGCGCAGCTGTCGCCGTTCATCTGGCGCAAGTATCTCGACTTCGCCGCGGTCGCCGAGATCGAGTCGCTGAAGCGGCAGATCCACGCCTATCGCGGCCACGCCGATATCGCGGTCGAGGGCCACAACATCAAGCTCGGGCGCGGCGGCATCCGCGAGATCGAGTTCTTCGTGCAGACTCAGCAGCTCGTTGCCGGTGGCCGGCATCCCGAGTTGCGCGGCCGCCAAACGCTGCCGATGCTGACAGCACTCGCCGAAGGCGGCTGGATCGGCGAGGCGGCGCGCATCGATCTCGAAGCCGCTTACCTGTTCTTGCGCGAAACCGAGCACCGTCTGCAGATGGTCGCCGACGACCAGACCCATACGCTGCCCGCCGAGCGCGAGGCGCTCGACCGCTTTGCCCGCTTTGCCGGCTTCAAGGACCGCGACGAGTTTGCCGAGACATTGCTCGGCCATCTGCGGCAGGTGCAGGGCCACTACATCCGGCTGTTCGAGGAAACCTCGAGCGAAGCCAGCCGCCTGGCGCTGACGTTTCCCAAGGACGCCGACGACCGCGAGACACTCAATCGGCTGGGCGCCATGGGCTTTCGCAAGCCGCTGGAGGTCTCGGCCACGGTGCGGGACTGGTTCCACGGCTCATACAAGGCGCTGCGCGGTGAATTCGCTCGAAGCCAGTTTGCCGATCTCGTGCCGTCGTTGCTTGAGCGTCTGGCGCGCTCCGAACATCCGGAGGCTGCGATCACAGCCTTCGATACTTTTATTCGGGGCTTGGAGCGCGGGTCGCGCCTGTTCTCCATGCTCAAGCAGAATCCCGATCTGGTGACGCTGGTGGCGCTCACGATCGGCACCGCGCCGCGGCTTGCCGACATTCTGGCGCGGCATCCCGAAGCGATGGACGCGCTGCTCGAGCCGACCTTCTTCGGTGCGCTGCCGAATGAAGCGACGCTCGACGCCGAGCTCGCGCGCCTGACCGGTCAGGATCGCGCCTATGAGGATTATCTCGACCGGCTGCGCATGTTCAGCCATGAGCAGATGTTCCTGATCGGTGCCCGCATTCTGTCCGGTACGGTGTCGGCCGAGCAGGCCGGCGGCGCGTTCGCCCGGATCGCCGACGTCACGGTGCGCGCGCTGCATCGCCGGGTCGAGGAGATGCTCGCCGAGCGGCACGGCCGCATTCCCGGCCAGCAGACCGTACTGCTCGCACTCGGCAAGCTCGGCGGCTGGGAGATGACCGCGACCTCCGATCTCGATCTGATCATCGTCTATGACTTCGATGCGGAGAACCCGCAGTCCGATGGCGAGAAGGCTCTCTACGGCGCTCAGTATTTCGCCCGTCTCACCCAGCGGCTGATCGCGGCGCTGTCGTCGCAGACCAACTACGGCGCGCTCTACAACGTCGACATGCGGCTGCGCCCGTCCGGGCGTTCCGGCCCGATCGCCACCAGCATCGAGGCCTTCAAGAGCTACCAGGAGGTCGATGCCTGGACCTGGGAGCATATGGCGCTGACGCGGGCACGCGTCGTCGCCGGACCGCCGGAATTCGCCGCGCGCGTGTCACGGGTGATCAAGGACGTGCTGCGCCGTGAGCGCGATCCTGCAACGGTCGCCGTCGATGTCGCCGACATGCGGCAGGCGATCGCCCAGGAGAAAGGCGAGGATCAGCGCTGGGATCTGAAATACGCGGCTGGCGGGCTGATCGATATCGAGTTCATCGCGCAACATCTGCAGCTCGTGCATGCCGCCGAGCATCCGGAAATCCTCGACACCAACACCGCGCGCGTGCTCGACCAGGCGTGGCGGCTCGAGCTGTTGTCGCCGCAACATGCCGATGTGCTGCGGCCTGCGGTGCGGCTCTACCACAATCTGACGCAGGTGCTGCGGCTCTGTCTGCCCGGGCCGTTCGATCCGAAGACCGCGGGGAAGGGGCTGCTCGACCTGCTCTGCCGCGCCGCCGATCTGCCGAATTTCGCGACCCTCAATGCGCATGTTGCCGAGACGCAGCAGAAGGTGCGGGCCACGTTCAATCAGATCGTGAGCGCGGGCTAAGCACGTCCCAACCGCCTTCCGACCGCTCCGCCAAGTGGTGTAGGCTTGGCCCAAGACAAGAAAAGACAAGCTGGGAGGAAAGCATGATCGCGCGCCGCGCCTTCGTCACCGGAGGCTCGATGGCGGCAGTCGCCGTTGCCGCCTCGGGAATTCGCATCGAGCCAAGCCGTGCCCAAGAAGCGCTGAATGCGGTGCCGAATTCGGTCGGCACCGAGCCGCCCAGGCTTAAGGCGCCGGCCAATGCCGCCGACTGCCACATGCACACCTACGATCCGGCGCGCTTCGCGATGCCGCCCAATCCACGGAAGGCGCCATCGAACGCCACGGTGGAGCACTACCGGCTGCTGCAAAAACGGATCGGCACCACGCGCGTCGTCATCGTGCAGCCGCGCAACTACGCGACCGACAACCGGGTGACGCTCTACGCGATTTCGCAGCTCGGGCCGAATGCGCGCGGGGTTGCCGTGGTGAGCCCGTCGGTCACCGATGCCGAGCTCAAGGCCTTCAACGAAGGCGGCATCCGCGGCATTCGTTTCAGCTTGGCCGATCCAAGCTCTCGCGCGGTGACGCCCGACATGGTCGAGCCGCTGGCGAAGCGCGTCGCGGATCTCGGCTGGCACGTGCAGTTCAACGTCGACGGCGAGATGATCGACGAGATGGCGCCGATGCTGCGCCGGCTGCCGACACCGATGGTGTTCGACCATCTGGCGCATCCGCCGCTGCCGGCCGGCGTCGAGCATTCGTCGCACAAGGTCGTCCGCGAGCTGATCGACAAAGGCCGCACCTGGGTGAAGCTATCCGGCGCCTATTCGAACAGCAAGGCCGGCCCGCCGTCCTATCCGGAAGCGACCAGGACCGCGCAGGCTTTCGTGAAGGCCGCGCCGGAACGCCTGGTGTGGGGCAGCGACTGGCCGCATCCCGGTCTGCCCGACAACAACAAGCCGAACGACGCACTGCTGTTCGATCTGATGAGCGAATGGGCGCCCGACGAGGTCACGCGCAACCGCATCCTGGTGCAAAACCCGGAGGCGCTCTACGGTTTCGGCAAGCCGGCGTAAGGCAGATCAACTCCAGGCATGCAGGGCAACCCAGAATGTCTCACGCGATCTCGCGCCGCGCTCTCATCGCAGGCTCAGCCGTCCTTGGAGTTCATGGTTTTGGAATTCATGGCATGACACAACACGCTCAAGCTGCCGAAGCGCCGAAAAACTCGCAACGTCCGCTGGCCGAACGGCTTGCCGCTTATGCTGACAGTCTGCGCTACGAGGATATCGATGCCGCGACCATCGAGCGGATCAAGTCGCACGTCATCGATACGATCGGTTGCGGCATCGCAGCCTTCGACGAGCGGCCGGTGCGGGTGTGCCGCGAGGTGGCGTTGGCTTATGCGGGCGGCGTCTCGACGGTCATCGGCACCGGCCTGCGCGCCACGCCTGATCTTGCTGCCTTCGCCAACAGTGCGGCGTCGCGCTATCACGACTTCAACGATGCCTATGTCGGGCGTTTTACCGGCCATCCGAGCGACAACATCGCGGCCTGTCTCGCGGTCGCGGAGGCCGAGCGGGCGAGCGCCGCGGAGCTCATCACGTCGATCGCGCTCGCCTACGAGATCAACTGCCGGCTGATCGACGCCCTGGACATCGCGGCGCGCAACTGGGATCCCCCAGTGCACGGCCTGCCGGCGGTGGCGCTCGCGGCCGGCAAACTGATGAAGCTGCCGGCCGACAAGCTCGCGCAGGCTGTCAACATCGCGATCAACGATCACATCCCGATGGGGCAGACCCGCGCGCAGACCAATTCGGACTGGAAGGGACTGGCCGCGCCCGAAGCCGGGCGCAACGCCGTGTTCGCGGCCGTGCTGGCGCGCGGCGGCATCACGGGGCCGGCGCCGATCTTCGAGGGCCGGAAGGGCTTCTTCCAGCTCGTGTCGGGACCGGGCGAGGTGGCGGTCGATGGCTTCGGCAGGAAGGGCGTGCCATTTCGGATCCATCAGTGCGGCATGAAGCCCTATCCGGCAGTGATCTACTCCCAGACCGCGATCGCGGCTGCGATCGCGGTCGCCAAGGAGGTCGGCGATCTCGAGCGGATCAGCGCGATCGAGATCGCGACGACCAAACGCGGCTACGAGCAGACCGGGCGCGATCCCGAGAAATGGACGCCGGAGAACCGCGACACCGCCGATCACAGCCTGCCTTACATCACGGCGCGGGCGATGTTCGAGGGCGACATCGACAACGACAGCTACGAGCATGCGAAGATTCACGATCCGCGGACGCTCGCCTTCATGCGCAAGATCAAGGTGAGCGAGGACCCGGCGCTGACGGCGCGCACCGGCCCGTCGACGGTGCCGACGCGGACCACCGCGATCCTGATCGACGGGCAGCGCATCACCCGCGAAGTCGACGACGTGCCGGGCTTTGTCGGCAGGCCGATGGGCCGCGCCGACGTCGAGCACAAATTCCGCAGCAATATCGGCAGGCGGTGGCCGAAGCAGAAGACCGACGCCGTGTTGAAGGCGCTGTGGGCTCTCGACGAGACCAGGGACCTTTCGGTCTTGCTGGGGATGCTTTCGCTGCAGGCGTGAGCTTGAAGCCTCACTGTTGCGGCTTGGTCCCCTCGCCCAGCGAAGCGGGGAAAGGCTCCCGAGCGAAGGCGAGGGGGGAGAGCGGCGCTTGCTGCTCGTCCGAGCCCTCTCCCGGCTCGCATGCGCTCGCCACCCTCTCCCGCAAGCGGGAGAGGGGACAAGAACCGCAGCCGCCGAGTAGGTGCGAAACTCGCTACGGCCTGTTCGGACCGCGCCGGTTGCCTCGCGGCGGCCGTTCGCGCGGCTGCCGGGGTTGCTGCTGGAACGGCTGCTGCCGCGGATTGCGGTTCTGTTGTTGCGGGCCGCCGGGCCGCTGTTGGTTGGGCCGCTGGTTGTTCTGCCGTGGCTGGTTCTGACGGCGCTGCTGCCGCCGCTGGATCGCCATCTGGCGGCCGACATTGTGCGAAGCGAACAGCCGCTGCACGACGCTACGGTCGCGTGCGGCCTCCTGCGGCGGAATCTGGAACGGCACGGCAGCGATCCGTCCACCCAGGCCGGGCCGCAGCGCAAATGCACTCGCACCCTGCGTGAGCGTGCCGAGCCTGCCACCTTGCCGGTCGAACACCTCGATGCGGCCGACGCGGCCGTCGGCGTCCGGATAAAGCTTGATCCTGGGCTCGGTCGTGCCGCCTGCGGCCCCGTCTGGCACCTCGATCACGCCGGTGGTGCCGCGGATGCCGAGCGACGCGGTCGCGGTGGTGAATTTCATGTCGCCGGTCTTGGCGGCCTGACCGGCCACGAAGGCCACGGTCCCGCGAATGACGTTGAACAGCGCCGCGTTCGACCCGCCGCCCTCCTGGTAGACGAAATTGTCCACCGTCAGCCGGGCGTTGGCGTTGAGGTTCAAGGTCGTCTCGTCATCGAAGGTGACGCTGAGCAGCGAATTCGCACCGGCTTGCAGCACGTCGCGCCTGTAGACCGGATCGCTGACCTTCAGAGCAACGGCCGCAGCATTGTTACGGGTTACGGTTGCGCTGCCTTGCAGGGTCGCAACCTGGCCGACTTGATTGTCGGTTGCCTGGGTAGGGCTCGCCAACGTTTGCGCGCGCGCCTGAAACGGCCAAGAAAGCTGCCAGCCAGCCGCGCAGCCAAGAAGCGTGATGAATTCACGGCGCTGCATGTGAGTCCCCAAGCCCGGGAACGCTATCGCAGCGGTTTGAGGCGGGAAACAGGCAACGGCCGGCCGGCGAATGTCGGAATACCAGAATACCGGAAGGGGCGCGAAGTGGCTGCGTTTCGCCCCGTTTCAAGGTTTTTCGCCCACGGTGACGCTTGTGACGCCTCGTGACACTTAATTCCTATAGAGCACCCCTGAGGGGCTGAGGGAATCTATTGAGAATAGGCGTCACGGGCACCGGAAAGCCGTAGCGGTCAGGCCGCGACCGCGTCGCGCTTCTTGACGCTTTCGATCAGCGAGGCTTTGCGCACATAGGCCCGGTGCAAGGCCGGATCGTCAGCGGTGCGGCGCAGCTGTTCCTGCTCCTTTTGGCGCGCCACCGGGTCCTTCTCGTCCATGCGCCTCTTGTTGGCGATGGTCTGCTGCTGGACGAACTCGATGTTCAGCGGGCGGCGGTGCAGGTCGTACTGATCGAGAACGTCCTCGCGCGCTTCGCGGCGGATGACGCGGCCCAGCAGCGTGGTCAGCTCGACGGCATCGTGGATGCCGAAGTTGAGTCCGAGCCCGCCGAGCGGATTGTTCACGTGAGCGGAATCGCCCGCGAGGAACACCCGGCCCTTGCGGAAGCTCGCCGCGACGCGCTGATGCACGTTGTAGAGATTGCGGTGCACGACATCGTAAGGCGTGGCCTTCGGCATGAAGGCCTGCAGCCGCTTCTCGGTCGCGTCGGGATTCATCAGCTCTTCGTCGGTCTGCTCGATCTTCGTCGCCGACAGCACGCGCCAGAGGGGACCGCGCTCGTCGCCGCTCACTTTGAACACCGAGAACCAGGCGCCCGGATCGGTCACGTAGTTGCGCGTGCAGCCCGGATAGATGAGTCCGAGATCCTCGGTCGTGGTCAGGATCATGAACCGCTCGGGATGCGTGTAGCCGGAGAACTCGATGCCGAGCGCCTTGCGCACGGTGGAGCGGCCGCCGTCATTGCCGATCAGATAGCTGCCTGCGATCTTGCGGGTGCCCTCGGCGCTGTCGACGGTGATCTCGACGTGGTCGGCGAATTGCTCCATCGAGGTGACGCGGGCCGAGAACTCGACAGTGGCGTTCGGATAGTCGCGCAGCCGCCGCTGCGCCATGCCGGCGAGCTTGTGCTGCTCGCATTGCACCGCGAACGGGTAGGGCGTCTCGTCCTTGAGGAGGCCGAAGTCGAACTCGGCGATCAGCTGCTTGGACTGCCGGTCCCAGATGCGGAACAGCGGCTCGACATAGCCGCGCTCGATCACCTCGTCGACCATGCCGAGGCCCGCGAGCATTTCCAGGGTCGCGGCATGCGTGGTGGCGGCGCGTGGCATGTCGTTGATGCGAGGCTCGGCCTCGAACAGGTGGACCGGCAGGCCCTGGCGCGCCAGCGCCAGCGCGGTGATGAAACCGACCGGGCCGCCGCCGGCGATGAGAATGGCACGTTCCGTTGTCATATTGCCTGTTGCTTATTGCTGCTTGAGACCGGCGGTCGTGACCACCTCGGACCATTGTTTTAGATCGGCGGCCACCAGTTCGGCAAACTCAGCCGGCGTGATGCATGACGGGTCTGCGCCAAGGGTCGACAGCCGCTCGATAAATTTGGGGTCCTTGCAGGCCTTGGCCATTTCGGCCGCGATTTTATGAACGACCGGCTTGGGCGTGGCGGCCGACGCCAACAGCCCGTTCCAGGTGAGAACCTTGTAGCCCGGATAGCCGGCCTCGGCGACGGTCGGGACATCCGGCAGTTGCGGCACGCGGGCGGCGCTCGATACCGCGAGGGTCCGGATCGCGCCGCTCTGGGCGTGCGGCAGTGCGTCGGACAGGTTCGAGAACATGGCCGGCAGGTGGCCGGCGATGACGTCGGTCAGTGCCGGCGCGTTGCCGCGGTAGCTGACATTGGTCATTTGCAACCCGGCGCGATTGAGGAACAGCACCATCGAGAGATGCGTGATGCTGCCGTAGCTGCCCTCGGCATAGGACAGCGTCTTGGGCTGCGACTTCACCCAGGCGACAAACTCAGAAAGGGTCTTGGCCGGGATGTCCTTGTTGACCACAAGCACGAACGGATTGGTGCCGACCACGCTGATCGGCGTGAAATCCTTGATCGGATCGAAATTCACCTTGGTCAGCGCGGGCGCCACCGTCACCGCAGGCTGCACGCCCCAGAGCAGCGTATAGCCGTCGGGCTCCGCCCGGGTGACCGTGTCCGCCGCGATGGAGCCGTTGGCCCCGATCCGGTTCTCGACGATGAACTGCTGGCCGAGCGCTTCGGAGAGGCGCTGCGCGGCGAGCCGCGCCATGCTGTCGGAGTTGCCGCCCGCCGCGTAGGGCACGATGATGCGGACGGGCTTCGAGGGCCAATCCTCCGCGGCTGCCGGGCCGGCCAATGCAGCGGATGCCAGCATCAGGAGCAGGCCAAAGCGGCAGATCATTCCGAATTTTCTCATGAAGGCACTTTCGTTGATGCGAGCTTTCGCGATTTAATCACCCATGCCAGCGTCATGCCAATTGCCGGGTGTGTCGCACCAAAGCCGCGAGGTCGCGCCATGACGCTTATTCGCAGGCAGTTCTTACAGGCTCTGGGTGGTTTCACTGCGGTTCCGTTCGCCATGCAGGAAGCGCAAGCCGAAGCCTATCCGACGCGGCCGGTGCGCATCATCGGCACCACGGGGCCGGGCGGGCAGGGCGACACCACGGCGCGGCTCGTCGCGGCCAAGCTCACCGAAGCGGTCGGCCAGCCGTTCTATGTCGAGAACATGCCGGGGGCCGGCGGCAACATCGCGATGGCCGCGACCGCGCGCGCCGCGCCGGATGGCTACACGGCGCTGTGCGCGACCAGCAACCTCGTCACCAACATCAACCTCTATCCGAAGATTCCCTACGACCCTTACAAGGACTTCGAGCCGGTTTCGCTGCTCTGCTCGTCGCCCCACGTGCTGGTGGTGCATCCGTCGGTGCCGGCGAAAAGCGTGAACGAACTGGTGGCGCTGGCCAAGGCCGATCCCGGCAAACTCAGCTACGCCTCGGCCGGGCGCGGCACGCCCGCGCATCTCGCCGGCGAACTGTTCAAGGTCACGTTCCAGGTCGACATCACGCACGTGCCATACAATGGCGGTGGGCCGGGCACCGCTGCGGCGATCGCCGGTCATGTGCCGATGTCGGTGTCGGCGTTGCCGTCCGCGGTCACTTACGTCCGCGCCGGAAACCTGCGCGCGCTCGCGCTGTTCAGCAGCCGCCGCTCCTCGGCGCTGCCCGACGTGCCGACCATGAAGGAGGCAACCGGCCACGATCTGCCGGCCGACATCGTCAACGGCTTCGTGTTTCCGACCGGAACGCCGAAAGCCCTCGTGAATTTCCTGCACCGCGAGGTGGTGAAGGTGATGGCGATGCCGGACGTGAAAGAAAAACTCGTCTCGATGGGCTTCGATGCGGTCGGCAGCACGCCGGAGGAATTCGCCGCCTGGATACGAAGCGAGATTCCGCGCTGGGGCCAGGTGATCCGCGACGCGAACATTACGGTGCAGTGATTGCGTCCTGAGGCTGCGCAAGCCGCACCAAGCGCAGTCGTCATTCCGGGGCGCGCCGAAGGCGCGAACCCGGAATCCAGTCAAGGAAGCAGTCTTTGCTGGACTGGATTCCGGGTTCGCTGGCTTCGCCAGCGCCCCGGAATGACGACGTCGAGACATTTCAGCCAACGCTCCGCTGCTCCGGGGTTTTGTTTTCGGACGCCCGGATGCGCCCGTCTCCCTGTTTTCCTTCTCTCTCCAAAAAGGAGAGGGATGGAGCGCCGGGAGGCGCCCAGGGAGCCTTGCGATCGGCTCCCTTAGGCCAGCCTTGCGATCGGCCAGCCTGCACGCCGAGCTTCCGGGACCCAAGGTTTTGAGGGGGTGGGGGTCCCGGGGCGCGCGGGCCCGTGCGAAGAGCCCGGGCGCCTCTCGGCGCTCCATCGCGGACCGCGTTGTCGGCGGCCGCGCCTTGCTTCGTCATCCGGCGTCGCGATCGACGACGCCTTTGACAAGGCAGGGCAGGACCATAATTACACTAGATGCAAGTATAAATAGGCCGTGTACTCATAAACTCGGCGCGATGTCCGCTTCGATCCAAAAGCGACCCAGTTGCCTCATCGCAACGAAATGACGCGATGTGCCAGAAGGCGACATCCGCACCGCAGCAAATCGAGTCTATTCGATCACGGTGTCAGCGCGAGCCATGACGGTCTGTGGCATTACTATGCCAAGCGCCTTCGCTGTCTTGAGATTGATAACCAATTCGAACTTAGTCGGCTGCTCGACCGGTAGATCGGAGGGCTTAGCGCCCTTGAGGATGCGATCGACGTAACTTGCGGCTCGCCGCAGCGTCGCCTTCACGTTTGGACCGTAAGTCATCAGACCGCCAACATCGGCGTGCTCGCGCCAGCCGTACATCGCGGGCAACCCGTGCTGCGCTGCCAGTTCGGCGATGCGACGCCGGTGCAAGAATGCAAAGCCGTGGGCAAACGTGATGATCGCGTCGCATCTGCCCACCGAGGCGTCTACGAATCGCTGCGTGAGATCTTCCGCGCTAGTCGCCGCTAGCGGTTGTAGCGTCATTCCCAACTTGGCTGCTGCCGCCTCAGTTTCGCGCAATTCCACCTTCGTCGGCGGTTCTGATGGATTGTAGAGGACGCCGATGCGCTTTATTGACGGCACGGCTTCCTTGAGCACGCCGACTCGCAACCCGGCGAGTTCATCGGACATGAGAGAAAGGCCGGTCACATTGCCACCCGGCCTTGCAAGACTTCCGACCGCTCCGGTCCCGACCGGATCGCCGCTTACCGCCATGACGATGGGTACCGTCGCGGTGCGTTTCTTGGCAGCCAGTACAGCCGGTCCGGTCATGATGACGATGACGTCGACCTTGCTCGCGATCAAAACGTCCGCAAGATCCGGCAATCGCTCGCTACGTCCCTCGGCCCAACGGTAGTCAAAGACAAGATCCTTGCCCTCGACATAACCGAGTTCGCGCAGTCCATCGCGCAATCCGTCGAGCCATGGATCGGGTGGCGAGCCAGGATGAAGAATGCCAATACGCGCGACTTGAGACCGCCCCTGTGCGACCGCCACCAATGGCCACGCTGCCGCTATGCCACCCAGCGCACCGAGAAACTCTCGTCGCCTCATGTGGACGCCCCTTGGGCTCAGGAGCTGGCATGGTAGCAGTTCAAACGAGTGCTTTGATAGGGCAGAATCAGCTTCGCTACTGCAACACGAGATACTTGCCGATGTCCGAGATGGGTCATTTGCAACATTTGCAAATTATTCGCATGTCAGCTTCGCCCGCGAAAGCGACCTGGGGCCAATGGCGGCAGATTGAAGGCCCCGTTCACCACTTGCTACAACCGCTTCGTTCGCTGGCGACGGGCCGGAGTCTGGGGCCGGATCATGGACGCGTTGGCCACAGCCCATGATGCGTCGGTACAGTTGATCGACACGTCGATTGTTCGCGTGTATCAGCACGGGGCCTGCATCGTCCGGAACCGAAAGCAGTCCATGGGACGGTCACGCGGCGGGCTGACCAGCAAGATCCATGCGCTGGTCGATACCAACGGCCTGCCGGTACGGCTCGCGCTGACCGCAGGCGAGGCGCATGACAACCGTCTCGCAGACAAATTGCTATCGCGCTTGAAGTCCGGATCAATGCTGCTGGCAGATCGCGGGTACGATGCTGATTGGATCAGAGCCCTTGCTGCGAGGAAGGGTGCACTGGCTAACATTCCGCCCCGATGCAACCGCGCTGAGCCAATCTGCTTCAGCCCGCATCTCTACCGCGCCCGCAATTTGGTCGAACGGTTCTTCAACAAGATCAAGCACTGTCGTCGGATCGCAAAGCTGGCGGCGAACTATCTCGCTTTCGTTCAGCTTGCGTCTATCAGGCTATGGCTGCGCGTTAATGAGTCCACGTCCTAGTCAGGCTTTCTCTGACCGTGTCCCGGACGCGGTGCCATAAGCGCGTTTACGCGCGTCTTCGACGCGCGATGGCGTGAGCGGTGCGCTGACGAAACTCGACGACCGTGTGAAGCTCCTCAGAAATGACCGTGTTTGTCATGGCCATAGGAACTTACGGTGACGGCACCCGACAGATACGGCGCGTCCTGCCTTACTGCTGAATCTTCACGCCCGCGATGTCGACCGCCTTGGCCCAGACCGGCAGTTCGGACTTGATCATCTCGGCGAATTTTTCCGGACCCTCGGCGATCGGATCGATGCCGGCCTCCTGCAGCACCGAAAGGAATTTCGAATCCTTGGTGGCCTTGATCATCTCGCTCGACAGCCTGTCGATGATCGGCTGGGGCGTGCCCTTGGGTGCCAGCATTCCGGTCCAGGAGATTGCGCTGAAGCCTGGATAAGTCTCGGCGATCGCCGGCACATCGGGCATGCTCGCCGAACGCTTCGGTCCCGAGACGCCGAGGATGCGGATATTCGGGTTGGTCCGCTGTGCGTAAGCTTCAAGGATGGGCACGAAGGTCGTCGGAATCTGCCCGCCGATCACATCGGTCAGCGCCAGCGCGGTGCCGCGGTAACCGACGCTCGTCATCTTCAATTCTGCGCGCGCGAGAAACAGCGCCATGATCAGGTTGCTGGCGCTGCCCGCACCGCCTCCGCCGCCATAGGGAAGCGGGTCCTTCTGCGCCTTGGCGTAAGCGACGAACTCGGCCACGGTCTTGGCCGGCACCTTGGAGTTGACCAGCAGCACCTGTGGGCTCGAGCCGAGCGCGCTGATCGGAGCGAAATCCTTGACCGGGTCGTAAGGCGTCTTGGTCGTGTTGGGCACGATCGACATCACGTTGGTGCTCGCCCAGAGCAGCGTGTAGCCGTCCGGCGTAGAGCGGGCGACTGCGTCTGTCGCGATGATGCCACTGCCGCCGACGCGGTTCTCGACCACCATCTGCTGGCCCAGCACCTCGGACAGGCGCGCCGCCATCAGCCGGCCGTTGACGTCGATGTTGCCGCCGGCCGCAAACGGCACCAGCAGCTTGATGGGCTTGTCGGGCCAGTTGTCCGCGCGCGCTGACCGGGCGGTTGCCAGATAGGGAAGGGCGAGCGCGGCGCTCAGAACGGTCCGGCGCGACAGGGACGAGGGGAGATTTCCGGCTTGGTTTTTCATGGCGCGGAATTATGCGATCGGGCGCTATTCCGCAACCGGGATCGGCGGGCATGACGCCGCATTGGGTCACGGCGTTCGGCGGGTCGGAACCGCGACAGCCCCTGGCCGGCCCTCAGGCCTGCGGTGCCGGGGTGATGTCGTCCCGGCGCCGGGCCGGCTGGCCGTCGAACGGCAGGCGGACGACGACGCTCGTTCCGACACCCGGAATGGAGCGGATACGCATGGTGCCGCCATGCAATTCCACCAGAGACTTGGCGATGGCGAGGCCCAGCCCGGAGCCGTGTTGGGTCTTGGTGAGCTGGCTCTCCACCTGCTCGAAGGGGCGGCCGAGCTTTTTCAGCGCGTCGCGCGCGATACCGATGCCGGAATCATGGATGCCGATGATCACGCCGCTGCGTGAGGGCCGGCCGCGCACCGTGATGCGGCCGTTCTCGGGCGTGAATTTCACAGCGTTGGACAGAAGGTTGAGCACGATCTGCTTCAGCGCGCGGCGGTCGGCTTTCAGGCCGACGCCGGCCGCGATCTTCGAGGTGACGGTGAGGCTCTTGGCTTCGGCGCGCGTGGTGACCACACGCAGCGCATCGTCGAATTCGCGGGCAAGTTCGACCTGTTCGAGATCGAGCTTGAGACGGCCGGCCTCGATCTTCGACATGTCGAGCACGTCGTTGATGACGTCGAGCAGATATTCGCCGCTGGAATGGATGTCGCGGCAGTACTCATAATATTTGTCGGAGCCGAGCGGGCCGAACATGCCCGAAGCCATGATCTCGGAGAAGCCGATGATCGCGTTGAGCGGCGTGCGCAGCTCGTGGCTCATGTTGGCGAGGAATTTGGATTTCGCCTGGTTGGCTTCCTCGGCCCGGGTCTTTTCGTCGCCATAGCTCTGTGCCAGCTCGCTGAGCTGCTTCGCCTGGATTTCGAGCTTGTGCTGGCTCTTGCGCAGGTCGGTGACGGTGGCCAGGAGCCGCTGCTCGCTGTCGACGAGCTTGGTCTCGTGCTGCTTCAGCGGGGTGATGTCGGTGCCGACCGAGACATAGCCGCCGTCCTTGGTGCGGCGTTCGCTGATCTGAAGCCAGTGGCCATCGTCGAGTTGCGCTTCGAATGTGCGGGCGCCGGGAATGGTCGGGTCTTCGCTCGCGAGCTTGGAACGGATGACGTGCTTGCGGCCCGCCGCGACGACATCCTCATAGGAGGTGCCGGCCGCGATCGCGTCGTCAGCCAGGCTGTGCAGGTTCTGGAAGTTCGAATTGCACAACACCAGCCGGTTCTCGTGATCCCAAAGCACGAAGGCTTCCGGAATGGTCTCGATTGCGTCGCGCAGGCGGATGTCGGCTGCGGCTGTGCGCTCGACGAGTGTCTTCTGCTCGGTGATGTCGACCGCGATGCCGATCAGATGCACGCCCGGTTCGCCGAGTTGATGCACGAGCTCGCAACGCGCACGCAGCCAGACCCATTTGCCAGAGGCGTGCAGCATGCGGAATTCATGGTCGATCGCGCTCGCCTTGGCGTCGGCAAGCTGTGCCGCCACCTCGTACAGTCTGATGTCGTCGGGATGGACCAGCTGGCTCACCTCGCCGAAGGTCATCAGGTCGTCACGTGGTCCGATCCCTAAGATCGCAAACATCGAATGCGACCAGAAGATGCGGCCGCGGGCGAGATCCCAGTCCCACAGCCCGCAGCGGCCGCGGTTCAGCGCGGTGTCGATGCGGCTTCGGACCGTGTCGTAGATCATATCGGCTTCACGGGCGCGGGCGGCCTGCCAATGGAACGCAAAGCCCAGGATCAGCAACACGAAGCCAGTGGTCGCGGTCAGCGTCACGGTCAGCGTGGTGTCGGCGCGCCAGGGGGCGAGGGCGTCAGCGCGAAGCTGATAGGCGATCAGCATTCCGCGGGAATGAGAGAGGCTGCGCACGGTGACGAAGGCAGGATTGCCGCCGGGCAGTTCGATTTCAACAACGCCCGCGCTCGAACCCAGGATGGTCAGCGGCTCGATATCGCCGAGGAGATCATTGATGTGCCGGCCGATCGGTCCGCCGGAGGGCTCCGCTGCGGTGACGATGCCTTCGGTGTTGCTGAGGAGAACCCGGCGCCCCAATGCGGTGGCCCGTGTCGACAGCGCGCGCTCCAGGAGATCACGCCGTGTCACATCGCCGTTCTCCGCGGTCGCGATGCGGTCGAACCGTTCGGCGACGAAGTCGGCGACGTTGTCGAGGTCGTGCATGGCCTCGGCGACCGACTGACGATGATGGTCGAGCACCTGGACCACGGCGCCCACGCCGATGGTCAGAAGGAAGGCGATGATCAGCGCCGGGACCGCCCGGCGGAGCGCGGGTTCGGCGACCAGAAGCCGCCGGTAGGCTGGATTGGCGATCGATTGCGCCAAGCCTTTGATGGAATCCGCGCGTGCGGACGCATTCGCCAGTGCGGCGCGCGCCATGCAGCCCCCTCGATGAAATGTCCCCAGAGAATACGCGGTTGAAACGGTGTGCCGTACCGCTTCGAATCACTCTGCTATTCGAATCGAAGCGGCGAGTCTTGTCGAGAGTCCCAGTCAATATTTTTAGTTAACGTCTCAACAGAATTCATCTGCGAGTCCCCGCCGCAACAGTCCCTGAATTCCCCGAGTCAGTTCAATACGTTGAGTCGCGCGTTACTCCAACACCGCACCGCAAATTCACGACTTAAGTGTCGGCGAGCGCACGCTGCACGATATCGCTGACGTCGCGCGACAGGCCCGACTTGTCTGCGATGCGTTTGAGTGCGGCTTGCGCGCGGCCGCGGCGCCCGGCCTCGAGCGCTCGCCAGCTCTTGAACGCGGTCGACATCCGCGAGGCGAGCTGCGGATTGGCCGGATCGAGCGTCAGGATCGTGTCGGCAATGAACTCGTAGCCTTGGCCATCCGGCCGGTTGAACTGCGTCTGGTTGCCTTGCGCGAACGCGCCGATCAGCGAACGCACGCGGTTCGGGTTTTTCATGGAGAAGGCCGGATGGCTCGTCAGCGCCTTGACGCGATCGAGCGTTTTCGGGTCCGGCGTCGCCGCCTGCAGCACGAACCACTTGTCGATGATCAGCGGGTCGTCCTTGTAGCGCTGGTAGAAGTCGTCGAGGGCAGCAGCGCGCTCCGGCACGTCGTGCAGCGACAACGTGGCGAGAGCCGCCATGCGGTCGGTCATGTTGTCGGCCTGCTGGTATTGCCGCGCCGCAAGCCCGATGGCGTGCGACTCTTGCGTCGCCGCAAGAAGGTCGAGGCAGACATTGCGCAGCGTGCGATGTCCGGCGCTGACCGCGTCCGGGCTGTAGGGCCCGCGGTTTGCGAGGGTTTCGTAGGCGCTGCTCAGCGCCTTGTTGAGATGCAGTCCCATCAGAGCGCGGAGCGCCGCGCGAGAGCGGAAGATCGCATCCGGATCCACGTCACGGCCGATCTCGCGGGCAATATCGGCCTCGCTCGGCGGCAGCAGCGTCTCGGCGACGAAAGCAGGCTCCAGCTTCTTGTCGGCCATGATGATGGCGAGCGCATCGAGCAGGCCTTCGTCGACCTCGGGGTCCTGACCCGCGCGAATGCGCGCCACGTTGCCGACCAGGAGCTGCGTCGCCAGCGTCTGCACCGCCTGCCAGCGGTTGAATGGGTCGCTGTCATGGGCGGCCATCAGCCGCAGATCGTCCGGCGCAAGATTGGCGGTGAGCTTGATCGGCGCCGAGAAATTGCGATTGGTCGACAACGCCGGCCGCTCGTTGATGCCGGTGAAGACAAAACTCTGCGCCGGCTTGTCGAGGACGAGCAGTCCGCGGTCGATCGTTGTGCCGTTGTCGAGCTTGAGCGGAAGATCCCGGCCGTCTCGACCGATGAGCCCTGTCACCAGCGGGATGACCATCGGCTCTTTCGTCGGCTGGCTTGGCGTCGGCGGAGTGACCTGCGCGAGATCAAGCCGGTAGGTCTTGGCGCCCGCATCATAAGTGCCGGTCGCCACGATCTCGGGCGTGCCGGCTTGCGAGTACCAGCGCATGAACTGCCCGAAGTCGCGGCCGCTCGCGTCGGCAAAGCATATGACGAACTGCTCGACGGTCGCGGCTTCGCCGTCGTGGCGTTCGAAATAGAGATCGGTGCCTTGGCGGAACAGCGCGGGGCCGAGCATCGTGTGGATCATCCGCACCACCTCGGCGCCCTTCTCGTAGACCGTGGTGGTGTAGAAGTTGTTGATCTCGCGATAGAGCTCGGGCCGCACCGGATGGGCGAGGGGCCCTGCGTCCTCGACGAACTGGTGGGTGCGCAATGCCCGCACATCGCCGATGCGCGTCACCACGCGTGAGCGCTGATCGGACGTGAACTCCTGGTCGCGATAGACCGTGAAGCCTTCCTTCAGGCAGAGCTGGAACCAGTCCCGGCAGGTGATGCGGTTGCCGGTCCAGTTGTGGAAGTATTCGTGCGCGATGATCGCTTCGATCGAGACGTAGTCCGAGTCGGTCGCGGTCGTGGACGTCGCCAGCACGTATTTGTCGTTGAAGACGTTGAGGCCCTTGTTCTCCATGGCGCCCATGTTGAAGTCGGACACGGCGACCACCATGAAGATGTCGAGGTCGTATTCACGGCCGAATGCCTCTTCGTCCCAGCGCATCGAGCGCTTGAGCGAATCCATGGCATAGCCGGCGCGGTTCTCCTTGCCGGGCTCCACGTAGATGCGCAGCGTGACGTTGCGGCCGGATTTGGTGACGAACTTGTCTTCGATGTGGCCGAGCCTGCCGCCGACGAGGGCAAACAGGTAGGCAGGCTTCGGCCACGGGTCGTGCCACACCGCGAAGTGCTTGCCGCCGGGAAGATCGCCTGACTCTTTCAGATTGCCGTTGGAGAGAAGGACGGGCGCTTCGGCTTTGTCGGCCTCGATGCGCGTGGTGTAGACCGCCATCACGTCGGGCCGGTCCGGATAATAGGTGATGCGGCGGAAGCCTTCGGCTTCGCATTGGGTGCAGTAGTTGCCGCTCGACTGATAGAGCCCGGAGAGCTGCGTGTTGCCCTTCGGGTCGACCAGCGTCTCGATCTCCAGCGTGAATGGCCGGTTCGGGGGCTGCGCGATCGTCAGCCGCTCCGGAGTTGCAGTGAAGCGGTCGGTCGGCAGGAGCTGGCCGTCGATCTTCACCGATATGAGCGATAGCTCGTCGCCGTCGAGCACCAGCGGTGCGGGTGCGCCCGCCGCCGGATTGGGCTTGACCTTCAGCGTCGCGCGCACCGGCGTCTGCGTCGGATGAAGCTTGAAATCGAGGTCCACGGTCTCGACCAGCCAGTCGGGCGGCCGATACTCGGACAGACGGACGGGGCGGTGTTCTTCGGTGCGCATCATGTCTAGGGGACCGTCGTTGGTATTTGCCCATTGCAGGTGGGACGCGATCTAGGCGGGATTGTGGGCAAAGTCACCTTGCTAGATCGCGGATGCGTCCAGGCATAGCATGTTCTCAACAACAACGCTGCCAGGGAGGCTACCGTGACGCATTCGTTCAATGCCGGTTGTCCGTGCTGTCTGCCGCGACCTTTGACGAGCCAAAAGACCAGCCAAGAGACGAGCCAAGACTTGTCGCGGCGCGGATTCCTTTGCACGACCGCGGCCGGCGCCGTGGCAGCTCCGGCGGTCGCCGCAAGCGTGATCGGAACGGCGGGTGATGCAGCCGCAGCGCCCGCGCCCAAATCTTCCACGCCCAAGCCCGGGCGGCCGATCCTGCTTAAGGGCGGCATCGTGCTTTCGCTCGACCGCGCGGTCGGCGATTTCGAACAGGCCGATGTGCTGATCGAAGGCAAGACGATCAGAGCCGTGCAGCCCAACATCAGCGCGCCGAACGCCCAGGTGATCGACGCGAAAAACCGCATCGTGATGCCGGGCCTGGTCGATACCCACCGGCACATGTGGCAGGGCTTCCTGCGCAACGTGCTGCCGGACGGCTCGCTCGACGACTATCGCAACGTCGTGCAGCGCACCTTCGGCGCCAAGATGGTGCCCGACGACGTCTATGTCGCGGACCTGATCAGCGCGCTCGGCGCGATCGACAGCGGCGTGACCTGCATCCTCGACTGGTCGCACATCCAGAACTCGCCGGCGCACAGCGACGCCTGCGTCAAGGGCCTGCAGGAATCCGGCGTGCGCGCGGTGTTCGCCTATGGTGCCGGCCAGAACGAAACCGGCCGGGTGTTCGAGATCGCGACCTCGAAATATCCGGGCGACATTGCGCGGCTGCGCAAGCAGTATTTCTCCAGCGACGATCAGCTCGTCACGCTTTATCTCGCCGCCGGCGGCACGCCCGAGCAGACGCTCGAGCAGTTCAAGGCCGCGCGCGACGTCGGCGCCCGCATCACCATCCATGTCGGGGTCGGCGAGTTCGGCAGGAACGCGCTGCTCGAGAAGCTCCACGCCAAGGACGGACTGAAGGCCGACACCACCTACATCCACTGCTGCACGCTCAACGACACCGAATGGAAGCTGATCCGCGACACCGGCGGCACCATCTCGATCGCGAGCTATGTCGAGACGCTGATGGGCCACGGCAACCCGCCGATCCAGAAGGCCATCGACCTGGGGATCAGGCCGAGTCTCAGCGTCGACGTCGAGACCTCGGTGCCGAACGACTTCTTCACCCAGATGAGGACGGTGTTCTCGCTGCAGAAGAACGAGGTCTGGGCCAAACGTCTTGCCGGTGACAAGGACCCACCGAAGTTCCTGACCGTCCGCGAGGTGCTGGAGTTCGCCACCATCGAAGGCGCACGCGCCAACGGCCTCGACAAGAAGATCGGCACGCTGACGCCGGGCAAGGAGGCCGACATCATCATGCTGCGCACCGACCTGCTCAACGTGATGCCGATCAACAATGCGGTCGGCGCGGTGGTCACCAGCATGACGGCGCGCAACGTCGACACCGTGATGATCGCGGGCAAGATCATGAAGCAGAACGGGCAACTGGTCGGCGTCGACATGAACCGCATCGCGCGGCTCGCCCGCGAGGCCCAAGCGCGCAACTACAAGAACGCCGGCGTGCCAGACAAACGGGTGTGACTGTCGTGTTATTGTCCGTGGCCGGGCCCCGTTGGCCCGGCCACGTGATTGAGGGGGACGGGGATGGCGGATCGTTTCGATGTCGTGGTGGCGGGCGCCGGCCACAACAGCCTGGTGGCGGCGGCGTACCTCGCCAAGGCCGGCTACCGCTGCCTGGTGCTTGAAGGCCGTTCGGTGCTGGGCGGTAACGTCGTGACCGAGGAGCTGACGCTGCCGGGCTTCCGCCACGACTCGTGCGGCACTGCCCATGTCATCCTGCAGGACAGCCCGATGATGCGGAACGACGAGCTTGGGCTCGCCGATTACGGGCTCGAATACATCCATCCCGAGATCGTCTGCCACGCGCCGTTCCTCGACGGCTCGTGGCTTACGCAGTATCACGACATCGACCGCACCGTTGAGCAGTTCGCCAAGTTCTCCAGGAAGGACGCCGACGCCTACCGGCGCATGTACAACGAATATGACGCGATCAAACCGCTGTTCGACGCGGCGTCCTACACGCCGATTGGTTTCGGCAAGCCGATCAACGAGGCGCTGAACGAGCATCCCGACGGCAAGAAATGGCTGCGCCGCCAGGCGCGTTCGGCCTGGGAGATCATCCGCGACAATTTCGAGGACGATCACTCGCGCTGCTTCATGCTCTGGATGGCGTTCCAGACCGTGACGCCGCCGGAATGGCCGATGACCGGGCGCAATGCCTATTCGCTGGCCTGGGGACGGCAGCGCTGGAGCTGGTGCATCCCCAAGGGCGGCTCCGGCATGCTCACCGAAATCCTGGTGCGGCTGATCGAGGATTACGGCGGCGTGGCGCTGACCAACAAGATGGTGCATCGCCTGATCGTCGAGAACGGCAAATGCACCGGCGTCGAATGTGCCGACGGCTCGCGCTACCTGGCCGACAAGGCGGTGCTCTCGACCATCCACGTCAAGCACCTGATCGACATGGCGCCGCACGAGGCCTGGGCCGAGGATTTCGTCGATGGTGTCGAAACCTATCAGGGCGGACCGACGCTGTTTGTCCAGCACTACGCCACCAGCGTGCCGATGACGTTTCAGGGCGACGGCGGCAACATCACGCCGATTGCCTGCGCGATGCTGTCGGAGCCGACACGGGCGCTGCGCATGGGCTACGACTTTGCCCGTGGCGTCGCCAATGTCGAGGAGCCGGTGCTGCTCGCAGTGTCGCCCACCATCGGTGATCCGAGCCAGGCGCCGCCCGGCAAGCACACCATCAAGATCATCGGCATGCAGCCCTACGATCTCAAGGAAGGCCCGCAGCACTGGGACAACATCAAACACGATGTCGCCAAAGCCAACTTGAACTGGCTCCGACGCTTCTCGCCCAATCTCACCGACGACAAGATATTGGCGAGCGTCATCGAAAGCCCGCTCGATCTCGAAAGGAGGAATCCGCACAACTGGCATGGCTCCTGCCATGGCGGCGCGCAGAACGCCGCACAGGCTGCGGCGCTCCGTCCCGCGCCCGGCTGGGCGCAGCACCGGATGCCGATTGCGGGTCTCTATCAGACCGGTTCCACCACGCACCCGGGAGGCTCGATTTCCGGCGGTCCGGGGCGGAATGCCGCTGCCGTGATGCTCAAGGACTTTGGTACAACCCTTGATGCAGTGGTGGCGCAGGGCCGGGCAGAGCAAAAAGCATCGGCTCCAGCGCTCGCCAAATAGCAGGCCTTCGGATAATCAACAGCAAACCGAATACGAGGGAGGAAAAGATGGGCGGGCTTTTGAAATGGGCATTGGGTGCGCTGACCGCAGCCGGGATCGCGGCTCTGCCGGCTGCACCGGCATCGGCGCAAAGCTGGCCGAGCCAGCGCGTGACGATCGTGGTGCCATTCGGCGCCGGATCGAACACCGATATTCTCGCCCGCATCTTCGCCGATGAGATGGGCAAGAAGTGGGGCCAGCAGGTCATCGTCGAGAACCGTCCGGGTCTCGCCGGCACCGCGGCTGTCGCCAAGGCCGTGCCTGATGGCTACACGCTGATGGTCACCTCCAACGGCCACACCGTCGCGGGCCTCGTCACCAAAGACGCGCCATTCGATCCGGTGAAGGACTTTGCCGGCATCACGCGTCTCGGTTCGTCGCCGCTGTTTCTGATCGCGTTCCCGGGTACGCCGGTCAAAACCGTGAAAGACGTGATCGAGCTTGCGAAGAAAGAGCCGGGCAAGCTCAATTTCTCCTCGCCGGGTCTCGCCAGCACCACGTTCATCGCCGGCGCTCTGTTCCGCAAGGCCGCAGACATCAACATCGTGCATGTGCCGTTCCGCAGCGCGCCGGACGCGGTGACTGCGGTGTTGCGTGGTGACGCGCAGTTCTATTTCGCGCCGGTCAATCTCGCCCGCGATCAGGCCGAGGCCGGCAAGGTCGTCGCCATTGCGGCGGCTACCCCCGCGCGGCTTCCGGAACTGCCGAACACGCCGACCTTCACCGAGGCCGGTCTGCCGTTCGTCTATGACTCGTGGTTCGGATTGCTGGCGCCGCGTGCCGTTCCCAAGCCGATCCTCGACAAGATTGCCAAGGATTGGGCGGACGCGCTGAAGACCGCGGACATGCAGGAGAAAATCAAGGCGCAGTTCGTCGTCGCCAAAACCGATACGCCCGAGGCGATGGACAAGATCATCAAGGATGAGACCGCAAACCTGACGGAAGTGTTCAAGGAAGCCGGTCTCGCGGGATCGCGATAAAAAGCTTTGCGAAGCGGCCCCAGAAGGGCCGCTTCGCAAAGAGCCGTTCGGGAGGAAGATGATGTGGGTTCGGGGATTGGTGCTGGCTGCGGCGCTCGCCGCAGCGGCAGGCAACGCTGACGCGCAGCCCGCGTCCTATCCGACGCAGATGGTGCGGATCGTCGTGCCGTTCTCGGCCGGCAGCATCACCGACGGGCTCGCCCGCGTGCTCGCCGACAAACTCGCCGAGCGCTGGCAGCAGCAGGTGATCGTCGAAAACCGGCCAGGCATCGCCGGTACGGCTTACGTCGCGAAGGCCGCGCCTGATGGTCATACGTTGATGCTGACGTCGAATGGCCACACCATCGGCGCGGTGGTCAACAAGAACCTGCCGTATGATCCGGCGAAGGACTTCGCCGGCGTCACCGAAGTCGCCGAGGTGCCGCAGGCGCTGATCGTGCCGCCCGATCTGCCGGCAAAGAACGTCACCGAGTTCATCGCACTGGCGCGCAAGAGCCCGGGCAAGATGAATTTCTCATCGGCGGGACTGGCCAGCACATCTTATCTCGGAGCCGAGCTGTTCAAGCAGACTGCCAAGATCGACATCGTGCATATTCCGAACAAGGGCGCGCCGGAGGCGGTCACCAGTGTGATGCGCAACGACTCGCAACTGTTTTATCTCGGCGTCAATCTCGCGGTTGAGCTGAACCAGAGCGGCAAGGTGCGCGCGATCGCCGTGTCGACCGCAAAGCGCAGTCCGGCGCTGCCGGACGTGCCGACGGTCGCGGAGTCCGGGTTGCCGGATTACAAATACGAAGCCTGGTTTGCCGTGATGGCGCCGGCCGGCACGCCTAAGCCGATCCTCAACAAGGTGAGCGAGGACATTGTCGGGATTCTGCGGAATCCCGACGTGGCCGAAAAGCTGACCCGGCAGGGCGTGGAGATCGTCTACAGCACGCCGGACAAGTTCGACGCGGTGCTGAAGGCCGATGTCGAGCGCAACAGCGCGATTCTTCGCGCCGCGGGCGTCGGCGCTCAGTAGCTTCTATCAGGGCTCTCAAACAGACGGGCTGTCATTCCGGGGCGCCGCGAAGCGGCGAACCCGGAATCCATTTGAGACGGCGGTGTCTGGATCTGGATTCCGGGTTCACTCGCTTTCGCGAGTGCCCCGGAATGGCAGCTGCGCGTTCACGCCGTGCGGCGGACGTTGCGGCCATAGAGCGGCTCGGCGTGGCCGATCACGCGCTTGATCGAGGGCGCGCGGCGGCGCAGGCCGCGCTCCAGCTCGTCGACCTTGTCATGCACCGCCTGCACGGTCAGTGCCGGATCGAGCCGGCAGTGGAAGTTCACGATCTCGCCTTCGTCGGTCTCACGCACGCGAACGTTATGCACCTCGGTGATCTGGCCGATCTCGGCCGCGAGCTCGGCGAGAGTCATCTCCACCGCCTTGACGCGCTCGGGGGGCGCCTCGCGGCCCAAGGCGTCCTGCTGCAGGGGCTCGATGTGCGTCTCGACCTCGACCTCGGTGCCGAGCTCGTCGCGGAGCGCGGCCTCGAGCCCGTCGGCCACCTCATGCGCCGCCCCGAGCGTGAGCTTGCGGTCAAGTTCGAGATCGAGCGAGACCGAACGCTTGCCGTGAATGTCGTGGACGGTGACATGATGCACAGCGACGCCGCGGTTTCGCGCGATCACCATGACACGTTCCTGGACGGTCTCGGTGTCGAGCGCGCGTGGCGCGATGGTGACTACCGCTTCGGACCGCGGCATCTCGGCCCGGATCGCTTCGGCAACCTGGGTCTTCACGGCTTCGACGCGGTCGAGCGGCAGCGTCCGGCTGACGCCGGCCACGACCTCGACGAAAACCTTGTCGCCGGACGGGCGCACCCGGACGCGGTCGACCGCGACCACGCCGCGAACCTTCGAGGCCGCGCGCGAGACGGTCTGTGCCGAGCCAGCCGGTGCCGTGTCGGTCAGCGTGTCGATGGTGCGCCGGCCGAGCCGCCAGCCTGCGATACAGACGAACAACGCCACCACAAGCGCCGCCGCGGAATCTGCCCATTGATAGCCCAGCGCCAGGCCGCCCAATCCGACCAGCACGGCGAGCGAAGACCACATGTCGGAGCTGAAGTGCAGCGCATCGGCCTCCAGCGCTTCGCTTACGGTTTCCTTTGCCACGCGATTGAGCAGGCGGGCGCGGAAGAAATCCACGACGATCGAGACGATGATCACGGCAAAGGCCGCGATCGTCGCCTCGACAGCGTGACCGCCCTCGCCGAGGAGGCGCCTTGCCGCTTCCCACATGACCACGCCGGAGAGCAGGAACAGCAGCGCCGTCTCGGCCAGCGCGGCGACGCTCTCCATCTTGCCGTGGCCGTAGTGATGCTCCTCGTCGGCGGGCTTGCCGGAGACGCGGACCGCGAAATAGGTCATCAGCGTCGCGCCGAGGTCGATCAGCGAGTGTGCCGCCTCCGACAGGATCGCAAGCGAGCCCGTCAGCGCGCCGACCACGCCCTTGGCCACGGTCAATCCGCCGGATGCCAGGATCGACGTCAATGCGACTCGTTCCTTGGTGGACTGCATCGGGCGGCTCATCCTCTTGGGTCGAATTCTTGGGTCGAAGGAGACAGGCAAATAATGCGTCCGAGCGTGAGTGCAAAGCGTCTTGTTCGCGCTGCGCATGGTTGGCCCACGTCTTTTTGGAAAAGCGGTGTCCACTTTTCCAAGACATGCGCTAAGCTGCAAACGACAATAAGAACGATATGCATCACCAAGCGCAAAAAGCGCTGGTTTTTCGGGAGGGCGACCATGAAGGGGCTGACATTTCGGATATTGGCGGCAGCGATGCTGCTCGTTGCGATTGGTTCGCATTCGCGCGTTTCGGCGCAGGACTATCCGTCAAGAAACATCACCATCGTGGTGCCGCTCGGCGCCGGCACCGGCATGGACGTGCTGGTCCGGTTTTTCGCGGACAGGCTCCAGGCCGCGTTCGGGAAGGCGGTGATCGTCGAGAACAAGCCCGGCGCCTCGACCATGCTTGCGGCATCGCAGGTCGCCCCGGCCACGCCGGACGGCACCACGCTGGTGGTGCTCACAAGCAGCGGGCTTGCGATCAATCAATGGCTCTACAAGCAGATCAACTACAATCCTGAAGTGGATTTCACGCCGATCAGTCTCTACGTGAAGTCGCCGCTGATCCTGGTGGTGAACCCGAACGTGCCGGCCAAGGACGTGAAAGAGTTCATCGCTCATGCCAAGGCGGCCAAGCCGCCGCTCGACTACGCCTCGGTGGGCGCCGGCGGTTTCCAGCACATTGCGATGGAGCTTGCCAAACAGCGCTTCGGTTTCGAGGCCAATCATGTGCCGTATCGCGCGACGGGCCAGTCCATCACCGATCTGATCGCGGGCCATGTGGCCACCGGCTTTGTCGAGGCGGGAGCATCGATCCCTGCGATCAAGGAAGGCAAGCTGCGCGCGCTCGCGGTGTCGTCCCGGGACAGGCTTCCGCTGCTGCCCGAGGTGCCGCCGTTCTCCGAAGCGTCCGGCGCACCCGACTTCGAGGCGGTGTCCTGGCACGTGTTGCTGGTGCCCTCGAAGACGCCGAAGCCGATCGTCGATCGGCTGCATGCCGAGATGCAGAAGATCATGAGCGACCCGGAGATGAAGAAGCGCGCAGCCGACATCGGACTGATCCCGGTCGATTCGCCGTCGATCGCCGGGATCAACGACTACATCAAGTCGGAGCGCGTGAAGTGGGGCACGCTGGTCGAGAAGATCGGGCTGAAGGGCTCGCAGTAGTTTGGACATCTGAAAATCGGAAATCTCATGACAGGTCGCTTGCAGGATAAGGTCGCGCTGGTCACCGGCGCGGGCTGTGTCGGTCCAGGCTGGGGCAACGGCCGCGCCACCGCGGTGCTGTTCGCCCGCGAGGGCGCCAAGGTGTTCGCCGCCGACAAGAACGGCGAGTCGATGACGGAGACCGTCGAACGGGCGAAGGAGGCCGGCGGCACGATCCGCACCCATGAGTGCGACGTGACCAACAATGCTTCGGTCAAAGCTCTGGTCGACGCCTGCGTCGCTGCCTTTGGCCGGATCGATATCCTGGTCAACAACGTCGGCGGCTCGGCGGCCGGCGGCCCGGTCGAGCTTTCGGAGGAGGGCTGGGACGGCCAGATGGCCTACAACCTCAAGAGCGTGTTCCTCACCTGCAAGCACGTCCTGCCCTTGATGGAGAAGCAGGGCGGCGGCGTGATCGTGAACCTGGCGTCGACCTCGGGCCTGCGCTGGACCGGCTCGGCGCAGGTCGGCTACGCCACATCGAAAGCGGGCGTGATCCAGTTCTCGCGCGTCACCGCCGTGCAGTACGCCAACAAGGGCATCCGCGTGAACACCGTGGTGCCGGGGCAGTTGCACACGCCAATGGTGGAGGCGCGGCTCGCCAAGCAGCGCACCGGCGGCGACATCGATGCGTTACTCAAGTCGCGCGTGAAGCGCATCCCGCTGGGGTTCATGGGCGACGGCCGCGACACCGCCAACGCCGCGTTGTTTCTGGCCTCCGACGAGGCGCGCTTTGTGACCGGCACCGAGATCATCGTCGACGGCGGTATGGTGGCTCGCTGCGATTAGCGGCCGCACACGCGGATGCCATAAGGACAACATGTCTTGAGCTGACACTTTCCACATGCGGGTCAAAAAAACTCGTGCGGATTCGATTTCTTGCGCACGAGTGCGCCCAAGAGACGCTCTTTTCGCCTATCTGGCCGGAGTCCTTTGCCGTGAAATATGAAAGCCCAATGGGAATTCCGGACGACATCGCCAGACTTGTTGGCATCATAGCGGCGCATATGGAATGGATTGAGCTGCTCCTAGAGCGCGCCATCGCTGAAATTCAGGAACATGATTTCTATCGCATCGCTTTACTTACCAACGAGGTCTCTCTTTCATCTGAGTGCGATCTGATACTCGGGTACGCTAGGGTCTTTGAAGACAAGCACCAAGACATTTGGAAACAATTCACGGGGGCCATCAAACAAATACGCGATGCATATTCCCGCCGAAACGAATTTGTCCACGCCCAGTGGAAGCGAGACAAAGATACTCAAAAATGGGGCAGAGCCATTGTCCGGATCAAGGGTGGAAAATTCACTTTGTCGGATGAAGAAATCGACATCAAAGAGCTCGAAGCCGCCGCCAATCAGATTTGGAACGCAGGCGAGAATTTCGTCAAAGTGTTACAGGATCGGGGCATTCTGACGCACATTCAATAACGACATTGATACGCTTAACCGCGTCCGCGGCCCGCGACCATTCCTCAACCTGACAAGCTCTAGCACAGCTGCCTCAATCATTGAGGGAGCGAAAGTGTTGTTCCGTCGATTTGAGGCGTCGGACTTTATGTGCATTGCTTAAGTATATGGTGGTGATCTGGTCCATGGCCGATCTTGTCCTCGCAACCGCTGTAAAATGAATGCGGACTTGCGATTGGAAGTGTTGAAAGTTGCTGGCATCATCGCAGCCATCAGGCTCGGCGCTTCGGCGCGAGAAGCCATTTGGGAAGAAACGCGCTTAGGAGCTCGCATGAAACTGTGCGTAGTCCTTGCTGCAATCGGCGTCGCTCTGCTTGCCAGTCTGGCTGGTCCGGTCTCCGCCGAGGATGCGCAGTCCTATCCAAGCAAGCCGGTTCGCATCTTCATTCCCTACGGCGCGGGCGGCGTCGGGGACCTTACCGTGCGTCTGCTCGCGCAGAAGCTCTCCGAGAGTGCCGGCCAGCAATTCGTCATCGAGAACCGGCCGGGCGCCGGTGGCTCGCTGTCGGCCAAAGGCGCACTCGGCGCCGAGCCCGACGGCTATTCGCTGGCGCTGACCGGCAACGGGCAGGCCATCAGCATGACGCTGTTCAAGGGGCGGAGCTATGACGTCCTGACCGACTTCGCGCAGGTGTCGATCACCGCGACTTTCGAAATGCTGCTGGCGGTCAAGAATGAATCGCGGTTCAAGAACCTCCAGGACGTGCTGGACTTCGCGAAGAAGAATCCCGGCAAGCTGACCCTCGGCGCCATCAATCCCGGCAGCACGCAGAATCTTTCCGCGTATCTGTTCAAACAGACCGCCGGCATCGAGGTGGCCATCATTCCGTTCAAGACGACACCCGAGGTGGTCACCGCGCTGCTCCGCGGCGACGTCGACATGGGCTTCGACTTCTATGCTGGATTCCAGGGTGCAATCAGTGACCGGCAGATCCGGATCCTTGCAAGCTCGGGCGAGCATCGCTCGCCGTTGCTGAATGGGGTGCCGACCGCAGTGGAGAGCGGTTTGCCGGATTACGTGGTCACGAGCTGGAACGGGCTTTCGAGCCGTGCCGGGACGCCGGACCCGATCGTGCGAAAGCTCAACAAGCTCGTCGTGACGGCGCTGGAAGACCCGGTGCTTCAGGAGAAGGCGCAGCGGCTCGGCATCGAGGCGCGCGGCAGCACGCCTGAGGCCATGCGCGAGCGCATGGCGCACGATATCCTGCGGTGGCGGGGCGTAATCGAAAAGGCCAACCTCGCGGTGACGGAATGAAGTGGAGACTGCGTTGGCCGACCAACCGCGTCTGAAGATCGCCATCGCGACCTACGGGCACACCAAGGCGCTCAAGTCCGGCGAGGTGAAGATCGCCGGAGTCGATCCGGATTTCGTCGAGATCGTGCCGATCATCGGCGCGTTCCGCCGCATGGTCCGCGACGTCGAGTTCGACGTGTGCGAAATGGCGCCGACCACCTATATGATCGCGCGTGCGCTTGGTGCGCCGTTCATCGCGCTGCCGATCTTCATCATGCGGAGGTTTCATCACGGCGGCTTCGTGGTGCGGCCGGATTCCGGCATCAAGGTCCCGAAAGACCTCGAGGGCAAGAGGGTCGGAGTCCGGGCCTATTCGGTGACGACCGGTGTGTGGACGCGCGGCATCTTCGTCAATGAATACGGCCTCGATTCATCGAAGGTCACCTGGGTGGTCGACGACGAGGAACATGTCACGACATTGAAGCTGCCGCCCAATGTCGTGCACGCGCCCGATGGGACGTCGCTCGCCAGCATGATGGCGAGCGACGAACTCCAGGCGGGCTTCACCGGACCGGCCGGCATCGGCCGCGCGGGGCCGCCGACCGGCGCCTGGGAGCAGGGCGGGCAGACTGCGGCGCAGGTCTATCCCGAGCTTATTCCGAACGCGGTAGAGGCCGAAGCGGCGTGGTACCGCCGCACCGGCATCTATCCGATCCACGGCCTGATCGTCGTAAAGACAAAGGTGCTGGCGAAATATCCGTGGGTCGCGCGCTCGCTCTACGACGCGTTCGTCGAAGCGAAGAAGCCCTACATCGCGCATCTGAAGGGGACCGACGGCAATTCGGCCGATGAGACGAAGTATCGCGGGCTGATGCTGCTGGTCGGCGACCCGCTGCCTTATGGCCTCGAAGCCAATATGCCGAGCATCGAGGCGATGCTGACCTACGGTCTTCAGCAACAACTCATTCCCAGGCGCATGCCACTCGAAGAGGTGTTCGTCGATCCGGCAAAATCCTGATCATTGGAAGGGACTGAAATCTCCATGGCTTCGATCGTCGATATCCATCCGCACGTCATCTCGACCGACAACAAGCGCTTTCCGCTCAATCCGCTCGGCGGCAAGCAATCGACCTGGTCGGTGGAGCGGCCGACGCCGCACGAGGCGCTGGTCGCCGCGATGGACAAAGCCGGCGTCGCCAAGGCCGCGATCGTCCATGCCTCGACCGCCTACGGATATGACAACTCGTACGTGGCCGAGGCGATCGCGGCGCATCCCGGCCGCTTCACCGGTGTGTTCTCGATCGATGTGCTCGCGCCCGATGCCGTCGAGAAGATGAAGCTCTGGATCGGCAAGGGCTTCTCCGGCATGCGGTTGTTCACCACCGGCAGCACCATGCCGGGGCAGGCGACCTGGTTCGACGATCCACGCTCATTTCCGGCCTGGGATTATGCGGGCAAGGCCGGCATTCCGGTCTGCATGCAGATGACGCCGCAGGGGTTTCCGCAGCTTCGCGGCCTCATCGAGCGCTTCCCGAATGTTCGCATGATCCTCGACCACTTGGCGCGGCCGAAGCTCGTCGACGGCCCGCCTTATGCGGCCGACGGCGAATTCCTCGATCTTGCGAAATATCCGACGGTGTTCCTGAAGCTCACGCCGCTCAACGTCTCGCCGGAGAACTGGGGCAAGGCCACGCCCGAAACCTGGTTTAGGACCTTGATCGACCGCTTCGGCGCAGATCGCATCGCCTGGGGCTCGAACTTCCCGGCGACTGACGACACGCTGTCAGGGATTCTTGGGAAGGCGCAAGCCGCGCTGGCTTTTGCCAGCAAACAGGAGCGCGATTGGATCTTCGGCGGCACCGCGCAGCGGCTCTATCCTTCGTTGAAGGATTGAGCGGACGCGCGCCGGCTACTCCATCATCTGCGCGATCTTCTCGGCGACGGCGGGCGGCAAGCCGAGCGTGTCGCGAACGATGTCGTCGATCTCCTGGCCGGTCGCGCCGTCGATCATCAGCTTGCGCTTCTCGCAGGCCGCGACGAAGTCCGGGTCTTGCAACATCGCCTGGAACGCGGCGCGCAGGGCCGCAAGCCGCTCCGGCGGCACGCCGGGTGTTGTCAGGATCGAGCGGCCAATATCGCCGGTTGCGGCCGCCGCATGCAGCACCTCGCGGCCTTCGTCGGTCTGCGCAAGCTCCGGCAAGGTCGGTACGTTTGGCAGAAGTTTGTGCCGCTTCAGCGACGCCTGGTAGAGGATCACGGCTTCGCCGTTGCGCACCCAGCCGGGGTGGCTGACGAGAATGCCGGGCAGCCCGTAGGCCCCGACGATGTCGACCTCGCCGCGCTCCATCGCGAGCAGGATGTTGATCGTGCCGCTATAGCCACGGATCAGCTTGAACTTCGCGCCCGCATGCTTGTTGAGCGCGGTCGGGAACAGCACGGTGGTCGATCCGCCACCCGAGACGCCGACAGCGTACTGTTTCTTGCGTGCATCATCGAACGATGTGATGCCGCTTTTGGGGAGCGCCGCTCCGACGTCGATGTTGGTCACGACGCGACCCAGATAGGGCATCTTCGACACGTCGATCTTGGCGCCGGTGTTGGTCAAGCTGTCGATGGCGAGCGTCTGGGCGAGGCTGCCCAGCACGGTGCCGTCCTTGGGCGCAACGTCGTACATGTATTTCGCCGCGACGAAGGAGCCGGCGCCCGGCATGTTCTGCGCGATGATGGTCGGGTTGCCGGGGAGGTGGCGCGGCAGAAACTCGGCGACCAGCCGGCCGTAGATGT
Source organism: Rhodoplanes sp. Z2-YC6860 (assembly GCF_001579845.1). GTDB lineage: Bacteria > Pseudomonadota > Alphaproteobacteria > Rhizobiales > Xanthobacteraceae > Z2-YC6860. Next base: position 3,533,858 of record NZ_CP007440.1, read on the forward strand.
CGTAACCGCCGCCCGGCCCATAGCCGATCAGCATGCGCATCGTCTTGCCGCGGTAGAAATCCTCGATTGGCTCGGCGCGAGCCTGCAAAGCCATCAGCGCGATCGCTGCAGCGATCGCGGCCGCAAGGGTGCCGCTTAGACGTTTGCCTGGCACGGTTCACCGCCGTCTTGAGTGCGTTTCCTCCACGGTTGAGCGGGATGTTGCCCGCTCAACCGTCTTGCGTCTGTCCGGTCTTCGCCGGATCGAGACGATCAGCGCGCTTCAGCCCGCAGCGCGGAGCTTGTCGGCCTCGGCCTTGAACACGTTGTTCAGGCAGTATTCGGCGAGCTCGATGCCTGTCGGAAACCAAAGGCTATCGCCGGCGACCTTCCGCATGTGCTGGACGATGCCGCGCAGCGCAAGCGTGCGGCCCGGCCGGCCGATGATGTACGGGTGCATCGTGAACGGAATGTACTTCGGCCGCTCCGGCGTGCTCTCCGAATAGAGCTCCTCGAAATAAGCCTTCCAGGTCTCGAGCCCGTGATACGGATTGCCGTATTCGCCGTGGCGGTGGCCGAACAACGTGCCGTCGCCGAACGGCTGCCGCGGCAGCTCAACCAGGAGCTTGCCGTCCTTCTCCCAGAGGAACGGCAGTTCCTCGTGGAAGCAGTTGGTGTTGAACGTGAAGCCGTTCTCGATCAGCAGCTCGATGGTGTTGGTGCTCTGCGTGCACGAGCGCCAGCCATAGCAGCGCCGCCCGGTGCGCTTCTGGATCATGGCGATGGTCTTCTTCATGATCGGATCTTCCTGCTCGCGCGGCAGGTAGCGGGCGATCTCGTGGTTGTAGCCGTGGCCTTCGACCACATGGCCGTGATCGAGGATGGCCTGCACGGCTTCCGGAAAGCGCTCGGCGATCGCGCCGCAGGTGAGGAACGTCGCCTTGATGTTCTCTTCCTTCAGGATGCGCAGCAGCCGGTAGATCGCATGATGCGGGCCGTACTCGCCCTGGCTCCACATTTCGTAGTTGAGGATGCCGTTCTTGTCCGGCTTCACGTCCTCGCCGCCCTGGAAATCGAAGGTCAGAAAAACCGCGGCGCGTTCGCCTTTGGGCCAACGGATCAGATGGTCGTAGTGATATTCCTTGAGCATGGCGTTTCCCTCGGAGGCTTGGAGCAGGATGTAAAACTCACGCTCCTTGAACTGCCGGCGATTCTACGTCCGGGCCCGCCCGGCCGGTAGCTTCGATCGCAGAACAACAGTTGTTCCTGGGATCGGTGGACAGCTTGACGAAGGCTCGGCCATCCTCCTGAATCTTGAGCGTCTGGAACGACTTCCAGGAAAACCGGCACACGAGATTCGGCACATGTCCTTTACGGCGCCGCTGCGGGACTTGAACAAGCTCAACACGTTCGTCCGCGTGGCGCAGCGCCGGAGCTTCACCAAGGCCGCGGCCGAGCTTCGCACCACACCATCGGTGATCAGCAAGCGCATCAAAGAGCTCGAAGAGGCCTTGGGCTTCACGCTATTGAACCGCTCGACGCACGGCCTGACGCTCACCGATGCAGGCGAGGGGCTGTTCCAGAACTGCCTGGAGATGCTCGCCAAGGTCGACGACTACGTCACCGAGCGGCGCAACATCGAGGCCGGACCATTCGGCACGCTGCGCGTGCTCGCGGCGAGCGACTACGCGCAGCACGTGCTGGCGCCGCTGACCATCCGGTTCGGCAAGAGCCGCCCCGGCCTCCGCGTGCATGTTGCCGCAATGCCGAGCCATGCGGTTGCGGCTGAAGATGGTTTCGACGTGATCGTGAGCCAGCACAAGCCGCCGATCCCGGGATTGGTCGGGCTCGATCTCGGCGCCATTCGGCATGTGATCTGTGCGTCGCCGGCCTATTTGCAGAAGTCCGGGCGGCCGAAGGCGCCACAGGACCTCCGGGAGCACAACTGCCTGGCCGACTTTTACGGCGGACCGAAAACCTGGCCTTTTCAGAATTCCGCCCGGCCGCTGCTCATCGAGGTGAAGGGATCGCTGTCATCCGACAGCAATGCCGTCCTGATCGAGATGGCGCTGCAGGGCAGTGGAATTATCCGCGTGCCGTTCTATGCGGTGAAGGCTGAAATCGCCGCCAAGAAGCTCGAGGTCGTGCTCAAGAACCTGTCGTTGTCGCCGGAACGGCTGGGCGTCTACTACGCCAAGGGCAAGCGACTGCCCGCCAAAACAGCGGAGTTCATTGCTTTCCTGCAAAGCTCGCTCGAAGAATCCTAGTTCTTCGGCAACCGGCTTTTCAGGTTCTCCCAAGGCCTCGCAACATCGAACACCTCGGTCGAATGCATCTTGATCTCGTCGTCGTTGAGATAGACCACCTCGCCGCCGAGTGCGATGGCGTCCAACTCCGCCTTGGCGTTCAGGTGCGTGTAGACGGCGCGGAACACCGCCCAGGGCAGTGACGCGCCGACCACGGCCATGCCGTGGCTGCGAATGAGCACGACCGAATCCTGGCCGAGGGTCTTGGCGAGTGCCGCACCAAGCTTGGCGTTGTTGACCATCAGCTTGCCGCGCAGGCTCGGATCGTCCCTGGAGACATCGCGATGGTCCAACACCGAGACGCCTTTGACCGGAAGGAAACCGGACATGTGGATCAGCGGCCGCAGCGGACGGCTCGGCGAAACGCTGAATGGAACGACAGCGGGCGAATGGCTGTGCACGATCGCCTGCACGTCGGGGCGCACGCGGTAGATCTCGCCATGGATGAAGCGCTCGCCGTTGGTGCGCGGCGCGTTGGGATCGACCGGCGCGCTGTTGATGTCGAGTTCGACGATGTCCTTCGGGGTCACGAGGCCGGGCGGCATGGCCTTCGGCATGAAATAGTGGTTCGGGTTTTTCAGCGAGCGCACCGTAACGTGGCCGAAGCTGTCGAGCACGCCTTCATTGACCGGGACGCGGCTGGCGATCGCGAGATCGGCGATGCGCTGCTCGTCCGTGTCGGGCTCCTTCGGCAGGCCTTCGCGGGGCCCGCTGGTCTGGGCGAACGCGCCGCCACACACGACAACGAGAGCAATGAACAGCAGGGACATGTTTCGGGAATGCCGCATGATCGAGCTCCGGCTGAGACGAGGCGCGGCATTCAACGCTGAACTAGAGCGAGTTGTAAACCTCCCTGATCTGCTGGCGCAGCCAGGCCTGCTTGCCATCGCGATCGCTTCGCGCATGCCAGATCATGTTGGTTGCGATCTTGCCGACCGCGAGTGGCACCCTTCGTTTGACGAGACCGAACGAGCGTTCGAACACCATCGACGCCAGCGCAGTGAACACGCCTATCATCTCGCTGTGCTTCAGAAGGTTGGGCACGGCCGTGTAGTTGGACACCGACACCTGGGCGCGGCGCTTGAGGTTGTAGCGTTCCAGCAGTTCGTCGAAGATCGCGATGCGCCCGCCGCTCGCGCTGACGACGAGATGCGGATAGGACAGCACTGCGCCGATGTTAAATCTGGCCTTCGACTTGGCGATCGGATGATTGGGGCGAAAGACGCAGAACAAGTCCTCGTCCATGAGAAATTCCGAGCTGACATGCTTCGGCTTCTCATCGAACCAACCGAGTGCCACGTCGATCCGGTCCTGCTCGAGGAGGTCGACGGCGTGGCGCCGGTCGGCCGTCATCAGGTGCAGATCGAGCGATGGCGCCATCTTCGCCAGGCGCTTTGTCAGTTGCGGGATCACCGCGAGCGTCAGGCGGTCGGGCATGCTGATGCGGCAGACGCCGGTGGTGCGCGACGGATCGAACGACGCCTCGTGAAAGATGCGCTCGTCGATCAGCGTCATCACCTCGCGCAGCGGCCCGCGCAAGGCCTCGGCACGAGGTGTCAGCGTCATGCCGCTCGGCCCGCGCACCAGGAGCTCGTCGCTCAGCGTGCCGCGAAGCCGATGCAGCGCGTTGCTGATCGCCGGCTGCGAACGGCTCAACTGCTGGCCGGCTTTGGTGACGTTGCGTTCGGCGATCAGCGCATCCAAAACCTTCAAAAGGTTGAGGTCGAACTCTTTGGGGCGCATGGCGGGTCATTCGTTTTGTGAATGGTGATCCCTTTGTAGGATCGGCGTCACGAATGAACAAGCTTGCCAGGCATCGGCGGCCTAAAAGATGCGTGTCTCACCTTCGTCCAGAACAACGAATTGGCCGTCTGGTATCCCACCCTGCAGGAGCGCGCGGGCCAGTTCCTGCTTCGGCTCATCGATCGGTTCAGGGGTGAGCTGGAACGTCCCGAAATGCATTCCGATGCTCTGCTTCGCGCCAAGATCGCAATGCGCGCGGATGGCCTCGGCCGGATTCATGTGGATAGGCTGCATGAACCATCGGGGCTCGTAGGCGCCAATCCCAAGAATGGCAACGTCCGGGGAGCCGAGGCGGGTTTTGATATCGGAGAAATGCGTCGAGTATCCGCCGTCGCCGCCGTAATAAATGCGGCGCTCTTGAAATTCGAGCATGTAGCCGCCCCACAGGCTCTTTTGCCGATCGAACAGGCCGCGCGCCGAGAAATGCTGTGCGGGAACGAAAGTAATCTTCGGCGCATCGTGGAAGCGAACGTCGTCCCACCAGTCGAGTTCGTGAATTTTGATATAGCCAAGCTGCGCGACAAGCCGCGCGTCGCTGTGGGCGGTGACGATGGTCGGACTGCAACGTTGCCGCAATCGCTTGAGCGTCGCGACGTCCAGATGGTCATAGTGATTGTGGCTGAGGAGAACGATGTCAACCGGAGGCAGATCGTCGAATGGCACGCCGGGGGCGCGCACGCGTTTCGGGCCGGCCCAGCGAACGGGGCTGGCGCGCTGCGACCAGACCGGATCGGTCAGGATGGTGACGCCATTGATCTGAATCAGAAACGTCGCGTGGTTGACGAATGTGATCGCGGCTTCATTGGCGCCAAGAGGCAATTGAAGCCGGGGAACGCCCTTGTTCTCGATCCATCGAGGCCAGCGCGCTTTCGGCTCGCGCATCATTCTCAGGGTGCTGCGCCGCGAGGGCGCAAAATCGCTCGGCAAGGTTGGATTGAAGAAGCGCTTGCCGTCGAAGTGATCGGACACGGGGGCCATCGCGAGATGTGCGGCCGAGGCGCTGATCGATTTAAGCCAGAAGCCTTAAACGACGAAAATTTTCTTGCGCGGGCTGTTCTCGGTCAGCAGCACGACATCATGGGTATCTCGCTGCACGTCGGCGAGGCCCAACTCCTTCAAGGCGTCTTGCACGGGAAGGGGGACGCGCTCGGCGGCAACCTTGCCGTCGTGCTTGAGCGTCCGCCAGCAGTCATGAAGTTCGTTCAGCGTAAATCCGGACATCGGAGCCTCCTCATCTGTCTCGACATTGAGCAGATTCGTTGGGCAGCAAAAAGTCGCGGACGTGGCGATGCGTTGCCTTATGGCGTTAACAACTAAGGCACGTTGATAACTTCTTGGTGCTCTGGCGGCGATGCTTTCGCGCGATATCCTTTCGTATCGATTCGCCGGGAGCAGACATGCACTCAGAGTTTTGTGATCGCTATCGTGAGCGTAAATCGCCGAACCGTGAGATGATCGCGGTTCGAGGTGCCAAAGTTGATTTGTCGAAGTGGGAGCTGATTTCATTCAGCGCCACTCCACCGAGCAAGATGAAAGCCCTCGCAGAGAAAGGCTTCATCATCCTTGAAGCTGCGGCACGGCGTGTGGCCTAATTCGAATCCGTTGACTGCTTCCAGTGGAAGTTGCCGCGCCGGGTCGCGATGGTGATATCTTTGAGGCCCATCTCAATGAGCCGATCCTCCACGGCTTGAAGCACCTGTTGCAAGCCAAAGCCCTGCTTCAGCTGCTCGCGTAGCTTCTCGTCCATTGGTCCCTCCACCAGCCGCGGTACCAATCGGCACGAAAGGCTGATGGTTCCGTGGCCGGCGAGCGTGGTGCGCATAGGTGCTCATCTAAAATGTCCGCTGAAGGGGCTTGTCCTGCGCGCAGCGGGAGGAGGCGGCCTTGTGCTGCGACTCCTCCTCTCGCTGCTTCGCCCCAGCCAAACCGTGGCAGCTTGCTTGCGATCCAGGGTCCGGCTCTCGCGATCGACGTCAGTCCAGCTCGCTGCGCTCCTTCATTCCTTGATGGACCTGCTGGAGAAATTCGAAGATCGCCGGATCGAACCAGAGGGCATCAGACCTTGCCTGTGCCTCGGCGAGCGTTTTGGTATACGCGTTGCGCATAAACTCCTGCTCGGCCTGGGGGGTCGAACGCCTGATGCCGGCGGTACGGGATCGCAAACGCCGAACCAACTCTTTGGCGGCTTCGGAATTGACGTCCCCCGCCTCTTTCAGCCGGCCGGCTTCGGCCACCATGGCCCTCAGCGCAGCCTTATGGGCATCTCCGCCATACTCTTTCTTGATCTCGTCAAAGGTGCGGCTTGCTTGCCCGGTCGGGTCCTGCTCCGCGATCAGAGCTTCGAACCTTGCGAGGAATTTCTTTTTGTCGGTGGATTGCTGCACGAGAGTCTCCTTGGTGAGGATTGCCAGCTCATCCAGGGAAAGGTCTCGCCCCTCATCAATCTGACACAGCGCCACCTCTATGAGGCCGATCGCGCGCCTGATCTTGTCTTGTTGGGACTCCAGGGTTTCGCGTTGCAGTCGCAAAATATCCCGAAGCCGGGATTGGCTCCCGACAAGCTTCTTGATCGATTTGAGGGACAGGCCGAGTTCACGAAGCACGATGATCTGGTGCAGACGGGCGATTTGAGTTGGGCCGTATAGGCGCCATCTCGACTCAGCACGGTGAGGGATAACGAGCCCCTCCCGCTCATAGACCCTGAGCGCCTTGGTGGTGACGCCGAGCCGCCGAGCTGTCTCCCCGGGACCGAACCATCGCTCCTTTCCGCTGCTCATACCCGACCTTCCGTACCGGACCCTCGCTTCTGTAAGGGCGACCCCAGGGTCCGATGCAAGGGCCCGTCGGCCGGTGCGCTCGCGCCGACCGCTCACCATTGCCCGCCATTCACGACAAAACCGCGGATACGACGGCGCGCCCAGTTGCGCGGCTGACGATCAGCGCTCTGGCAGCCCGGCCTCGACCATCGCCCGGATAATGCCTTGGGTCGCCGCCACAAAAACCGGACTGGAATTCCTGGTGGGTGGAGAGATGTTGAGCGCCGTTGTGCCGGGCCGCAGCTTGAGCCCCGCTTGCATCGCTGCCTTGGCTTCGTCGATCCGGCCGCTTTTCTGCAATGCGGCGGCCAACAACATGTTCGAGCGGCCCGTCGCGGGCGTGATGGCGATCGATCGTTGCAGCCACGGCAGCGCGTCCTCGCTGCGATCCAGCACGACGTACGCCCATCCGATGCCGAGGAGCCATGTCCAGCGCGACACCGACGGCGTATCGAAACGATCGGCTTGCTGAAATGTCGCAAGCGCATCCTCGAAGCGACCGAGGTTGAGCTGTCCGAGGCCGACGAGGTAGAGAGCTCCACCGTTCCACGGGTCGAAGCTCAACATCCTGGCGCAGGTGACGAGGCTTTCGACGAAGTGGTTGGTCGCGCTGAGGAAGCGGCAAGAGGTTTCCAGCACCGCGATGGAATTGGGTTTTACGCGCAGCGCACGCTCAAGCGTCGCGCTGGTCTGGGCCTCGACCGCGGTCGCCTCGTCCGGGCTGAACCAGACCATCTGGATGCCGCGCAGTTGAAGCGAGGCCAGTGCGACGGCGATGTCGACATTGTCGGGCTCGTCGGCGAGCGCCTTTTTCAGCATCGTCTGCGCCATGCCGAAACGTTCGCGCGTCGTCTGATGGATCGACGCGAGAGCCTGTTCGATGACGACTTTCGTGCCGCCGGTGGATGCGCCGCGTGTCGCGGACGACCCGGCCTCCAAAATCTCGTTGAGGCGACGCGCCAGCGGATGACCGACTCCCGCCGCAAGCCGCGCTTGCTGGAGTTGTGTGTCGGGCATGTCGGAGTCGACTGACACGGTTGCGACCGATTGGACCTCGCCGGTGGCCGTCCTGATCATGCGCTCGCGCAGGATCCACGATTGCTCGCTGCGCTGCAGTTCGCCGCGCACTTCGAATTCCGATGGCATCGGCGGGGCGGAGGTCTGTTCGGCGCCTGCGGCCGGCCGCGGTGCGACCACCCGGATGTTGCTGATCCTGGCCAAGCCCTCCGTGAGAAGGCCGGTGACTTCCCCGGCCATGGCTGCGCCGCGAGGGTCGTTGCTCGCATCGACAATCGGCATCACAGCGACGATCGGCGGCGCGCGCTTGAAGATGAGGCCCGGCCCGAACACGGGAGCGGCAACGGCGAGCCCGATGACCGCGCAGAGTCCGACAACCGCGGCAGCCGCCGCTCGACCCCGCAAACCGAACAAGAACCCCTGCCGGCTTGGCGGCTCGGCCATCGCCTCGACGGGCGCGGTTGCGCCAGGGTCCGCAGCCTGAAACGCCTCAGGCGCAGCCGGGCCGGCCGGTGCGGCCGTGACGTCGAGCGTAAAAATATAGCCGCCGCCGGAGGCGAGCTTGATCATCTGCCGCCGGTCGTCGCCCAGCGCGGTGCGAATCTCGCGGATGCATTGGAAGAGGCTGTCTTCGCCGACGTGGACGTTCGGCCAGACCGCCTCCATCAATTGCTGCTTGCTCAGGACCAGCCCGGCATTGTCCACGAACAGCCGCAGCATTTGGAAGGTCTTCGGCCGGAGTTTGACTGGCGCGCCGTCGGAGCCGCGCAACTCGGCGCGCTGCTGATCCAACTCGAACCCGGCAAAACGGAACACCATGCCCCCACACGTGCGGCGCTCAACCGCCCGATCCAGCTGCACAATCGCGAAAATGTCCTAAACCACAGCTTTGGAGAGAAGGTATCAGAAAACTTCAGAATATCCCCACCGCGACATCAGGACGCCGCTAAGACACAGCGGGCCGCCGTGGAAAACGGAGCCCTGACGCGGGCGATGGCGGAGAACGCTCAATACCGCAGCAGGAAGCCGGTATAGAGCCGGTAGCCGTCGAGCGACTGTTCGGTCGCGTTGCGTCCATCGCCGGTGACGCGGCTCCACTCGATGAAGCCGTAACCGTCGGGCTGATCCGGTCCCGGCGGCGCGAAATTGGCGCGCAGGCCCGTGCCGTAGCTGACGGCATAGACGCTGGCGGTTTCGACCGCGCTGGCCTGCCAGAGGATGCGTTGGCCGGCCGAGGCGTAGACATAAGGTGTCAGCACGACACCACCCAGCGCGGCAGGCACCACGAACGGACGGCCGAGCTCGCCGCGGACCGACCACGCCGTATCGCCCGGGAGCGCGCCCGACGTGAAGCCCGACAGCGCCTTGGCGCCGGTGATGTCGAACTGCTCGGAGGTGAGCATCGCCTTGTGGAAGGAGGTCTGCCCGGACGCCATGGCGGCGAGGAAGAAGTTCTCGGGCAGCGATTGGTTGATCTCGATGCGGCCGTCCCATTTGTCGAACACCGCGTCGGCACCGGCGCGCGACAGCGGCAGCAGCGGATCGGCATCGGCGGCGGTGCGGGCGCCGAGCCCGGAAAGGCCGCGCGAGTAATTGGTGGCGAACAGGATCGTGGTCCCGGTGGAGCGGCTGCGCACGATGCCTTCGAAGGCCGCGCGCACGACGCGGGTGCGGTCGAGGCTCAGCGGGACGCGCGGCGTGATCGCGAGCGTATCGATCTCTTCGTCGGTCGCCTCGTAGCGGGCGCTTGCGGTCAGCTCCATATCGCGCAGCTTGACGATGTCGTAGGAGAGCTTGGCGCGCGCCTGCCGGAACTGGCCCTGCGAGGCCACGAGCGCATTGACGCGCGGTGTGGTGACGCCGTCCGTGGCGCCGAGCTCGAGCTTCCAGCCGTCGATACCGATCGGCACCAGGAAAGAGCCGGTGAGATAGCGGCGCGTCGGGTGTTGCGTGATGAAGTCGCGATCCGGCAGACCCGCAGCCGAGATGGTGAGCTGCTCACCTAGTCCCATCAGGCTGTTGAGTGCGGCGGTGCCGACCAACTGGCCGGTGCCGAACACCGCGGGCAGGGCGTTGTCGCCATAGAGGCTCGCCGAGACCGGGTGGTAACGTCCGGTGAGCACCAGGATCGAGCCGCCGATCTCCTTGCCGGCCGCGAACGTGGCGTTGAGGATCAGCCCCGGCGCTTCGCCGGCGATCAGCAATTGCCGTTCGAGCGCCTTCTGCGTGAGGTGGGTCTTGTGAACGAGCGGCGACAGCACCCAGGCGACCCAGCTGCGCACGTTCGGCGCCAGCGCCTCCAGATCCATGCGCTCGATATAGCCGTCGATCACCCGGAGCTTGATGCTCGCGGCCTTCTCGAACTCCTGTGGCAGGATGACGACGCGCGCCAGCGGGAAGCCTGCGCGCACGTAGATCTGCTGCAGCTTGTCGGCGAACTCGAACACGTCGGCGACCGTGACGGTCTTGCCGATCAGCGGCTCGGAAATCTGTTCGCGTTGCGCTTTGAGCTCTTCGAATTCGTCCTGGACGGAAAAGCCAAGGAGCTTGAAGCGGAGCCTCCGCGCTTCGGCGGGGATTTGGGCGCCGGCCGGCACCTGCGGCAACGCAATGCGCGCGCCGCCGGGCGCCGGCGGGACCACCGGCGGTTGCACCTGGCTGGGCGATGGAATCTGCGAAGGCGCTTGCGCAAATGCAACGCCGCCGGCCATCAGCCAGACGCCGGCGCAAACAACCGCAACCCACTTCACGTTACTGCGCCCCGCTAGGCTGCGCCAGCCTTCTCCATCCGCGGTGCAATACAGAATGCCCCAATTGCATAGTCATTCGATCCCCAGCATCGTCGCCCGTGAGCCCGATCGTTGCGACACGGCGGCCAAGCAAGCGGCGTCAAGCTAACGCAGGTGCCGTGAGGCAGCTAATTGACGGGGCTCTTTCAACATCGCTGCACACAGCCATGGGTGCTGGGTCAAACAATTGATATGACTGGACATTGTTCTTCTGCCGAAATCATCGGCCGCGCATTTCAGAAAAAATCAGAAAAAATCAGTGTCGTCTTGAACGCAGGCGAAATTTAACGGTCCGAGCGAGCGCGAACCGCGACAACCTTTGCGCTAACCGGGAATGCTGAAGTGATCGTTCGGACCGTTCTTGCAGCCACTTGGGCTGGACTGCTATCGTTTGCCGCTTTCGGTTTTTCTGGTCTCAGCGCTTCGTCACAAGAACTTTCCAAAGAACCTCCCAAAGAACTTCCGAAGTACGAAACGGCCGGCTTCCGCGACGCCCGCTTCGGCATGACCGAGCAGGACGTGCGCGCGGTCGTCAGCAAAACGCTGGGCGTCAAGCCGGCCGACATCACCGCCGGCACGAACACGATCGAAGGCACCAGCGTGCTGACCGTAAAGGTCGCCTCGCTTGACCCCGGACCCGGACCCGCACGCGTCGCCTATATCTTCGGACACAGCAGCAAGAAGCTCATCCAGGTGAACGTGGTCTGGGGCGAGGACGCGGCGCAGGGCGTCGACACGATGCTCGCCGCGGGCACGAGGCTGCAGCGCTACTTCGCCGAGTTTGCCTGGAAGAAGGACGCGGCGCGCGCCGGCATTCCGGTCGGCGATAACACCGTGGTGCTGTTTGCCGGCGATGACGACAAGAAAGGCTCGGTGCGCCTCATCATCGATGGCGTGAAGTACCAGATGCAGCGCCAAGGCAATCAGCCGGCGACGTCGCCCGAGCCGAAAGGGCCGCCGAAGCTGATCCTGAATTACATTTCGGATCGGGAGAATCCGGACATCGCCAGGATTGAGAAGGGCAAGTTCTAAACACGTCGGTGCGGCTCGACGCGCACACGGCTCACGGGTTGCAGAGGGCAGGGGCTAGCAGAGTGCAATTCGACAAGCGCCAGCGCCGGGCTGTTCGGCGACCGACGCGTGACATTTCGGGGAAGCGCGACCCTGGCGCCTTCGCCTGCGCGCTGCTGCTTGCCTACGGCACCACCGCGCCCGCCTTCGCCGATCCGGTGCTGCCGAACGGCGGCTCGGTCGCTGCCGGCAGCGCCACGATCACCCAGCCCAACAGCAGCACGCTCAACGTCAATCAGAGCACCAGCCAGGCGATCGTCAACTGGCAGTCGTTCTCGCTCGGCCAGGGAACCACCGTCAATTTCAACCAGCCGTCCTCGGCGTCTGCGACGCTGAACCGCGTGCTCGGCTCGACGCCCTCGACCATCGCCGGCACGATCAATGCGCCGGGTACGGTGCTGCTGGTCAATCCGAACGGCATCGCCATCACCAAGGATGGCGTGGTCAATGTCGGCTCGTTCGCGGCCTCCACGCTCGACATCAAGAACGAGGATTTTCTGTCCGGCCGATACAAGTTCACCGGCAATGGCGGCTCGGCGGCCGTCACCAATGCAGGCCGCATCAACGTGTCGGACGGCGGCTTCGCCGCGCTGCTCGGCGGCCAGGTCGCGAATTCCGGCGTCATCTCGGCGCGGCTCGGCAAGGTTGGGCTGGGCGCAGGCGAACTGATCACGCTCGATCTCGCCGGCGACGGCTTCCTCTCCGTTGCGGTGCCGTCCTCGCAGCTCGGCAACCTGGTCGATGCCAATGGCGCGCTCGTCACCAATTCCGGCACGATCCGCGCGAGCGGCGGGCAGGTGTTCCTCAGCGCCGCGACCGCGGCGAACATTCTGCGCGATGCCGTCAACGTGCCGGGCACTATTCGCGCCAACTCGGTGGGCACACGCGGCGGCAAGATCGTCATCAACGGCGGCCTTGGCGGCAAGGTCAATGTCACCGGGCGCCTCGCGGCGAACGGCAGCCGCAAGCACGGCACCAATGGCGGCAGCATCGCGGTCACCGGCGCTGCGGTGAGTGTCACCGGCAAGGTCACGGCCAACGGCAAGAACGGCGGTGCGATCAGCGTCGCGGCCACGAACGACCTCGCGGTGTCCGGCAGCGTTGCGGCCGCGGGCCGCGACGGTGTGGGCGGCCGCATCGATCTCACCGGTGCGGATGTCAAAGTCCTGGGCGCGCTCATCGACGCATCCGGTACGACCGGCGGCGGCTTGGTCCGCATCGGTGGCACCTTCCAGGGCGGCAATGGCGAACCGTCGAGCGTCTTCTATCAATCGGCCGTCGGCCGTTTCGGCGTGCTGCCGGATCTCGCTTTGGCCCAGACCGTGAGCATCGACGCCGGCACCACCATCAACGTGTCAGCCAAGACCTCCGGCGATGGCGGTAGCGCCATCGTGTGGTCGCAGCAGACCACGAGCTTCACCGGCACTGTGCTCGGCAGCGGTGGCGCGAACGGCGGCAATGGCGGCTTCGTCGAAGTCTCGGGCAAGGAGCATCTGGCGCTGGGCGGCAGCTTCGACCTCCGCGCCGCCCATGGCAGCTTCGGAACGCTGCTGGCTGATCCCGGCAGCATCAATATCCAGAGCGGCGGCAACACCTACAACGGCACCGATACCTTCAACGACGGCTATCTGAACGCGCTGCTGGCGGGCGCGAATGTGGTTCTCGACACCAACAACGCGTCGGGCGCCAACGGGACCACGGGCGACATCACGCTGATGAGCGGCGCCTCGCTGTCGTGGAACGCCGCGACCACGCTCACGCTCAACGCCGCGCACGACATTATTTTCCAGAACAATGCGAGCATCACCGCCGGCAGCGGCGGCAGCGTTGTGCTGAACGCCGACAGCGCCGGCTCAGGCTCCGGTACGGTCACGTTCCAAGGCACCGGCACACAGGTCACGGTGAGCGGCGGCGGCAGCGTTTCCGCCTATTACAATCCGGCGGTCTTCAACACGCCCGATTTCGACACCACGAAAGTATCCGGCCCGTTGACGGCTTACATGCTGGTCAATACGGCGGACGACTTCCTGTCCATCACCAATCAGGTCTTCAAGTACTACGCGCTCGCGAAGGATCTCGACCTCGGCCAGATCGGTGCGCGCGGCACGTTCAACAGCACCTTCGATGGCCGGATGCACACGATCACCTATTCGAGCGTGGGCTCGGCCTCCAATCCCAACCCCTCGCTATTCGCCACGATCGGCGAGCCAGGCACGATCCGCAATCTGGGCGTCAACTTTACGGTATCGGAGACAGCCGCGATCAATCACGTCGGCGGGATCGCCGGCACCAACAACGGGGTGATCGAAAACTCCTTTGCAATCGCCAACGTCCTGTACTTGCCAATGCCCCCGGCCGGTTCTGGGATCGACACCGCCTATGTCGGCGGCCTCGTCGGCGAAAACGGCGCGAACGGAACGATTAACAACTCCTCTGCAAGTGGGATTATCTGGGGCGGATTGGCCGCCGGAGGTCTGGTTGGTCTCAACAGCGGCGTGATCACCAATTCGTCGGCGAGCACCACGATTAGAACCAACTCCTTGTCGGTGAGCCCGTTCAGTGGCTCCATTCAGGTGTATTCCGGGATCGGCGGCGGGCTGGTTGGCGTCAATGCCAGCGGCGCCGTAATCCTGAATTCATTCGCGACCGGTGACGTGACGTTCTCCAGTTCGAGCGGCGGCGCGATGGGCGGCCTAGTCGGCATCAACGGCGGGTCGATCTACAACTCGTTCGCAACAGGTTCGGTGTCCGCCAACGGCGATGCCGGCGGTCTGGTCGGGCAAAACAGCGGCAATATCTCCGGATCTTTTGCGACCGGCAATGCCGCGAGCAGCGGAACCCTTGGGTACTGGTTTCGTGAACACCTGGACACTGGGCCCCGGACCGCGGCCGGCGGTCTGGTCGGATGGAACAACGGACACATCAACGGGAGCTATTCGCTCGGTACGGGCGCAAGCGGCTCAGGCGTGGCAGGAGGCGCATTGATCGGCACGAATGGTCCCTCGGGCGTTGTGCAGACGTCTTACTGGAATACGGACGTCCAGGCCGTCGGCAACGGCTACACTTATGTGCGCGTCGTCGGGCGCGTCGTAACCAACGATGGCTATTTCGATGGATATGGCGTCCAGACAACCGACGTAAATGGCACCCAGACGATCAACGGCTCGAGCGTTTCGAGCTACGCCTTCAACCAGTCCGCTTATGTCGGATTCGGTTTCTCCAACGACTGGTACATGGTGAACGGATTCACGCGACCCATTCCGCGCGGGTTCGGCACCAGCGACATCGGCAATTCGAGTGCGACGACCGGCCGAAATGCCGCGCCAGGCCTCATCGCTGCGATGGAGCTTGAGCTGATCGGCGCCAATCTCGGCGGCAGCTACCGGCTGATCAGCGACATCGATCTGAGCTCCAGCACCAGCTCGCCGTTGTGGTCGAGCAAAGGCTTCGGGCCGATCGGCGGCTACACCACCTCCGGCAACGCGACCAATCCCGATTTCACCGGCACGCTCGATGGCCAAGGCTACGCGATTTCCAACTTGAATATCGTTGCCTCGACCGAGACGGGCACGGCCAATGGCAACAATGGTGTCGGCCTGTTCCAGAGCATCGGTGCGACCGGAACCGTCACGAATCTCGGCCTCGAGAGCGGCAGCATCACCGGCAACCAGGCCGTCGCCGCGCTTGCCGTGAACAACTCCGGCACGATCTCGAACGTCTATTCGAAGCTCGATGTCTTGGGCTTCAACAACGTGGCCGGCCTTGTCTTCAACAATCAGGGCGTCATCAGCAGCGCATATACCAGCGGGAGCGTGGACACCACGCTCAACAGCGGCATCAACAATGGCAGCACCGTCGGCGGCATCGTAGGGCTCAATTACGGGTCGATCACCAATGCCTACAGCACGGGCGCGATCATCGGTGCCACAGGGTCCGGCGCGCGAACGGGCGGCATCGCCGGATTCAATGCCGGCACGATCCAGAACGTTTATGTGACGGGAGCCGTGACGGGCGGCGGCGATGTGGGCGCCATTGCCGGCCAGAATTTTGCAATCCTGCTCGACTCCAATTTCAACTCTGTTCCCACCAACGGCCAGATCACCAACGCCTATTGGAACACCGACACCGTGGGGGTGGGGACTTCGACCGGCGACGGTCTCGGCCTCGTGACCAACAGTCACGGCATGGACACCGCCACGATGCAGGATCTGGCCAATCGCGCCACCAACTTCGTCGGGTTCGATTTCAATAATGTCTGGGCGCCGCCCGGCAACGGCTATTATCCCGAGCTCTACACCACGTCGCGCGTGGTCTGGGTCGACGCGAACGACGCGTCACGCACCTATGGCGATGCCAATCCGGCGCTCACCGCAAACCTCCATGGCCTCCACGGCAGCGATCAGATTCTGCTGGCTGGCTTCAATCTGACGTCGGGCGCGACGGTCACGTCGAATGTCGGCGGTTATGCGATCACCGATGGTGGCGCGACGCTGACCGGCGCTGACGGAAAAACCTATCGCTTCATCGACACCGGTACGCTGACGGTGACGCAGCGTCAGTTGTCCGGGACCGCGACCATCACCGGCATCGACAAGACCTATGACGGCAACGCCGACGCCGCCGGCGGATCGGTCGCTCTCACCGCTGGCAACAACGTGGTCAACGGCGATGTGGTCACGCTGTCGGCAACCTCCGGCACCTATACCGACAAGAACGTGGTCGGAGTCGAGACCGTCACCATCAACGGTGCCTCGCTCAACAACAGCAATTACACGCTCGGCTCGCTGACCTATGGCGGCACCGGCCAGATCACGGCCAAGACGCTGACGGTCGGGCTCACCGGGACGGTGCGCAAGACCTACGACGCCACCACGGATGCGACGGTGGCGCAGGCCAACTACACCAGCCTGTCCGGGATTGTCGGCACCGACGCCGTCTTGCTCGACACCGCGAACGCCGTCGGCAGCTACGACAATGCCAATGCCGGCTCGGGTAAGAACGTCACCGTGACCGGACTGCAACTGACGGGCGCGCAGGCCGGCAACTATACGATCGCGAGCGCCACCGGGCGGGTCGGCCAGATCGATCAACGCGCGCTGAGCGGCACCGTTCTGATCACCGGCATCGACAAGACCTACGACAAGACGGCCGCAGCGTCGGGCGGCTCGGCGAACCTCACCGGTGCGAACGGCGTGCTCGGCAATGATACGGTCTCGGTGTCCGTCGTGAGCGGCACTTATGCCGGCGTGAACGCCGGACTGCAGGGGGTGACGGTGTCGACGTTCTCCGTCGGCAATTCGAATTACTCGGTTGGAAGCCTCGCGCCGACCGGCTCCGGCACGATCTCGCCGCGTGCCATCACGGTGACGGCGGCCACCGACAGCAGGACTTACAACGGTTACACCGACTCCTCGGGGACGCCGACGGTCACATCGGCCACACAGATCGTCGCCGGGGACAGCGGCAACTTCAGCCAGGTCTTTGCCTCCAAGAATGTGCTGGGCACCAACGGCAGCACGCTCCAGGCGTCCGGCTCGGTGAACGACGGCAATAACGGCAACAACTACACGGTGACGTTCGTCGACGCGCAAGGCACGATCACGCCAACGACGCTGTCGATTACGGCGGTCGCAAACACCAAAGCTTACGATGCAACGACCTCGGCGGCGGGCGTCCCGACCGTCTCGGGCCTGAAGGGCAACACCGACACCGTGACCGGCTTGTCGGAGATCTATGTCGATCCGAACGTCGGCACCGGCAAGACCATCAATGTCGCCACATACACGGTCAATGATGGCAACAACGGCGCCAACTATACGGTCCAGACCTTTGCCAGCTTCAGCGGCGCCATCACCAAAGCGGTGCTGACCTACGTGGCCGCGCCGACGAGCCGGTTGATCGGGGCCGCGAATCCCCCGCTCACGGGTCAGGTGACCGGCTTCTTTGGCGCCGACACCTTGAGTTCGGCGACGACCGGGATATTGCAATTCAATTCGCTCGCGAACTCGTCCTCGCCGGCGGGCAGCTATGCCATCGACGGTTCGGGCCTCTCCGCCGCCAACTATGTGTTCGTGCAGGCCGCCGGCAACGCCACGGCGTTGACGGTGATGCAGCCGACGTCGAATCCGGCGAGTCAATTCCGCCCGCTGCTGCCGACGCTGTCCGGCCCGGAGATGACGATCCCGTCGCCACCGCCGCCGGACAATATCGGGCCGATTTCCTTCACGCCGTCCAAGAAGGGCGCGAACGCGCCATAGCAAGACTGGCTTCGCCACGCTTCTTGCGATGAGTGCGAACGGGATCGGCTGACGATCCGAATCCTACAGCAGCACGATATTTCACTGCCATCATCGGCAATTGCGGCGGTGCCGCCCGCGGACGACCGCGCCGCGCGCCACATGTTCGCCGATCGCGGACGGCGACCTGATACAGGCGCGACCAGCGATCGAGAAAAATGCGGTGACCGCATCATCGGTTCCGATGATGCGGCCATAACGGCAGCCGGCTCCAATCTCGGCCGAGAGCACCCATTCGCATTCTGTGAACCGAGACATTGCATGCTGCCCCATTTCTACATGGGTCGACCGACGCCCGATGCTGTTGCGCCGGCGCCGACCCCGGCCGCCGCAATTCCCGCGGCACGCGCGCATCGGGCCCACGAATGGCTGCTCATTGGCAGCGGCGTCGTCGCCGCAGCACAGGTGGGCAAGGCGATCATCTCGATTCCGCTGATCCGTAGCGATCTGGCAATCGGCCTCGATCTCGCGGGGCTGATGGTTGCGACCTTCGCGACGCTGGGTGCGTTCTTCGGCTTCGGCGCCGGCGTCGTGGTTCGTCAGATTGGGGTTCGACGGTCGTTGATCGGCGGCATGGCCGCCGTGGCGCTCGGCAATCTCGCCGGAGCCGCCGCGCCGAACGAACTCGTTCTGCTCGCAGCCCGCATCATCGAAGGGATTGGATTCTTCGGCGCGTTGCTTGCCATTCCGAGCATGCTCGCAGCGATCGTCACCGGCGAGCGGCGCGATTTCGTCATGGCGGTGTGGAGCTCCTATATGCCGGCCGGCATCATGCTGATGCTGTTCTTCCTGCTGCCGCTGATCGGCTGGCGCAACCTCTGGCTCGCGAATGCCGGGGCGGCTGCCGCATGCTGCCTGCTGCTGGCGCTGCGCGCTCCGGTCCTCACCACGATGACGCGTGAGCCGGCCGGGCGGTTCCTGACTGAAATCGCCAGTGTCGTCCGTCATCCACGCTGCGTCGTGCTCGCGGTCGCGTTCTTTGCCTATTCGTGCCAGATCTTCTCGCTCGCCTTTGCACTGCCGCAGCTGTTGACCTCGGTGCACGGTGTTTCGCTCGGCTTGACCGGTCTGCTCAGCGCCCTGGTGCTGGCGGTAAGCGCCGCGGGCCACGTTGCGTCCGGCATTCTGCTGCGCGCCGGCGTGCCGATCTGGCTCAATGTCGCGGCGTCGTTCGGCCCCTTTGCCGTGTCGGCGTTTGTGATCTATGCCGGCGCCCCACCGCCGCCGATCGTCGCGCTCGCGGCCGCGCTTGGGCTCGGCATCGGCGGGCTCGCGCCCGGCGCCATCTATGCGGCCGCTCCGCGCGCAGCGCCAAGTCCGCAATCGGTTCCCTCGACCATCGGGCTGATGCAGCAGGCGAGCAATCTCGGACAGTTCGCCGGGACCGCTCGCGCTCGGCGTATGGGTCGAACACCTCGGCTGGACCACCGCGCCGGCGATCGTCGTCCCGACCGCGTTGCTGGGGCTTGCCGCGGCCTTTGCGCTCCGGCGCGTGCTTGCTCCGATCGACGCCGGTGCTGCGGTGCCGGCACATGAGTGGCCCAAGAGCGCGACCAAGTCTCTTGCGGGCTGCCAAGGTTTGCGGGCAAGCGCTAGCTAGGTTCCAGCTCGCGAGACTATGGCCCTAACGTCGTTCGGTTCTATCGATATCGTGCACCGATCGCCAGCTTCAACATCCTCGACCCGACTCCGCACGACAAGGCGATGTTCGCCCGAGCCGAGCGCGAGCGTGACTTCGAAATGCCCGCCGAGAAATTTGCGGTCGAGGATGTCGGCCGTGAATACGTTCCGATCGGTGCCGGCGGTTGCTCGCTTTATGATTCGAATTTTTTCAGGCCGGACGATGATCTTTTTCGGTCCAAGTGGCGTCGCCGCGGTGCTCCACAAAACGCCAAATGAGCACCGGATCATGGTCAGATCGTTATCGCTGGATTCGACCACGCCCTCGAAGACATTCGCGTTGCCGATGAATTCTGCGGCAAAGACAGACTGCGGCTCACCATAGAGAGTGAGTGGCGGTCCTTCGTCAACGATCCGCCCAGCACGCAGCAACGCGACGCGGTCAGACAGTGCCAACGCCTCTTCCTGGTCGTGCGTGACGAGGACGGTCGTCAGCTTGAGGCGACGCTGCAATCGGCGCATTTCGCTACGCATCTGTTCGCGCAGACCGGCGTCCAAATTGCTCAATGGCTCGTCGAGCAGAAGGATTGTGGGCTCGGCAACAATGGCGCGGGCAAGCGCCACGCGCTGTTGTTGCCCGCCGCTCAATCGCGTGGCGGGCCGCTGCGCAAAATCCGCAAGCTCGACCGCCTCCAGTGCGTTCATGACGCGTGCATCGATGCGATCCATCCTTTTTGCTTTCAAGGGGAAGGCGACATTGTCGAACACCGTCATGTGCGGCCAGATCGCGTATGACTGGAACACCATCCCGATATTGCGACGATGCACCGGTATGTCGACGCCGGCAGCGCGGGAGAACACAAGCTCGCCATCGATACGGATTTCGCCGGCGCCCGGCGTCTCCAAGCCGGCGATGCAGCGTAGGAGCGTGGTTTTGCCGCAGCCGCTCGGCCCAAGCAGCGTGAAGAACGTTCCCTTCGCTATAGAAAGCGAGATGTTGTCGAGCACGGGCACCGCCGTGCCGCGATCGGCAAACGATTTGAAGAGGTTGGAAATCTCGATCATCGGCGTATCATTGTTGCGTGTTTGCGGCGGCCCATCGCTCGATACGATGAAACACGATCGCCGCAATGGTCATGATGGCCGTGATCATCACCGTATAGGCAGCGAGGATATTGCTGTTCCCGCTCTGCGACATATCGAGCACGAGCACGGCAACCACTTCGAGGCCTGGCGCTACGAGGAAGATCGAGGCTGCGTATTCGCGGAAGGCGCGCAGCATGACGTAGAGCGCAGATCCCAGGAGACTCGGTGCGAGCAATGGGACGACGATGCGGGCCATGACCCGCGGTTCGGTCGCGCCGGCGACACGGCCTGCCTCCTCCAGTTCAGGATGAAGCTGCGTCAGGCCGGCGCCCGCAATTCGCACCGCGTAGGGCAGGTGCAGCATGATATAGGCGAGAAGCAGGATCGCCGGCGTGCCGTAGATCGGGAGCGGAACCTCGAGATAGAACCAGGTCATTCCGATGCCGACCACAAGACCGGGGAGGGCCACCGGCAAACCTGCAAGCTGGTCGATCAAGGCAATTGTCCGCGGGTGTCCTCGAAGGTGCTGATTGCACCATGCAATGGCAAAAGCCAGCGTCGTCGTCAGAACGCCGGCCAGCAGACCGAGGAGCAGGCTGTTGCGGAGCGCGCGTTGCGCCGGTCCATAATTCCAAGCTGCCTTGAAGTTGTCGAAGCTGACGATGCCGAGGCTCGCGACGGATGGCGCCTGCGGAAAAGGAACGAGAGCGTTCCACAACAACACCAAGAAAGGCAGCACCGCGACGAGACCGATCAACAACGCCACGCCAAGTTCAACGAACGGCCGCGCCTTGCCAAGCCTGAAACGTCGCGGGCGGTATGCGCGGCCGCGGATCATGGCGAACTGGTCGATGTTCCGCGTCAGTCGGCGATACAGGGCAATTCCCAAGAAAGAGAATGCCAGGAAGAGCAGACTATAGGCGCTCGCGATGTTCAGATCGGTGGGGAATTGTGTCGCCGCGAGGTAGATCTCGGTCGAGAACAGATAAATGCCGACCGGCTTGCCGATCAGGAGCGGCACCGAAAGCGCGCCGAGCGCATAGATGAAAAAGATGATCCAGGCGCCGAGCAGCGCGGGCGTTAGCATCGGCACTGTGATGCGGCGAATGACCTCCAACACGCCCGCGCCGGCCGCGAAGCCTGCTTCTTCAAGCTCGGGATTCATCGTCCGAAACGACGGCCAAAGCCATAGGAACGCCAGCGGCAATTCCTGGAGAACTGCGATCCAGATCATGCCCGGGAAGCTGAAGATGTCGAACGGCGGTCCGCTCATGCCGAGCCACGACGTGGCCAGCAGATTGATCATGCCGCTGCGCGGGCTCAAGAGCATGATCCAGCCGTTCACCAGCACGACAGCCGGCATGACGATGGGCGCCAGCACAAAGATATCCGCCATCATTCGGACACGCGCATCCGTCCGCTCGGTGATCCAAAGCAGCAGGATCGCCGCCAGCATCGTCAGCGTCGCGGTCAGCGCCGCAAACACCAGCGAGTTCACCAGCGCTGGATAGATCGTGGCTTCGCTCCACGCCCGGATCAACGTCTCGAGCGTGAAGTGCGGCGCAGTCGCAGGCGGCGTATCGGTGATCGCACCGAACAGGAGCGTGCCGAGTGGCGGCAGCACCAGATAGAGAACGACGCAGAGCAACGCACTGAGCGCGACGATCGCTGTTGCCGGCCGGGAAAGCATCGTTGCGGTTGCCGTGTTGAGCGCCTGCGTCACCGCGCCTGGCGGACGAACAGGCGGTCGGTCTGCTGCTTCAACTCGCGGAAGCGGTTACGATCGAGCGCTGGGAAGAGGACCAGCTTGGCGTAGTTCGAAAGATCCAGCGTGTAGCGCCCCTTCGTGTTGCCGAAGAAGCGGCCGGGCTCGGTCTTGTCGACCGTCTCGAGAACGTCGGCCCGCGTTGCGAATTCCATGAACAAGGCGGCCGCATAGGGATGCTCGGAACCCTTGATCGTCGAGATCGTGATGCCTTGGCCGAATGTCGGCGTCGGCAGGACGAAATCAACGGGCGCGCCCTTTGCTTTCAGTTGCGAAGGACGATGCGCGCCCATGTTCCAGGCGATGTCGATCTCGCCTTGAGCGAGAGCGTCCGATAGCGCCGCAATGCTGGTGTAAAGACGATTGCCGAGCGCTGCGAGCCGCTCGAGCTTGCCCTTCGCTTCGGCTTCGCCATAGGCGAGGATGAGGCCTTGATACATGCTTTCCAGCTGTGTGGTGGTTCCGGCGCGGTCTTTCCATTTTGGGTCGGCGACGGCGTCGAGCGTCTTGGGCGCATCGGCTGACGGAACGCGATCCGTTCGCCACGCGATCGACGACGGCAGGATCTCATAGGACAACGCGCTCCATCCTGCGCTCGCGCCGCCGAAACGCAGGCGCGGATCGAAGACATCCCATGTTGTCGTCTGATAGGGGGCCAGCGCCGGCTTGATGAGATCGAGCCACGGAATGCTCGCGACGGCGGCGTCGGAATTGACACGCCGGGTCCGGCTTTCCAGCAACAGCTTGTCGGCGAGGTCGGACTCGCTCAGCCGGACGAAATCGACCTTGATGCCGGGATATTGCTTCTGAAATGGCTCGATAAACAGATTGATCCGATCGATACCGAGTGCGCCATAGACAACGACCCGGCCTTCTCGCGCGGCTTCGCGTTCAAGAATGGGCTGGCGCTCCGCCGCAGGCAACGCGTTGAGATAGCTCCAGACCTTGTCCGGCTCGCGGGGCGCCTCGGTCTGTGCCATGGCGGCCGTGGCGCTGCACATCATGATGCCGAGCAACGTCACGAATGCCAGGCGTTCCGTCGCTCGCATCGCCGGTCTCCTCTTTTCGCACCTCACGATATACGCCCTGAACGCGGCAGCCAAATCCGCGCCGATCCTGGGATGGCGCCGGATGCGCACATTGACTTCCCCCAGGCACGAATAGTTTACTGACCAAATAGTCAATTGTGCCAATGACGCTTTGTCGCGCCAGGCCTTCTGAACGGTGCGCGGCCAAGGTGGAGGGACGGGCATCATGAACATTACGAGGCGAGGCTTTTCGGCAGGTGCGGTTGCCGGTTTGATGGCGTTCGGGCGTCCAGCGCTCGCGCAGCAGCTTCCCAAGCTCACGGTGCGGACGGATTTCCTGCCCTGGGGCATGCATGCCGGCCTTCATCTCGGCGTGGTCAAAGGCTGGTTCAAGGAGGCAGGCGTCGACGTCGAGGTGTCGGACGGACGCGGCTCCGGCGTGACCATGCAGCAGGTTGCGACCGGCGATGTCGATATCGGCTGGGTGCAGTTGGGCGCCATGGCGGTCGCGCGCGGCAAGGGCGTGCCGATCACTTCGATCGCGGGACTGGCGCGCCGCGGCGATCTCGGAGCGCTGGTGCCGAAGGATTCCGGCATGACCAAGGTCAAGGACCTCCAGGGCAAGAAGGTCGCGTATACGGCCGGTACGAGCTGGGGGACGCTGGTCGATCCATTCTTTACCGCCGGCGGAATCTCCAAGGACAACGTCAACCTGGTGAGCGTCGACCAGACCGCGCTGCTCTCGATCTATTTGTCCGGCAGCGTCGACGCAACGCTCACGACCTACCCATTCGCCAAGACCACGGCGGACCGGCAGCGGCCTTCGAACGGAATCCTGCTCGCCGACGTCGGCCTTAATATTCCAAGCTACGGCCTGATCTGCGCGCAGCGCACTTTGGACAGTCGCGCGGACGTGTTGAGCCGCTTCGTGCCGGTGGTGATCCGGGCCTGGGAATATATCTACAACGACGACAAGATCGATGAAGCCGTCCAGGCCATGGTCAAACAGCGGCCCAACGAACGGCTCGATCTTGAGATCATCCGCGGGCAGATCGTCGAATACAAACCCTTCATGGTCACCGAGGCGACCAAGGGCAAGCGCTTCGGCTGGCAGGCCGAGGAGGACTGGAAGGGCACGATCGACATCCTGGAGAAGACCAAGTCGATTCCAACGGGGTCGAAACCGGCCGATTACTACACGAACAAGTTCGTGCCGGGTTGACGGATGGCGGCTCCCGCCTTCGAGGTCCATGTCTCGGTTACGGGGCTCGACAAGACCTACCGGCTGCCGCAGGGGCAGGCCGTTGCAGCGCTGTCGCGGCTTGACCTCGACATCCGGCGCGGCGAGTTCGTCAGCGTGGTGGGGCCGAGCGGCTGTGGCAAGTCCACGCTTTTGAAGTGCATCGCGGGCATCACCGGGATCAGCGGCGGTACGATTCTGGTCGATGGCGTGTCTGTCAAAGAGCCGCCCGACGACATGGCAGTCGTGTTCCAGCGCGACATTCTGCTGGACTGGCGCAGCGTGATCGAGAATGTGCTGTTCCCGGTCGAGATCAAGCGGTTGCCCAAGGAGGACTGGCGCGACCGCGCGCGCGAGTGGCTCGCGCTGATCGGCCTGCCCGGGTACGAGAACCGCCAGCCGTGGGAGTTGTCGGGCGGGCAGCGCCAGCGCGTTGCGATCTGCCGGGCACTGATCCAGGAGCCGAAGCTGCTGCTGATGGACGAGCCGTTCGGGGCGCTCGATGCGCTGACGCGCGACGAGCTCAATCTCGAACTTCAGGGGCTGTGGATGAAGACCGGCAAGACCGTGCTGTTCATCACCCACAGCATCAGCGAGGCCGTGCTGCTCTCGGATCGGGTCGTGGTTATGGCGGCCAACCCGGGCCGCATCCTCGAGATCATCCCAATCGACCTGCCCAGGCCGCGCAGCCTCGACATCCGCGAGACGCCTGAGTTCGGTCGCTACGCCAAGCAGATCCGCCGGCTGTTCGAAAGCCTTGGCTTCCTGAAGGGTGTGCCATGAACAGGGCCTTGTCGGTTACGCTTGTCATCGGCGGCTTTTTCCTGATCTGGGAGCTCTGCGTCCGGTTCTTCGTGGTGCCGAACTACATCCTGCCGGCGCCGTCGGCGATAGCGGTGGAGCTGTTCAGCAATCCGCTTTGGTATGGGCGGCATGCGCTCTACACCATCGGCGCCTGTATGATGGGCTTCCTGCTGGCGCTGGTAATCGGTGTCGCCGCGGCCATCGGCATCGTTTATTCCAAGGTGCTTGAGAACACGCTCTACACGCTGCTGGTCTCGCTGAACTCCATTCCGAAGATCGCGCTGGCGCCGCTGTTCATCATCTGGATGGGCACCGGTACGAGTTCGAAGGTCGCGATCTCCATGCTGATCGCGCTGTTCGCCATCGTCATCGATACCGTGCTCGGGTTACGCTCAGTCGACCCCGACGTCCTCGAACTGACCAAATCGATGAAGGCGACACCCTTCCAGGTGCTCTGGAAGGTACGGTTTCCCACGGCGTTGCCCGCGATGTTCGCCGGCATGAAGGTGGCGATCTCGCTTGCGCTGGTCGGGGCGATCGCCGGCGAGTTTGTCGCCTCCCAGGTGGGCCTCGGCTACGCCATTCTGACCGCACAGGGCATGTTCCAGATCACCAGCGTGTTCGCCTCGATCGTGCTGCTCGGGGTCCTTGGCACGGTATTGTTCTATCTGATGAACCTGATCGAGCATTGGCTCGTGCCTTGGCACGTCTCGCAGCGGGCCGACCGCGGCGCAGCGCATTGACGGATCGGCACCGTGACGCTCCGTCTCAAAACTGCATTCTGGAACTACGATCGCACGCAGCCTCTGATCGACCGTCGCGTCACGATCGACGGCTGTGAGTTGGACGTCGAGGTGCTGCGGCCGGAGATCACCTTCGGCCGCACGCTTGCCGAGGCGCCGTTCGATGTCTGCGAGATTTCCTTCAGCTATACAACGACGATGGTCTCGAAGCAGGACTATCCCTACGCGCTGATCCCAGCGTTTCTGTCGCGCGCCTTTCGCCATTCGTCGTTGTTTATCCGCACCGACCGCGGCATCAGCCGGCCCGAGGACCTCAAGGGCAAGACCATCGGCCTGCAGGAATACGACATGACCGCTGCCGTGGTAGCGCGGGGTTTTCTGCGCGACCGCCATGGCGTCGACCCGCGCGATATTGTCTGGAAGGTCGGCGAGGTCGAGCGCACCAAGGCGATTGATTTCCCGCTAGGCCGCCCGCCTGATGGAGTGCACATCGACATCCTGCCGCCGGACAAAAGCCTGGAGCGCCGTTTGCTCGACGGCGAGCTCGATGCAGTCATCGTACTGCGCCCGCTCGATGCATGGCGGCGCGGCGATCCGCGCGTGGCTCCGCTGTTTGCCGATCCCATCGCCGCCGAGAAGGAGTGGTACGCCGCCGCCAGGCACTTTCCGATCATGCACGCGGTCGGCGTGCGCAAGAGCCTGCTTGCGGCGCATCGCGGGCTGGCGCGGCAACTCTATGATGCATTCCTGGCAGCAAAAAACATCGCCATTGCCGAACTGGAGATCACGCAGGCTCCAAAGATCACGCTTCCCTGGCCGCACGGATCGCTTGCCGAGGCTCGTGCGCTGATCGGCGCCGATCACTGGCCTTACGGATTGGCCGCAAACCGCCATATCCTGGAGACTCAGCTCCGTTGGTCGCGGCTCGACGGGCTCCAGGCGCGGCCTGTCACGGTCGATGAACTGTTCGCCGCCGATTGCCTCGACACCTGAGCAAGTATCACGTCTTGTTCTGCAAATATCCCAGGATCACCTCGACCACGTGGTTCCGGCGCTGTTTCAGTCGCTTGGGCTCGTCGAGCTTTTGATCGAAGATCCACGACAGCGAATAGCGGTTCGACAAGTAGAAGTAGGCGAGGCTGGAGATCGAGATATAGAGGTCGATGGCATCGACGTCGTGGCGGAACACGCCGGCGTCCTGACCCCGTTTGAGGAACGAGCGGATCGCCTGGAGCAACGGTTCGTAGAGCGGCTTGACGGATTTCGATTTCTTCAGGTGCCGCGCAAAGTGAATGTTCTCCACGCTCATCAGCCGGATGAGTGCAGGAGTACGGGCAAAGTGATCGAAGGTGTTGGCGATAAGCCGTCGCATGCCATCGAGCGGCGGCATGTCGCGCAGGCTTTGGTCGTCCTGCTGCTCCCGCATCTGCTGATAGATGCCTTCCAACACCCGGATATAGAGCTGCTCCTTGCTGCCGAAATAGTGATAGATCAGATTCTTGCCGGCGCCGCTGCGCGCCGCGATACGGTCGATACGGGCGCCGTTGAGACCGTGCTCGGCGAACTCGTCGCGCGCCGCGCTGAGGATGAGGCTCCGGCTCAGTTCCGGGTCGCGCCGATCGCCGCGGCGTTCACGGCGCCGTCGTAACTCCGCTGTCGCGCCTGGCACGTCCATGGCGTTAGCCTACACCATAGTGCTCTCGCGCGAACTCCGGCGTGATCTTGCCATCGGCAATATCCTCGCGAATGAGCGCAGGATCGCGTCGTTTGGGATCGCCATAGCCGCCGCCGCCGGCCTGCTCGTGGGTGATCAGAGCGCCGTGTGGCACGGTCATCGTCACTTTGCTCGGCAGCGGCGAGGTGTCGGGTCCGACCGTGATGAAGTTGCGCGACATGCCACCGGGTGCACCGCCGGCGAGCCCATAAGGCGCGAACGCAACTCGGTCGCTGCGCAGTTGCAGCAGCGCCTCGTCGGCCAGGATGCGGTACGACCGCTTCACCCCGACGCCGCCACGATGCTGTCCGGCGCCACAGCTGTCCGGCACGAAGGCGTATTCCTCGACCAAGATCGGATGCTCGGCTTCCATCACTTCGACGGGCATATTCGAGAGGTTCTGCGAAGGGTTTGTGATCGCCTCGACGCCGTCCTTGTCAGGCCGACCTCCCCAGGCGCCGCAGATCATGTCGACGATGATGAACGGCTTGCGGTTCTTCCGCAGGCCGCTGATGCAGACGACGCTGTTGCCGCCTTCGCCGGCGGCCGGGACACGATCGGGCACGATTTGCGCGAGTGCGCCGAGCATGGTGTCGAAGATGCGGTAGCCGGTCAGCGCGCGCGCCGCACAGGCGCCGGGCAGGACCGGGTTCAGCACGGACGCCTCGGGCACCTTGACCTTGATGCAGCGGAATACGCCGACATTGTTCGGAATCTCGCGGCTCAATACGCAGCGGACGCTGAGATAGGTGTTGGAGTGCGTGTAGCTTTTTGTCGAGTTGAGGGCGGCTTTCACTTGCTTTGAGGAGCCGGTGTAGTCGACAAGCAGGCTGTCTTCGAGGACGGTGATCGCAACCTTGATGGGAATCGGATCGTCCGAAAAGCCGTCGTTGTCGATGTGGTCGACAAACGTGTAGGTGCCTTTCGGCCAGCGGCGGATCTCGTCGCGCGTGAGCCGCTCGGCATAATCCATCAGTTCCTGCATGTATCGTTCGACCTCGTCGGCGCCGTAGCGATCGAACAGCTTTGTCAGAGCACGTGCGCCGATCTGCGAGGCTGCGAACTGGGCCTGGATGTCGCCCCAGACGCGCTCCGGCACACGGACGTTGATCTTGATCAGCGTCTCCAGCGTTGTGTTGAGCTCGCCGCGATCATAGAGCTTCAGCGGCGGCATGCGGAGGCCTTCCTGATAGATCTCCGTGGAGTCGCTGGCGTTCGATCCCGGCACGCGGCCACCAACGTCGGTATGGTGGCAGATCACCACTGAAAAGGCGCGCCGCTTGCCGCCATGAAAGATCGGCGTGAACATGAAGATATCCGGCAGGTGCATGCCGCCGTGATACGGGTCGTTCATGATGACGACGTCGCCTTCGCTCAGGTCGTCGCCGAATTTCGCCAGCACCGCTTCGATGGCTTCTGGCACCGCGCCAAGGTGCAGCGCGATGGTCTTGGCCTGCGCGATCATCTGGCCGTTGGCATCGCAAAGCGCGGCGGAGAAATCCATCACGTCCTTCACGATCTCCGAGCGCGCGATACGCACCACCGTGTAGGCCATATCGTCGACGATGGAATCGAGGCCGCTCTTGATGACCGCGAAGGTGATAGGGTCGACCTTCATGCGCCGCCTCCCAATTCCATGACGATATTGCCGGTCCGGTCGCGCCAGACCTTGGCGTCGGGTGGGACCACGATGGTCGCATCGAATTCGTCGATGATCAGCGGGCCAGGTTTGGCCGTGGCAGCAACCGCATGACGCGGCACCACCGGGGTATCGACGGAATTCTTGCCACGTTCGAATGACACCTTACGGCTCTTGGCGGACGCCGTGGTCGGCCGTTCGGCGAACGTGAGGGTGGAGAAGTCGAGCCGCAAGGTGCGCAGGCCGCGGCCGATGAGCCTGAGCTTGACGAGCTCGATCGCGGTTTCGTCCTTGTAGCCATAGGTCTTGAGATACTCGGCGACGAAACGGTCGCGCATCATTGCCGGCGCATCCGGCCCGGCTTTGAAGCCGACAGTCAGCTCCGTGGCCTGGCCCTCGTGGCGAAGGTCTGCTTGCCAGACAAGCTCGACGCGATCGTCCGAATAGCCGTCTCGCGCCAGCCGTTCGAGGATCTCGGAAGACAATTCCTTCATCCAGCGTTCGAGGTCCGATGCGATTACGCCATCGAGCGGCACCAGAACCGTCTTGAGGTGCGTGTGCTCGATATCGGCGCCGAGCATGCCAACCGCCGAGAACACGCCTGACAAGGGAGGAACGATCACCCGGCCAATCCCAAGCTGCCGCGCCAGATCTATGGCGTGGATGCCGCCGTTGCCGCCGATCGCGATCAGCGCGAGATCGCGCGGATCGCGGCCGCGCTCGACCGTCACGGCGCGGACCGCGCGGCTCATTGCGGCATTGGCGACCGCGCGGATGCCGTGGGCGGCGTCCTCCACGCTGACGCCGAGCGGTTGGGCGACGTGCTGCTCAATGGCTTTTGCCGACAGTGTCTTGTCGATAGGCAATTGTCCGCCCGCGAGTGCCGTCGGGCTGATGTAGCCGAGCACGACATTGGCGTCGGTGACGGTCGGGCGGTCATTGCCGAGATTGTAGCAGGCGGGCCCCGGGGCAGCGCCGGCCGATTCCGGACCCACCCGGAGCAGTCCGCCTCGGTCGATGCTGGCCAGCGAGCCGCCGCCGGCACCAACCTCCGCGATATCAATGGCAGGCACCTTAAGCATATAGCCGCCTGCCTTGATGAAACGGCTCGATGTGCTGATACCGTCGCGGAATTCGTATTCCGAGGTCATGCTGGGCTGGCCATCCTCAATGATGACGGCCTTGGCGGTCGTGCCTCCCATGTCAAAGACGATGGTGTCCTTCTCGTTCCGAGCGTTGGCGACGCGCAAGCCGCCGACCACGCCGCCCGCTGGCCCGGACGCGACCACCAGAGCCGGCTTCTCACTCGCGGTCGAGGCCGCGACC
This sequence comes from Rhodoplanes sp. Z2-YC6860, assembly GCF_001579845.1. GTDB lineage: Bacteria > Pseudomonadota > Alphaproteobacteria > Rhizobiales > Xanthobacteraceae > Z2-YC6860. The sequence continues at coordinate 3,564,900 of NZ_CP007440.1, forward strand.
ATGCCGCCATTCGAGGTCATGACCAGGAGAGGGGCGGTGACGCCGATGCGGCGCAGTCCGCCTTCGAGCCGGCTCAAGTATTCGCGCATCTGGCTGAGCAGATAGGCGTTCACCACCGTCGTGCTGGTGCGCTCGTATTCCTTCATTTCCGGCAGCACAGCGTGCGACGCGCAGACGAGGAGGGCTGGGAATTCCCGGCGGATCAATTCCACCGCGCGTTGCTCATGGGCCGGGTTGCGATAGCTGTTGATGAAACAGATTGCGACCGATGAGACGCCGGCTGCCACGAGTTCGCGCGCGGCGGCGACCACGTCCTTCTCGTCGAGCGGCTGCAAGATCGCTCCGTCGGCGGCGATACGCTCTTGCACCTCCAGACGATGGCGGCGGGATACCAGCGGCTGCGGCTTTGACCAGGTGAGGTCGAACATTTCCGGCATTCGGATTCGACCGATCTCAAGAACGTCGCGGAAGCCGCGCGTGGTGATCAGTCCGGTCAGCGCGCCGGCGCGTTGCAGGATGGTGTTGGAGGCAACGGTCGTACCGTGCAGAACCTCGACAACGTCAGCAGGTGGAATAGAAAGTTCGGCAAGCAATGCTCGAAGCCCCTCAATGACCGCCGTGCTAGGGTCTGCAGGGGTGGTGGAAACCTTGCTTTCATGGAGAACGCCGCTATGCGACATCAGCACGATGTCTGTAAAGGTGCCTCCGATGTCGACCGCGACGCGAGTTCGGCTCCCTCTTGCTACAGGCATTTTTCTCGTTCCCAGTCACAAACAGGCGAATTTGGCGGATTGTCACAGACATCAAAACGCTCAATCCATTGCCTTTATTGAACAACTAGTCAATTAGACAGAGACTGCCTGAAATGCGCAGAGGTCAGTTGGCTGCATTGCTTTGCCTCGGATAGCGATCGAGCCCGCCACATCGCGCCAGGTCCAGACGTCTGTATGTCCGCTTGTCGATTCCATTGAGAGCGACAGCCATGCACTGCCGGCTGCATGTAAATATTGAATTTATGGAATATACCATCTTGGCGTGTAGCAGGCGCAGCCAGCTTACGCTGTGGTCGTGCACCCCCCAAAGCTATTTGGAGCGAGGTTTGTCACTGCGCCCCCTCGGCAACCGACGCATCGGACGACGGCGACTGTTTTTGCCGCCGAGCTCCGGCATCCGGGCCTGGCCAGAATTTTGAGAAGGCCGAGATGCCGCGGTGTCGATCTTCATGCAATTGACGCTGCCGGCAGTTGATATATAATATATATATACTTTGCAGAGACTTCGGTGAGATGCGCAAATGGTGCGCGAAAGTCTGTTTGCGACAGAACACATGCGTCACTTCGTGGGCGCTGGTTCAGCTCTTGCGGGTGTTCGCCGTGGAGACTGGAACGCAATGCGGCGTCAGCTAGCAATCGCCGCGCTTATCCCGGGAGACGGCTATGGTCGGATTTAAATTGAACGGTAAGCCCGTCGATGTCGACGCGGCAGGTGACTCTCGTTTGCTCTGGGTTCTTCGCGAGCATTTGAAGCTCACGGGGACCAAATACGGCTGCGGTACCGGCTTGTGCGGAGCATGTATGGTGCATGTCGACGGCAAGCGAGCATTTTCCTGTCAGCTGGCGCTGTCGGAGGTGGCGGGCAAGTCGGTTACGACTATCGAAGGATTGTCGACCGATCGCAGCCATCCGGTTCAGAAGGCTTGGCTTGCGGAGCGCGTTCCGCAATGCGGCTACTGCCAATCGGGGCAGATCATGAGCGCGGCGGCTCTGCTGGCCGAGACGCCGCATCCGACGCGAGACAAGATCGTCGAGCACATGAGCACGAACATCTGCCGCTGCGGCACGTATCCGCGGATAGTTCGCGCGATCGAGCGCGCGGCTCGGGAGGGCTGACCATGAACCAGCACAGCAAAGCTCTCGGACACCGTACCGGGCTCAACCGGCGTGAGGCGCTCGCAACAGCAGCCGGGTTGACCTTCAGCTTGATGCTCCCGGTGGGAAAGGATGAGTCGGCCTTCGGTCAGTCATCCGGCACGATGCAGACGGCCTGGCTCACGATCCGACCGGACGGCATGGTAACGATCGTGTCGCCTGCCGCGGAAATGGGGCAGGGGTCCCGGACGTCGCTGGCCCTCATCATCGCGGAAGAGCTTGATGCGGATTGGAAACGCGTCCAGGTCGAGATGTCGCCGCTGGACGACGCGGTCTACGGTAATCCGCGCTACAAAATCATGTACACGGCCGGCAGCGCCAGCGTGCCAACGTATTTCAAGCCGCTGCGTCTGCATGCGGCACAGGCACGTCGCGTCCTGATCGACAGTGTCGCGGAGAAGTGGGGCGTGCCGGCCGCCGAACTCGCCACCGAGCCGGGCGTCGTCGTTCACAAGCCGTCAGGCCGAAGAATGACCTATGGCGAAATCGCTTCGTTTGCGCGTGTTCCTGCGACCTTACCGACGGTCACCGAGGCCGACCTCAAGCCGGCGACGGATTTCCGCTACATCGGCAAGGATGTGCTGAGGGTCGATGTGCCGTCCAAGGTGGACGGCTCGGCTCAATACGCCATCGACGTGCAGGTGCCGGGGATGCTCTATGGTTCGGTGCTGCGCGCTCCGGTGGAAAGCAGCGGACCGAGCGATTTGGACAAACAAGAAGCGTCCAAAACGCCCGGCGTCGTCGATGTGGTGACGTTGCCCTACGGCATCGGCATCGTGGCGCGCACGCCCGAGGCTGCGTTTGCCGCGAAGGCGAAGCTCAAGGTGAACTGGAGCGCGGTACCAGGAAGTAAGTTCAATTCCGTAGAGGCGCTCGAGCGCTACGCGGAGCGCGCCAAGGATCTGACGGCCGACGGCAAGGCCTGGGATAAGGCAGGCGACGTCGCAGCGATGTCGCAGGCCAAAACCATCGTCGAGGCCGTTTACCGGACCGATTACGCCTATCACGCCCAGATGGAGCCGCTGAACGCTGTGGCGTCCGTTGACGCCGAGGGCAAAGCGGCAGAGGTCTGGTGCGGCACGCAGGCGCCGACCATTGCGCGGGCCGCGGTTGCTCGCGCCCTGAATATCGATGCCGGCAAGGTGGTCCTGCACCCCATGCTTCTGGGCGGCGGCTTCGGCCGGCGCGGACACTATGATGCCGAGTATGTCGTGGACGCGGCCCTTCTGTCGCGCGCGGCGAAAGCGCCGGTCAAGGTGATGTGGACGCGGGAAGACGACATCCGCAACGGTCGCTTCCGCCCAATGACCGCTCACTACCTCAAGGCGGGGCTCGCGGCGGACGGGCAGGTCGTAGCGTGGCGGCATCGGGTGTGCAGCGAGGAAGCGCTGGCTTTCCAAGACGGACCGAGATTCAAGGCACGTAAGGAGACAGCCATTTTCTCGATGCTCGGCACTGAACAACCGAGCTACGAGCTGCCCAACCGGCTGATCGACCACGTGCGCCAGGTCGACGGAATGAGGTTGTCGTCCATGCGCGGGACCGGCAATCCGCCCAATGCTTTCGTGACCGAATCCTTCATGGACGAGCTGGCGCATGCTCACAAAGCTGATCCGATGGAATTTCGGCGCGGCTTGGTGGCCAAGGTGCCCAGGGCGCTGACTGTCCTGGATACCCTGTCCGGCATGTCGCAGTGGCAACGCAAACGATCCCACGGTCGCGGACTTGGCCTCTGTTTCCGCAACGAGGATGGCACGCTGATCGGGATGGTTGCCGAGGTGTCGGTCGACCGCAAGACCGGCGTGGTCAAGGTGTCCAACGTCTGGGCGGTGATCGACGCAGGTCTCGCCGTTCAACCCGACAATATTGCCGCTCAGATCGAAGGGGCCATCGTCTACACCATGGGCGCGGCGCTGTCCGAGCGTGTCACCATCGCAAACGGCACCGTCGAGCAGAGCAACTTCTACGACTACACCGTGCCACGCATGTCAGACGTGCCTGCCATTGAGGTCAAAGTCCTCTCGACGCCGAATCCGCCCAGCGGCATCGGAGAGATGGGGGGCAACGTAACAGGCGCTATCGCCAATGCGGTTGCTGCGGCGACCGGCGCACGCGTCCGGCACATGCCTCTCGTGCCCGAACGTGTATTGGCCGCGATGCGAAGCTGAGGAGCGTCCGTTCCAAGCCTCGATCCGACGGCCTCCGGAGGATCGACTGCGTTGCCGAGCGAGCGCGCCGCGCCATGATCTGACGGGCGCGCATCGCATCGGAAGCGCGGAGCCAATTTGCAAATATATTAGTTAAGTAATATAAATTCGCCTGGCTTGGCGAATGGGAAATCCATGACGTTCGACGAACGGCAGTTCCGCGACGCATTGGACAGTTTGCATCCGGCGTAGCCGGAGTGACCTCGATGGTCGATGGTGTGAAGATGGCGATGATCGTGAGTTCGTTAAACGCGGTCTCGCTGCGTCGTGTCGTTTAAGGAGAAAGCCGGTGATTTACCAGGATCTGCGCGGATTCATTGCCGAGGTCGAGAAGGTAAACTTGCTCCGGCATATTCACGGTGCGCATCCCAACCTTGAAATCGGCGGTATCACCGAAGTTGCGGCGGGCCTGCCGGAATGCCCGGCGCTCCTGTTTGATCGTATCGTCGGATATCCGGCCGGCTTCCGCGTTTTCACCAACCCTGTGAACACGCCGCAGCGCGCAGCCCTGGCCCTTGGGATTGACCCGAAACTGCGCCCGGTCGAAGCGCTGCAGGCCTGGATGAAGAAGCGGCTCAATCTCCAGGTTCACCGGCCCGTGACCGTGAAGGATGCGGCGTTCCTCGAGAACAGCGATAGCGGCGATGCGGTCGATCTTGCGAAATTCCCGGTGCCGGTTTGGCACCGGGCTGACGGCGGGCCCTATATCGGGTCAGGCAGTATCGTCGTGATGCAGGATCCGGATTCGGGCTGGATCAATGCTTCGATCTATCGTGTGCAGGTCCACGGCAAGAACCAAGTAACCGTGCAGTTCGATCATCCGGGGCGACACGGCGCCATCATCGCCAAGAAATATTGGGACAGAGGCAAACCATGTCCGATCGTGGTCGTGAATGGTGAAGATCCGGCTCTGTTCATCGCCGGTTTCGAGTCGCTTCCCTCGGGCTATTCGGAGTTCGATTTCGCAGGGGCCATCAAAGGTGCGCCGGTTGAGCTCTGTCCCGGGCCGAAGACCGGACTTCCGATCCCTGCCCATGCGGAGATCATCCTGGAAGGCATCTTCGAGCCCGCCACTGGCGAGACTCTCATGGAAGGGCCGTTTGGCGAGTTTACGGGCTACTACGCCTCGGAGCGTCGGCCGTTGCCGATCATGAAGGTTCAGGCGGTCCACTATCGCAACGATCCGATCCTTCTTGGGTCGCCGCCGCTCAAACCGCCACGTCATCACTGCGGGTTGCCGTTCCGCGGAGCGGGGATATGGTCGAACCTCGAAAATTCCGGGATCACCGACGTCGTCGGCGTCTGGCAGCACGTCTCGTCCTTGATGACGGTCGTTTCGCTCAAACAGCGTTACGACGGCCACGCCAAGAGAGCCGGGCTGGTCGCCGCCGGCAACGCCTATATGGGCCGCATTGTCGTCGTGGTCGATGAAGACATCGATCCCTCAAACCTCAATGACGTCATGTGGGCAGTGGCGACGCGCAGCGAGCCAGCCGAAACGATCGATATCATCCGGAACGGCTGGAGCTCGACGCTCGATCCGCGTATCCCGCCATGGGAAAAGGAGAGGGGCGTCACGTCGCACTCCAAGATCATCATCAACGCATGCCGACCGTTTTCCTGGATCGGTCAATTCCCCCGAACGACGGCCATGTCGCAGGAAGAAGCACGTGAGGTGGAAGATAAATGGTTGGGCGCCATCACCGGACGAAACGACGTCCCCTGATCCGGTCGCTTGCCGGGATGCGCCGAACTCACTCGATGCTGATGCCAACGGCGCGGGCCACTCTCCATCGCGAGTTTGCGGGCGATAAGATCGCCAAATTTCCGCAGGCGAGCCTGTCTTGACCTCCGTGCTGAGCTCCGACAGGCGGGCACCAATCTCCGGCTGTTCGAAGCTTTCGTCAGCGTAGGATTCATCGCCATCTGAATTTCGCCGGCTGCGAGGGCCGCGAGCATGGGCGCGGTGCCGCCGCAAAGTCAGCGTCGCACAATGCACGAAGGTCACTCCACGCGGATGTTGGACTCGTTCGCGATCTTCTTCAGTTCATCGGTTTCCTGGCGGATATAGCTGCGCAATTGGGCGGCCGGCATGCTCGACACCTGCGCTCCAGCCTTCTCGAGGCGTTCGGTCAGTCCAGGGTCCTTCAGGGCCTCGATCATGTCGGTCTCGATTTTTGCCACGATGGATTGCGGCGTCCCGACCGGCGCGAACAAACCAGTCCAGATCGCCGTCCGGAAATCCTTCAGGACGCCGGTCTCGCTCACGGTCGGAACGTCGGAAGCAAGGCTTGAACGCTGATCCGACGTGATCGCCAGCAATTTGACCTTCCCGGAATCGATAACCGGCAGCAGAGACGAGAGCGACACCGCCGAAACGGACACGTCGCCGGACATCAAAGCGGTGGCGGCAGGCGCTCCACCCCGATAGGGAACATGAAGCAGCTTGATTCCGGCCGCAGCGGCGAATTGCTCGGTCGCCATGTGGCTCGAACTGCCAAGACCAGCCGAGGAATAGGACAGCGCACCAGGCTTCGCCTTGGCGGCCGCCACCAGTTCCGCCAGAGACGCAATCCCGGTGCTCAGATTGGCGCTCCACACGAAGGGAGTCGACGTGGCCATCGCAATCGGCAGCAGATCCTTCTGTGCGTCGTATTTGGGCTTGGAAAAAACCGCCGCGTTGATGGTGATCTCGCCATTGGTGGCCATGAGAAGCGTGTAGCCGTCCGGCGTTGACCGGATAACGGCCTCGACTCCGATAACACCGCCTGCGCCCGGTCGATTTTCGATCAACACCTGCTGTCCCCATTTTGCCGACAGCTGCTGACCGATGACGCGCGCTGCCAGGTCTGTCACCCCGCCAGGTGCGAATGGGACAACAAGTCGCACGACGCGATCGGGGAATGTCTGGGCGGCAGCGGCTGTGCTGATGAGGGCAAGGCCGAGTACGAGAGCTTTGAGGATCAGGCCGTTCATGGTGTGCCTCCGAATTCGGCAGTTGGGACGGTCTCGTGGATGCTAACTGAAATAAGATAAAAAATATAGCTATCTGTAATATGCGATATATTATGGGGAATGCCGCGGAGGAGGTCGTCGTGAGAGTTCGAATCTTGATGTCGAAAACATCGTCGATCGGTCGACAACGCACGGCGCGCGGTTGTGTCCTCCGCTGCGCGTCGGCCCTTATGGCAGCGTTGCTGGGTTGCCTGGTTGCACTCAACAGCTCCGATGCCGCGACGGACTATCCCACGCGTACTGTCAGGATCATCATCCCGTTTTCCGCAGGTGGCGCCCCGGACATCGTGATGCGCGTTGTTGCGCAGGCCTTGAGCGAGAAATGGAAGCAATCCGTCGTCATCGAAAATCGCCCCGGCGCGAACACGTTCACGGGCACGACGGCGGTGGCGCGAAGTGAACCGGACGGATACACCCTTCTCTTCACCGCGGACGGGACCTTCATCCTCAATCCGCTGCTGTACGCCTCGCTCCCGTATACGATGAACGAGTTGGCTCCGCTCAGCCTGATTGCGACCACGCCTCACGTATTCGCGGTCAGCGGCAAGGTTCAAGCGCAAAGCTTGCGCGAGTTCATTGCGTTCGCCAAAGCCAATCCGGGAAAGATGACCTTCGGCTCGACAGGATCCGGCAGCATCCAGCGTCTGGCCTTCGAGTTCTTTTCGCGTCTGTCGGGCGTCGAGCTTGTGCACGTGCCCTACCGCGGCGCGAACGAGACGGCGACCGCCCTGGTTGCCGGCGAAATAGACGCGTCCATAAACGGCGCTGCCACGGTGCTGCCGCACGTCGGGCAGAACGGCGTACGAGCATTGGCGATCACCACCAAGCGGCGGTCCGAACTGGCGCCGGATCTGCCGACCATGGAGGAGGCGGGGGTACCGGGTTTCAGTTCGCAAGGCGCTTTCGGCTTGCTCGCGCCGGCGGGAGTCCCACAGGACATCAGGGAGAAGCTCGAGGCAGACTTGGCGGAAGTTTTGCAGAGGCCGGAAATGCAAAGCGTGCTGGCAACGCGATATTTCGAGAAAGCTTCGCTGGGCCCGGTCGAATTTCAGAAGGTGATTGCTGAGGAGAGCGCCAAATGGCGTTCCGTCATCGAGGACAAGAAGATCAAAGGCGATTGACGGAGACGATCTCGCCTATCGCGAAGGGCGAGGATTCATGCGGCGGATCGCCGCGCTTGTTTGACAGGGGACAGGCTCGGCTCGAGATTGAAAACGCGCTGAGCGTTACCGCCCAGAATATTGCGTTTGTCCTGCTCGGTCAGGAACGGCAAGTCATAGATGGTGCTGGGCAGGTCCATGTCCCAATGAGGATAGTCGGACGAATACAGCAGCTGCGTCCGCGCATTGATCATCTCGAAGGTCACCTCGAGCGCTTTGCGGTTGTTCACCATCTCCATGGGCTGCGAGGTGAAATACATCTCGCGCATATAGTCGCTCGGTTTCCGCTTGAGCAGCGGGGCGTCGGACGTCCGCATCATGAACTCGTTGTCCAGGCGCTGCATCAGGAAGGGCAGCCATGCGAGCCCGCTTTCGATCCATATGGTCTTCAGCTTGGGAAACCGCTCCGGCATGCCGTTCACCAGCCAGTTCGTCATGTAGAGCATATTGCACCACGAGAAACCGAGGCTGTGCACAGCGATGAACCGATTGGTGAGCGACAGGCTCTGCTCGCTCCAATTGAACGCTGCATGAAAGCCGAGCGGCATTCCGCGCTCCTGCAATGAAGAATAAATCTTCATGTAGGGGTTCTCGAAATTGGATTTGTAGGTCGTTGCCGTGACCATGAAGCCGACGACACCCTTGCGATCGCCAAACTCGTCGATCATGCGCAGACACATGTCGGGATCATAAAACGGCAGATAGAGCATCGATTTCAGCCGCGGGTTCTCGGCTAGCACCTTGTCGCAAAGCCACCTGTTGTAGGCTAGTGCGATACCGCTGACCTCTTCCCGCCGCGGGCAGCTCGCAAGATTGAGCATCGGGGTCGGAAACATGACGGCGGTATCGACGCCCATCGAATCCATCCACCGCTCCATCAAGGTGATATCGCGGTGCGGCGTCGGTGGGACCTTTTCCTTGCCGCGCATGGGATAGCGGGTAATGCGGCCGCCGTTGCCTTGATAGAGCGCATTGTCCGAGACGATGCCGCCAAGAGACATGCCCTGAACCCTGGCTTCGTGGCGCAGAATCGGGTTCTCGATGAATTCGGCAATCTCCTTGAAGGCCTCTTGCTCGTAGTGGTGGGAATCCGTGTCGACGATGAAGAAGTCATCGTATTTGCGGTCTTTCGCCTGCTGCGCGGCGTTGCGAAGGAGCGTCCTGGTGTCGAACTCTTCGTTCGCCAGATCGCGAAAGCTGTGGATGTCGTTTGTCATGGTTGCTCCTCGCGCAGGCGGGACGGAATTCGGATTTCGCGGAACGACGGCGAGCGGCTCATGCAACGATGTAGACTTGGCCATCGCGTCGTACCACGTCGTACTTTTTGAGCCGCAGGCTCTTGTCACAGACGTGAGTGCCATCGGAGAGATGAAACTCGTAGCTGTGCCAGGGGCAGATGATGTGGATGTCGGCCTCGTCGTAGTTCTGGCCGAGGTAGACGCCGCCTTCGCCGATGACGTCGACAACCTGAGGTAACTGGACGCCTTCGCAGGCTGGCCCGCCCTGGTGCGGACAGAAATTCCGATAGGCGAAGTATTGACCGCCCCGATAGAACACGCCGATTTCGTCGGTCGTCGTCTGGACGATGCGAACCCCGCCTTCGGCTATCTCGCCTTCGCGGCAAACCAGAAGCTCGGTCATGCTCATTCCTATATAATATACTATGTTTTATAGTATACAGACCGAGATGATCCGTCAAATTGGACTGGGGCAGAGCGATCGCGAGCAGCGCGAAGCGGTCATCAATCGATCATTTCAGACGTCGGTTGATAGCAGGGACTTCGGGAGGTGTATGGCCCGACGGGAGATGGACTGGCCGCGAAAAAGCATATAGAATATATCTATCGGAACCAGTCGTCGAGTTTTTCGAGGAAATTGCCAATGGATACGGCCACACCTGCAGCTTCTCTCGCGCCCCGCACGTCGAACCAGCAATCCGCTGCCGAAGCGATCATCGACGCGCTCGTCGAGGAAGGCGTCAAGGCGGTCTTCGGGATGACCGGAGATACGGTGCTTCCCCTGCTCGACGCGCTCTATGGGCGCAGCACAAAGATCCGCTATGTAACGACGAAATTCGAGATGAGCACCGCCGCCATGGCGGACGGATACTCACGTGCGACCGGAGAGATCGGCTGCGCGCTCTTCCACGTCGGACCGAGCGTTTCCAATGCGGTGCTTGGCACCTGGTCGGCCCAGAAGGACAACGTCCCGCTGCTGATCCTGTCGGCGAATCTTGACCGCTTCCGGCTCGGCCGCGACATTTGGCACGAATTCGACGTCAACGGCGTGTTTTCTCGTTTCACCAAGCGCAGCGATCAGATGATCGAGGCCAAGGATGCCCGCCGCTTGATGCGCACCGCGATGCAGGTGGCGAAGTCCGGGCTACCGGGCGCCGTGCACATCGATTTTCCCAAGGATCTGCTGCCGCAGCCGGTGGACGTGGAAACCTTCGACCTGTCCCTGCGGGGTGGGGCCCATTCCGACTACGTTTCGAACGCCACACGGCCGGATGCGGAGGCGGTCGATCGCGCGCTGGCGCTGCTGCAATCGGCGAAGCGCCCGATCATCATCGCGGGACGCGGCGTCACCTGGTCGCGCGCCTCAAAGCTGGTGGTGCGCCTGGCGGAGGCGCTGTCCATTCCGGTGATCACCACCGAGATGGGGCGCGGCTCGATACCGGAGCATCACCCGCTGTCCGGCGGTTTGGTGGGGCACTTCGGCCTGTCGACCGCGAATTCGCTGCTGACGGATGCCGACGTGGTGCTGGGCCTCGGCTGCCAGTTCCGCAACGTCAATACACTCAACTGGCAGCTCATCAACCCGGACGCTCGCATCATCCAGGTCGAACCGGATCCGCTCGAGATCGGCCGTCAATACGCCGTGGCCGTCGGCGTGCACGCCGATGCGGGTTTGTTTCTCAAGGATCTGCTGGAACGCATCGCCGGCAAGGGGATCAAGCGGGCCGACCCCGCGATTGCCCAGGACATTGCCAGGCGCAAGAAGGATGAGAAGGCGCGCTACTACGACGCCGATCTCGAATCCACGCCGATCAAGCCGCAGCTCATCACCAAGGTGTTGGAGAAGATCGCGCCGCGTGATGCGATCTACGTGGTGGGTTCTGGTCACCACACCCATTTCGCAAACTACATTCAGGTGAGCGAACCGGACCAATACCACTGGTGTGTCGGATCCGGCACGATGGCGTGGGCGTTCCCGGCAGCGCTCGGCATCAAGCTCGCGCGGCCGGATCGCAAGGTCATCGTTCCGATCGGCGACGGCGATTTCGGAATGAATGCGCAGGAGATCGAGACCTCGGTCCGCGAAAAGCTGCCCGTGACCGTGGTGATCTACAACGACGTGAGCTTCGGCGCGTTACGCATCTTCCAGAAGATGCAGCACGCAGGCCGCTACATCGGCTCCAATGTCGGAGAAACGGACTGGGTGAAGCTTGCGGAAGCCTATGGAGCCAACGGCGTCCGTGTTGATCGCCCGGCAGACCTCGAGGGTGCCTTGAAACGGGCGATCGCATCCGACGTGACAACGATTGTCGATGTCAGGATCGATCCTTGGGAGCTTGCCCATCGGACTCCCGAATTCAAGGAATTCCACCGCTTCTGATACCGGGATATTGAGCCAATCCATGCCGTCACCTCTCGCAGGCATCAAAGTCGTCGAAGCCACGACCATGATCACCGGGCCGCTGGCCGGCATGCTGCTGGCCGATCTCGGCGCGGAGGTCGTGAAGCTGGAGAATCCGAACGGAGGCGATCCATTCCGTACATTTCGCGGAAAGGATCACTCGCCTCATTTCCTGTCCTACAACAGGAACAAGAAGAGCATCGCGCTCGATATCCGGAGCGAGCAGGGCAAGGACGTGCTGCTCCGGCTGATCCGGAAAGCGGACGTGTTCATCGAGAATTTCCGGCCAGGGGTCATGGAGCGACTGGGATTAGGCCGCGCCATCCTCATGAAGGAAAATCCGAGATTGATCTGTTGCGCGATCAGCGGTTTCGGAGCGACCGGGCCCTACAAGGACCGGCCTGCCTATGACGCCGTGGCGCAGGCGCTTGCCGGCACGTCATCGCTCTTCTTTCACGGGGATCCCGTGATCACCGGGCCGTCCATCTCCGACAACCTGACCGGGATGTACGCGAGCCAGGGCATCCTTGCGGCGTTGGTCGAGCGCGGCACGACGGGGCGCGGGCGAACTGTCGACGTCAACATGCTCGAAGCGACGATGGCCTTCATGCCCGACCCGTTTCTGGCGCATACCATGCTCGGCTTGCCGGCCGAACCGCTCATGCGCTCGCGCGCATCGCAATCCTACGCGTTGCGTTGCTCCGATGAGAAACTTGTATCGATCCACATGTCGTCACAGGAGAAATTCTGGATGGCGGTGTTGGAGGCATTCGGCGTCCGGAATCTTGCGACTGATCCTCGTTTCAACAACCGGGCCGGCCGCGTCGACAACTACCTTGAATTGGCTCAGGAGCTGCAAAAGGTCGCCGAGACCGCGCCGCGCAACCATTGGATGGAGCGTCTGGAAGCCAACGACGTGCCGCACGCGCCGGTCAATTCTCTGCCGGAGGTGATGACGGATCCGCAGGTGCAGCATCTCGGCTCGTTTTATGAGATGCGTCATCCGGTACGCGGCGCGTATCAGGCCATACGACGACCGGTATACTTCGATGGTTCTCGGGACGATCAGGCGCTCGATCTGCCACCCAATCTGAATGCAGATGGTGAGCGCATCCTCCGCGATCTCGGTTATGGCGAATCCGAGATTGAAAGCTGGCGTCGACACAACGAGCAAGTGGCCGCCAGCAAGGCGAAGTAACAGCCGATCGACTATTCGGGGTCGCGATACTCGATCTCGCCCGCGAACTCCATAAAGGCCGGAGAGACCGGTTGGCTCGATTCCTCGACCGTATGGGCCACCAAACCGGCCGCGCGGCTGACGACCGCGAGCCCCCGCATCGCGGCCGCGGGAAAGCCCAGTTCGCACAATAGCGCCCCAAGCGCTCCGGTGACGTTCAGCGTCAGATGTTTTCCGGACACGCGGTCAATTTCCTCGCTCAGGATGTGGACCAGCGCCATGTAGGGGCCATCGATCCCGTGCTCGCGCGCAATTTCCATCAGGCGCAATGTTCGGGGATCGGTCGGATTGTAGTATGGGTGTCCGAAGCCAGGCAGGCGTTTCTTGGCTTTCGCGGCATTTTCGACGGTCTCACGCGCCCAGACGCGGGGCTCCTTTCCCGACGCCACGCCTTCGAGCAGCAGCGAGCCCATGCCGGTCATCGTGCCGACGAACTTCTCTCCGATCATCATGGTGCCTGCGGCAATTCCGATCTGTGCCTGTCCGGGCAGGGAATCGGCGATCAGGCGTGCGACGATGGCCGTGGGCGTGATGCCATGGTCCATGAGCACGATCATGCAGGCGTCCATCAACGGCAGTTTGCGGCGCTCGATGTCCTTGCCTGTAACGATGAAATAAAATGCCTCGGAGAACGTCATCTTTCCGAGAATATCCGTCAGAACGTTTCGACCTCGCATCACCAAGCGGGACACGTCGGAGGTCGGGCTGCCGATACGGGTGACAGGAGGAGCCATGGTGGGAGGCCGAGTTAGAGGACGTCGCGACCGCGGTTGAGTGGCGACTGGAATTTGTCTGATGCTTTTTGATAGGCAGCATCGAATCCGTCGAGCATCCGCTCGAGGTATTTTGAGAACTGGAGGATTTCCGCGGGCGTCATGTCACGAAACCAGACGTCATTGATGTCCGCCAGCTCTTCCGTGAGACGGTCGATCCTTTGCCTGGCCGAACGGTGCAGCGTGACGGTAACCGCTCGCGCATCGTTCGGATCAAACGCTTTTACAACCCACTTTGACTTGACGAGGCCACCAACGGTCGTCGTGACGTTTTCCGGAGCCATGTGCAAATAATTGGCGATGTCGCGCACCCGAACGCCGGCCTTGGGATCGAGACGGTAGAGCGCGGCGACGATTGAATATTCCGTAGAATTCAAATTCATCGTCGATGCGACCAGTCGCTTCAATCGCTGGAGGCGGCCGGTCGTTGCATAGAGCAGCATCACCACATCGCGAAACATCGCTGCGCGGGAGTTGGAGCTTCGCGGTGCCGCGACCGGACGAAGAGAAGGAGTATTGCGTCGCTCGCCGACTTTGGGCCTTGGCATTCGGTGCTCCGATTCAATCGAGTTGCCTGTGTAGTAAATGCAATCGGTCGATGCAACATAACTATCCGAAATATATACGTATTTCAGGAGTGTGACTGGGGCGGCGGGTACTGGACAGAATCAACGCGCCAGCGGCCAAGCCAAGATCAGAAAGGCGGCTGCCAGCCCGACGTGCTCGAGGAAGGTCTCGATGTTGCGGGCACGCTCGACCCCGCTCATCTTCCAAAACGGATAGACGATGACCGTGGCCGCCATCGTGAAGACGGCCAACAAGGTGGCCGCTGCCGCAGCCATCCAACCGGTAATGAACATCGCCGAGCCGGCAAGCTGCACAAGGATGGTCAGTGCCACCGCCGCGTGCGGGGCCGGCAGTTGGAACCGATTCGAGAAGTGCTTCACAGTGGCGTTGAACGCCACGAGCTTCGTTACGCCGCTCCAGACATAGGCCGAGCAGAGCAGGAAGCGCAGAATCAGGCCAGTGATTGTCGGCTCATCCAGTGGCGTCAAACTCCGCAACATCGTTCCAATCCGATCTGGTTCGAAGACTCTAAAACGCGATCAAGCAATATGTTCGAACGCGCGGCGGCCGATCTACTGGCGTTCGATCCCCCGTGCGGAGACCACTTCTTTCCACTTGCGAATTTCGCCTGCGACGAATGTCTGCGTTTCGCCGGCGGTTGCGGGCCGTTGCTCCCCGCCGAGCGCCTTGAAGCGTTCGCGAATGTCCGCAAGATCGAGCACGCGGCGGATTTCAGAATTCAGCTTCGCGACGATCGGGCCGGGCGTGCGGCCCGGCGCCGCAAGGCCCAGAAAGGATACAACCTCATAGCCGGGCAGGGTATCGGCCACGGTTGGGACCTCGGGCAGCGCCGCCCATCGCTCCTTGGTGGTCACGGCCACCGCGCGCACCCGTCCGTCGGCGATAAATGGCATCGCGGTCGGCATTGTCTCGAACAGGAAGTCGACGCGCCCGGCGAGCAGTTCGAGGATTTGCGTCGCGCCGCCGCGATATGCAACCGGCACCGTTTCGGTGCCTGCCATCATGTTGAACAGCTCGGATGCAAGATGATGCACCGAGCCAGGGCCGGTCGTTGCGTAGTTCAATTTGCCCGCGTTGCTTTTCGCGTGCCGGATCAGGTCCGAGACAGTGCGAATGGGCGAGTCAGGCTTGACGACCAGCACGAACGGATAGGCGATGAGCGTTGAAACCATGCTGACGTCCTTTTCGGGATCGAAAGGCATATCTTTCAGCATGGCCGCTTGCGCCGGATACGCGCCGGTCACCATCAGCAACGTGTAGCCGTCCGGCACGGAGGTCGCGACGTAACGGTTGGCCAGTAGGCCGCCCGCACCGCTCTTGTTTTCGACCACCACAGGCTGCCCGAAGCTGTCGGCCATCTTTTGCGCCACCAGCCGGCCGACGACGTCCGATCCCGCGCCGGGAGCGAACGGCACGATCAGTTGCACAGGACGGATGGGATAGTCCTGTGCGTTGGCCTGCGGCATCCAAAGCGCAGCTGCAAGCGCCACAATCGAAAGTCGTTTCATTGGAACCTCTATGACAGCGACGATCAAGTCGTTTGCAGATGGCGTGGCAGCCAGACGGAAATCACCGCAGGGATGCCGCTCCGGATTTTTGCCAGGCCTCGCTGCAGGGCTGGAGCCACCTCGGCCGGATCGCGAACGTTTTCACCGTAAGCGCCGGCTGCTTCCGCCTCTTTCGCAAAGTCGATCGGATCGAAGTAACCGCCTTCCAGTCCGCTTCGCACCGAATATCCGTCCGGGTAGAAGCTGGCTGTTGCGCGCGTGCCTGTGCTGTAGCTGCGATTTTGAAAGACGACTGTCATGTAGGGCGCGTTGTAGCGTCGGGCTGCCATCAGGCAGGCGCTGGCAGCCGAATACATGTAGAAGCCGTCGCCCGTGACGGTGACGACATCGCGGCCGGGCGCACCGAGCTTGGCCCCGAGTGCGGCGCCGGGACCCCAGCCACCGCCGCTGCCGGGATTTCGGAAGTAGCTTCCGGGCCGCGAGCTTTTCAGGAAGCGCGACAGCGGATTGTGCGACAGCGTGTCGTCGATCATGATGCAGTTGTAGTCCAGAGCTTCGCAGATCTGGAATGCGAGCCACGCCGGATCGATTGGCGTTTTCGTTGCGAGGGCGAGAGCTTCAGCACGCAGTCGCGAATGGCGCTCGGTTGAAGCGTTCTTCCACCGCTTCGTCCGCTCTTCGAGGAGATCGCCGGTGGGCGGACCGAGCTGCCGAAGCGCCTCGGTCAGCGCCTTGATCGCATTCAGCGGATCCGAGTTGAGGCGCAGATCGGCACAGAACTCGAAGGTGGGGATCATTGCGGTGACAGAATCGGCGCCGACCACCGCGACATAGGCATCCCGCGGGGGCGGACTCTCCGGGGGCCAAGGCACATCGGCGTCGAGGACGATCACCAAATCGGCGTCGGCGAGTTTCGCGGAGCCTTGATAGAGCCAGTGGCCGAAAGGAAAGCACTGATAAGTCCGATTGCCGCCGTCGACCACCGGCATCGCCGTAAGCTCGCATAGTTCGACGAGAGCGGGAACCGTGGCGGCGTTTTTGCCTGAGCGGGAAACGACCACATACGGATTGCGTGCCTTGACCAGTCGCTCCGCAATGGTCCGGATGCCGTCCGGATCCGGTGCGGATGGGCGCGCCACGGCGAGCCGCCCGCAGCTGGGAAAGCACGCGTCGCTGGTTGGCATCACCGCGA